>CAZDAH010000054.1:0-1122 GCA_964503405.1 uncultured Ignavibacteria bacterium
AAATCGCGGTAAACTGACGGGATCACAATAAAGAACTAAACCGTTGTTTGATATGCCGCCGCCCATCCAGGATCTGATCGTCTCCGTAATATCGAAATATGCCTCCTGCTCCCCCGCGTCGGAAGAGGCGTAAATCGTTCCATTCTCACCGATGATATCAGTAGACAATGAGTCTCCCAGGTCCTCCCAGGCGATATCATTGGAATTCCAGGTAATCAACAAAGAGTTGCAGTGAACAATCAGGACGGAAGAATCCGGTATGGCGGCGACAACAGGAATCCGAAGCTCGGCGAATATCAGATCGCCGCCTGACAGTTCATCGGGCAGAGGGATATTAATCAACAGCCTGGCGTCGGTTCGCTCGGGGTTGGTCACAATCGCTCCGCTGTTAACATCGACGGAAAGGGAATCAGCCCGGGCAATATTCAGCAGGAATATCGCTATGACGGAAACGAAAGCCAACGTTCTGATTTTTCTCATATTTAAATTATACATGGCAATTCTCCTTCACCTGTTGATCCTGATTATCGCAAGAACGTCATCTTTATCGTTCTTTGGCTATCCCTTGATTTCATCTGCGCCAGATAAACACCCGTGGATACAGGGGTGCCCCAGCGGTTCTCTCCGTTCCAGACAACGGTATTCTCGCCGGATGATCCATAACCCTCGAATATCGTGTTAACCGCCTGGCACATTATATTATAGATTTTTACAATTCCGAATCGAGGCGAGGTTAAATTGAAGCTGATAGTTGTCGCTGAGTTGAAGGGATTGGGGTATGCCCTGGCCAGTTCGAAATCATCCGCCTGCCCCGTCAAATCCCATTCCGGCCTCACCTTAGGCAGAGGATCGCTGGTGAGATGAGGTTCATAAATCGCGTTCACAATCAGGGCGCTGCTGAATGGCTGCCAATAATTGTAAATGGCATTCACCGGCGTTAAGTTGGAGTTGTTTAGATGCTTATAAGACGGCCCCATGGGATCATTCTTAATGAATGAATTATCTCCATGACTTATTTCGTTCCCGAGATCGGGGAAACATCCCGAATTTATGGACGCGCCGGTATACTTGGCATTCTCAAACTTGGTCCTTCTTACTTTGGGGGAACTCGATGAATAAAGC
>CAZDAH010000054.1:1132-4663 GCA_964503405.1 uncultured Ignavibacteria bacterium
ATGAATGCATGAAATAAATGCCTGACATTCCGCTGTTGTAAACGCTTGTGGCCTCTATCCGAGCAGATGTGTTGGTTACTCCTTCGAAATAGATGCCACCCTGGTCAAAACCGGAGATCGAATCACCCGATATCGTGGGTAAAGGACTCACTGCCGACGACTTCTTGACGCTAATTCCATAGTACGACGAAAGTGGAGTCTCCGCAGGGTAAGTGACCAAACAATTCAATATCTGCAAAGCATCCCCGCCCGCGTAGTAGATGGCATATCGGCAATCATCAATAGTATCCGCGCTGGCCGCGAAAGAGCCTTCCGAGCAGTAAATTCCGTAAGTGCCGGAGCTTTGTATTCGAGTGTTTTCGATGGTCGTCCCGGGCGGCATAAAGGAAGCGTAGACCCCCGCTGTCAGGTTGTTTTCAATAAGGCAGTTCCGAACATTCAGTTGTGCGGGCTGATAAGCCCAAACACCGTAAACTGCATTTCTAATCTCGCAGTAATCGAGCGAAACATTGCTGCCGGTCAATGCCCTGATTCCATACCAATCGCCGGCTGTAAGAGCCGAGGATTTGGAAGAGACGAAATCAACCGGATTACCAAAGTTGCCGGCAGCGTTCAATGTCCCCGCTACGATCAATTCTGCTTTTGAGAAAGAGGCCCCCGAACTTGTCCTATCGAAGAAATAGACAAATTTAATCTCTGTGCCCGGCTGAATGGTCAAAGTCTTGCCAAATGGCACAATCACATCGCCGTTGACAATTACCAAGCCGGGGCCCCAGGTTTCATTACTCGCCAACGTCCCGGATTTGACGTTGTATTTCATCCGATAAACCCCGTTATCGGTTCCAACGCCGAGATGGGCGCGCGTGGGGAACGATTCTCTAATATCCGTAAATGTCACAATGTCATTTACAGCGATTCGCCTGTCTCTAAAGTATCCTCCGAATTCTATCCACGATCTACCGCTATCGGGACTTACATATAGATAGGGATCCCAGCTGGCGTCGTGACCAAGTGCATATTGGATTATAGAGTCCGGCTTCTGCTCACCATAACTCACAGCATCCCAATTTTCAATGACGTGGTAGTAGTTAACTAACCTGCCTATTTCGATATTTGACCCAATCCCATAAGTGGCAGGATACCAATCTGGTGGATTTCCGGGATTAAATCTGTTTTTAAAAATACCCTTTTCAGTACCCAAATATAGGATCAACAGTTCGGGACCTTCCTCAATTTCCTTTGATTTCGTTATTGAGTTAGCATTTCTTACTTGGTATGGGTTACCCAATCCGCCGTTAAAGTATGTAGGATCATCGCTTAAAGCATACACATATGCTACGGCGTTTTCTAAATCAGAGGTTCGTGTTCCGCAGAAATAATAGTATCCAGGATTGATCCGTTCGAGAGTTATGTCGTTTATGACGGGGGAATTAGTCGATATGTCTAGAATCTCAGACAACTGGCGATAAATTGGCGGCGAGACTTGATTTACTATCCAAGTAACGTTTTCATATGAGTTATCCTGTCCGCCGACAAAAGCCTGCCCCCACCCTGCAAGAACATAGTGAGGACCCGTTACCGCCCCAAATGAAGCAGGATTCGTCGAGCCCCAATCCACTACGAATCCTGAATCGAGCAAAAGCGGTGCATAGCCGTCATGGCCTGCGGCTACATACGAGTCTATATAAGTTCCATCTGAAAGACCATAATAAACTGATATCTCTTTTCCGTGAGCAGTGTTGATAGTTAGGCTTTGCAATGCCGTTTCTGTGATCCACTCATCGGGATCACCCTCCCACGTTATATTCCTATTCTTGTAAACAAAACCTCCAAGATCAGTCATTACACGTAAAGCCGGCCGGTCTACGTCATATAATCCTGCGATGCTCTGGGCGCAATCGAGAGAAACAACGTTGGCTATCTGAGTTCCTGAAGTTATTTCCTTATCGTGAAAATGAATACCATCGCCTACCTCGTAATAACCCAGCTGGATCGTCAGTTTACTACCAAGATAAAGAAGCCCTCCGGGAATAATTTCTCCATTAGAGTCGCGGGCAGTAGGATCCACAAAGCCGCTCATACGCGGAGTATATCCAATAGGAAAATCTGTCCAGCCTGGGTATTGTCCGACTACATGCGTATATACGTAATTATCACCAATAACCCAAACGGCATTCTGATGCTCGCCTTCGTAATCATAATCCTCAACCAAGACTTTGAACATGGTATTCGTTCCAAAATCTTTCTCGGCCGGACTTTCCCAATTGTTACCGCCGTCAGTCGAATGCCAGAGTTCGTACACTCCGTTATGTTGACTTAAGGCATAAAGATTATTGCTGTCGCCTTCCTTTGCGGCAATATCTATGCCATTGTAGCTCGTTCCATAGCCTGGTAGCGATAATCCTGTCCAATTGCTGCCGCCGTCGACGCTTTTCCGGATACCATAATTATTGAAACAGGCGTATACTCTCGTTGTATTTATATTGTTACCGGAATTCGGATCGACACGGATGGAGTTAGCTCGAATCGTCGGATCAGGTATGCCCGAATTCAGCGAGTTCCAGATTATCCCCCCGTCTGCAGTTCTCCATACGCTGAAGGCAGGGCTGTTTTGTTCAGAGGCTGTATAGCAAATATTCCCATTGCTCGGATGCGTCTCAATACCGGTGAACAACAGATTGCCAGGCTGAGAAATAGTGCGGGGCCATGTTACCCCTCCGTCGATGGTGACGCGCACCCCCGGGATGCCCACCGTTCCTTCAGGCACCGCCGCATAACCGCGCGTACCATTATATCTGGATGCGCTGACATGCTTGATGCCGTCAATGAAATTGGGATTGCGTTGCCAGTTTCCAACGGGCGAATCTCCTTGGTAGCTATAAACATATTCGTGCTCTAAGTCTGATCCGACCGCATAGGCATGCATCTGCTGGTTGGGCTGCCCATAATCGGTATATCCTACGGACATGCCAGTTACGCTGTAAACAAAATACGGCCCGTCCATCCATTCCCATTGTTGAGCCGTTAATAACCCGGGCATTAAGCCCAACAGTCCGATTAACAAAATCCTTTTCATATCATCTCCCTCTTTTTAAAAACATCTGTGAACCATTATTTCAAATACACTACCTTAATCCACTTTTCCAAGTTTCCTCCCTTCGCCCCGAGAAAATATGTTCCCGATGAGATGGGTTTGCCAGCCATATTCGCGGCATCCCAAATTATGCTGTTTGTACCGGCCGCATAATTGAATTCGTTAATTAATCTCCCCTGAATATCATAGATCGAGAGCTTACCGGGTTTCGCGGATGACACTTCTATCCTCAGATTGCAGTTGAACGGATTCGGGAAGGCATTAATTGAAAGGGAAATATCTTGTGGCCAATCAATATCCTCAATAATGGTCTCATCTGGCCGATAGCTTTTGAAAAAGATGTCAGTCCCCGAACCTTGAGGATTTTCTCGCCACACCACATATATTCTCTCTCTATCCATAGATACAGATGACGAAAAGGATTCCGCCAATGTTTC
>CAZDAH010000054.1:4673-8552 GCA_964503405.1 uncultured Ignavibacteria bacterium
CACGTCAATCCGCCGTCGTTGCTGCGGTTAAATACAATTTCGTTCCAACCATATTCAAGGTAATATCGCATATCTGACCAAATCGTAATTAGAGTGTCTCCCAAAAAATCCAAGCCAGGATCAAAGGCAGTAGGGATGGTCGTGGCCCTGGTCTCGAATGGCCACGTGAGCCCCCCATCATCGGAAATAGCAGCAAATATATCCCCGTGAAAGAAATAAGGAGAAAATCTATAATCCTTATAAACAGCGGCTAACCGGCCTGTGATGGGATTGCAGGCGCCACAGGCTTCGTCTGCCCCATATTCATTAGGGGGCGATATCTCAAATGGTCCCCACCAACTCCTTCCCGCGTCCATACTCCTGTAACCATTTATATTAAACCAATTCAAATGACTGGAATCGGGCGCATCTGTATACATGATAAGCAATGCTCCGGAACAATATTTCATTGTAATAGGTGTGGGTGGGGCCCAAATTGGATGTCCTACGGTTACCTCATCGCTCCAGGTCTGTCCGTAATCATAAGAATGCAAGGCTCTGATGGGGCGGGAGCCCGTGGAATCGTTCCTCCCGCTATAATACGCGAGAAATATCGAATCCCCGTTCACGGCGGAAGCAGGAAAAGTGAAATGGCTGGGGTTATCCGTCCATACATAGCGGGTCTGATTCCAAGTAGCGCCGTCGGCGGATGTGGCGATGCCGATCGAAGTTATACCTTCATTTTCGTTGTAGTCCATCCAGCTGATCAGAAGGCCGTTTTCGTCTAAATTGAGATTTGAGTACCACCCGGTATGTTCGGTTTCAGTCAAATCCACTATCGGGTCCCATGTGCCGCCGCCGTCCGTGCTCCGTATATAAGAAACCTGGCCATTCAACTGGAACCAGACCACGTGGACGGTGTCATTCCGGGCAATGACCTGGGGGTTTATCTCCTGCCCGCGGTAGGTCAACCGCACGTCCTCGCCCCAGCCGGCTTGGGCGGGGGTAAAGCATAAGAACACAACTATAATAAGGAGCAAGGCTGGCATCGCCTTCATCTTGCCAATCTCCCTTAATTAGTTTATAGTAAAAATAAATAAACGGCCGCCTGTTTGTCAAGCTAAATCTCTGGACTTTCATAAATTATGACGGCATATTGGATTATATTGACCGCAATCATATACTAAGCGAATGTCAATTCCGTAGGCTAATAAAAAAGCCCCGCCGAAACGGGGCTTGCAAAATTCGCTCTTAATATTATCTATTCCGTAAAGGCCTGCACCGGGGGCTCGATCACGGTCGGTGTAACAAATATCACCAGGTCGCGGGAGATGACTTCCTTCTTGTCGTAGCCGAAGAGGAAGCCGAGAACCGGGATATCCTTGAGGATCGGCAGCCCCACGCGCAGGGTCTTGACTTCCTGGTTGGTCAGGCCGCCGATGACGGCGGTTTCGCCGTTTTCGACCACGACATTGGTCTCGGCGTTCTGGCTGTTGATGATAACGCCGTTGGGATCGAACTGATACGAGCTGCGTTCGGGAATCAGGTGCAGCAGGATTCTGTTTTCCGACGTTATATGAGGTGTCACGCGCAGTTTGGTGCCGACGTCGTAAAAGGTTATGATCGTATTGCCGGACGGGTCGAACTGTTTGATCGGTATCTTCTGGCCCATCTGGATGTAGGCCTCGACGTTATCCAGAGTTGTTACTTCGGGATGGGCGATGATCTTGCCTTTATTCGACGATTCTATGGTGGAAAGGACGGCGCCGATGCTGTACTGGTTATCGCCGATATCGACCAGCCTGGCGAAGGAGAACTGTCCGAGCTTGTTGCCGGTGACTTCCTGCGAGCCGCCTATACGCCCTTCCTCCTCGGAGAAGTTTTGACGATCGGGATTAGTCGGGAAGAGGGGATCGCCGATATACTCGTCGCCGGCGCTCTCGGTTTCGCCGATGAAGTTGCTGTAATTGATGAATCTCCAGTCGACTCCAATCTCGCGCAGGTAGGAGGCGTCGACCTCGAGGAGCTGGGCGGAAATCTTGATCTGTCTTGTTTCCTTATCGAGCACATCGACCAGTTCGTTGACCCTGTCGAGGTTTTCCGGCAGGTCTCGCAGAATCAGGGAGTTGGTGCGTTCGTCGACCTCCACCGATCCTCTCTGCGACAAAAGGCCTCGCACCGCCCGCTGGATTTCGCTGGCCACGTTGAATTTGACCGAGACTATGCTGGTTTTCAGCGGCTTTAAGGATTCCTGCTCCATGTTATGTTTTTCCTCGGCCTGCTGCTGCAGGTAATAGTCCTCGGCTTTGACCACGCGGATATAATTTTCGGAACCGACACCAACCAGGTTGTAGGTTTCGAGAATAATATCGAGCGCCTCTTTCCATGTTACATTGGACAGGTGAACGGTGACGTTACCCTGGACGCTGGGCGAGGCGACGATATTCTTGCCGCCATAGGAAGAAAGATACATCAGGACGGATCGGATATCGGCGTTGGTCAACGACAGTTTCTTGATAACTCTCGGGGCGGCTGTCATCATCTCCATCTCGGATTCGGCTTCCTCCTGGCTTTTCAAAGCCCCGATGTTGAGAAACATCAAGCAACCCAGTGCGAGGGCCGCCGCGGCAATGTATGCTTTTTTGCGCATGATCAACTCCCCTTTTATCTTAACTCCGGAAGGTCCAGTTCCAGAGCGACGGTTCTGGTCCATCCGTATTCGGTTATCTGGAAAATAGCCTTTGTTTCGGATACTGAGACGAGATACCCGTTTTTAACCTTGTCGTTGGGCATGAGAATGTAGCCGTTCCCCTCGGCATCCTCGAGCAGGGCGCGGTTGCCGTCGATATCCGAAAGCACGCCCACGAGAGTCAGGTTTTCCAGCGCGGGAAGCTCGGTCGAGAGATGTCCCAGGGAAGCGCCGACGAGGGAAACGAACGGGTCTCTGAAATTCGACGTTCTATAGACCATGGTTTTTTTCGGGATGGACTCTATTTTGACCCCGGGGCTCATTCGCTTCTCCTGCGCCGGAGCGGCGGTAGGCTGCTGTCTCGGCGCCTGGACAACCGCCGGGAGGGTCTTTCTCGACGATACGGCGGTGCTCCATTCCTGGAAATCGGACTCGTCGGGAGCAGCCGGGATCTTGACTATAATATCGCTCTCGCTTTGGGAAACGTCGAACTCGATCGACCTGCCGATATCGAATACGACTCTGGTCACGAGGGGATCGTTCTGGAACTGGCTGGAGCGGATGGACATTATGGAAGTGAAGGGAAGATCGTCGAATTTCTTCGTCGTCCAGGCGTTGACCACGCCCTGCAGATCGACAACCACTCGTTCCGGTTTGCCCGAAAGATAGAGTTTATCGAAGTCGCAGGGCTCCGAGGTGGAGATTACCGCGACCACGGTATTGCCGGCTTTTCTCACGCTGATATCCTTGAGATAATTGGCGGCCGAGACGGAGGCCGTTTCGAGGAGAGCGACGCCCAGGCCGACGATAATAATCGAGAATTTTATGCCTTTATTTTTCATCCTGCCGCACCCTGTTTTACGTTATAGGTTGAGAGCTTGAAGGTGGCAAGGACGGTTTCATTCGCGCCGATATCCTTGGAGGTATCGAGCAATGTGGTCCCGCTGCCCTCTTTGGTGGTTTTCAGCTGCAAGGCGCTGATGTTCACGATAAAGGGGAAATTAGCCACCCTGGCCAGGAATCTCCCGAGGCCGTGGTATGACGATTCCACCTCGACCAGATAGCTGTTCGTTTCGTAGTAATCCGATGGTTGAGTGCCCAGGGGAGTGATCTTCTTGACCAGAGAAACGGTCAACTGAGCGGCGCCGTGAATTTGAGCCAGGAAGGCTTCGTCTTCCTTTCTTTCCGGAAGCATGAGCTCCACTCTCTTA
>CAZDAH010000054.1:8562-14565 GCA_964503405.1 uncultured Ignavibacteria bacterium
CGAGTGGCCGCCTTCTGCTTGACCGCGTTGAGCTTGGTGGCCAGGGTATTTTGTTCCTGCACCAGAACAGCGGTTTTTTCGCTGAAAGAAGTATATATATTCGTATACCACAGGTAAATGGCCGCACCGAACAGGAACAGGACGATGATAAAGATCTGGTTTTTAGGATCCCTCAAATTCATGTATTCCCCTCCACATGAATTCGAGCGCCGGCCCCGTTAGAGACGCCGCTCAACTATTTTAAAATTGGCCCCCCGGAGCGGCAGTCGCCTGAGCAGATTCGGTCGGCGCAGCCGTCTCGGGAGCGTTAAAATCACAAGTCAGCTTGAAAAAGTAAGCTTTCGTTTGCTCTGATTCTTCCAAGTTTATCGACGATATTTCTATATTCTGGAATACGTCGGATTTCTTCAACCTCACCAGGAACGTGGCCAGGGCGTTTAGGGAGAATGAGAATCCCTCCATGGTCGATCTGGCGGCCACGGGCGCAGTTCCCGGGGTTCTGCTCGCGGCCGCGGCGATGGAGGAAGCATCCTGCACCGAAGTCAGCCAGAGATATTCCGGAATTCGGCGGATGAGATCCTCCATAAGTTCCACCCAGTATCCCCTGTTGCGGTTGAGTATCTCGATAGCGGTCATGCGGGCGGTTATCTGGACTTTGGCCTCGTTGATCTCGTCGATTTTGCGAATTTCCGCCTCATATTGATCTGTTTCGGCTCTGTACCGGGCGATATTATCATTGAACCGGGAGATTTGCCCGGCCTGAAAGATGAAGCTGTAAACCGCAAGCGCGAAGATAACGACCAGCCCCGAAACCAGGAGGATTACCAGTTTCTTGTCCAGCTTGAAGCTGAATCGACGCCATTGGAGTTCCTTTGGCAGTAAATTAATTTCAATCATTAAAGCCTCCTGGCCGCCAAACCGATCGGCACCGTCAGAAGCGGCGCCACCTTTTCGGGCTGATAGGCAGTGAAAAGGTCGGGATCGTATTCGATGTTTCTCAGGGGATTGAAAATCTCCACCGGTATGCCGAGCTTGTTCTGCAGAAACTCGGGCAGATAAGGCACAAGCGCGCCCCCTCCGGAGAGCACGACCCAGTCGATTTCGCTGGATCCGGAGGAGCTTTTGAAGTACGAGATAGCGACCTCTATACCGGCCATCAGTTCCTCGAACGACGTGGCGACAGTGGCCTTGAACATATCCTGATCGATGGAGCTGTCCATCTCTCCCTTCAAGGCCCTGGCGGTCATCTCCTGGTTGAGCCTGAACTCGTGGGCCACGGCCTCGTAGATAAGGCGGGTGCCGTTGGAGACGTCCCTGGTGGAATGATAAATTCCGTCCTTGATGAATATCAGGGTGGTGGTATCGAACCCGATATTGATCAGGGCGGTGATCCTCGAGGGATCGATATCATAGTTGATTTCATAGGCGTTGAGTATGGCGAAAGCGTCGGTATCGACGATGACAGGTCTGAGACCGGCGTCAATAATCAAATCAAGATAGCTTTTGAGAAACTCGTTTCGGGCGGCCACCAGGAGGACTTCCATCTTCCCGGTTTCCTCGTCCACCTTGATAACGTGGTAGTCCATCATGACGTCTTCGACGTCGAAGGGACTTCGCTGTTCGGCTTCGAAGAGGATCGCCTGGTGGGCCTCGGAGCCTGTTTTTTTGTCCATCAGGAACTTGTCGGTGATGACTCCGTGCCCGGATATGGAAATCACCACGTCTTTGATTTTCGGGTCGGTCTGGTCGACAAGACTCTGGATATCGAATATGACCGCATCGCGGTCTTTAATCTCCTCGGATGATACCGCGTCGAAAGGAAGATCCTTAATTCCCAGAGCCCGCAGAGCATAACCCCCGCCCTTTTGCTGCAGCCTGACCAGTTTGATGGAACTGGCGCCAATATCGAGGCCGACTGCCAGCCTAGACTTGCCTAACAAGCCCACCTTAGGCCTCCCCTGTTTCGAGCTTAAAAGTCTGCAAATTCATGCGCTGTAATTCTACCGGCTACTTATTCCAATGTCAAGATCTTTTGCATCACTGAAGATAATTATCGTCCTAATACTTTAAAAGTTAACAACCTTTGAGAAAAAAAATGGGGGTATGCAAATTAGGGCTCGATGCAGGCTATTGCATTTTGGATCTGCCGGTAGCGCCGATAACCGAAATCTCGTAACGCGCTCCGCCCCCGGCCTTATCGAACACGAAAGAGCCGGATTGCGAGGCGCGGCCGGTCTGCTGGAAAATCACGGTGTTGTTGGCGAAGGTGGAACGGGACAGCAGTACGTCGTGATCGATTATTTGGGGGCCGATCACGATGGAATCCCCGACATTATAGGTCATCTGGGCCGGGTTTACGGTGTCCTTGAAAAGCACATATCGACGATTGCCGGAGTCGACGTAAACGCCGTACTGTACGCCCTCGGAAATAGCGCGGCTTCGGGCCTGCCTGATGAAGTTGAGAGTGGCCCGGGCTTGAGCCCGAGCTTCCAGCTTGGGCATGATTGTGCTGAACGACGGTACCGCGATCGCCGCGAGCACGCCGATTATTACCACTATGATCATCATCTCGAGCAAAGTGAAGCCCGATTCGAACCATCTCGATCTTTTCGCGTTACCTGTATTTTGAATCACAACGCGCTCCTTTCGACCGTTCCTCTTGACTGCCAGGGATATCGCCGGGAAAATGTCCGAGCGTTTCCCTCTTATTTTTGTCGGCAGCGATTCCGGTCAATTAACAATTAAAAGCTGCCGCCTCCTACAGGAGACTGCTCATCTCCACCACGACCTAGTACCTCTTGGACATGGGCTCGAATTCGTCTCGTTGCCCCTGGCTGTAAGGGGACCTGGTGATCGTGACCACGATAGTATTCGGCCCGACCTCCATGAATCTCAAAGAATTTACTTTCTCGGCCATTGTTTTCTCGGCCGACTCCATCGTCCGGATCAAATTGTGTTTGTCGTCGATTCTATACTGCACGCTGATTCCGTTGTGCAGTATTCTAATGATATCAGATTGATTCTCGCTTTCGATGGCCACCACTTCGGGGCGGGAGACGTACTCGAACCCGGCCAGTTTGAGATGATATTTGATATCGTCGAGAGCGCTTTTGATCCGTTCCTCCGCCCGGCTATCGAGCAAGGGATCGGCCCATGTTTCGGAATTCCTGACGCTGTAGTTCCAGGCGGCGGTGGACAATACCGAGACGCCCATGATGCCGACCAGCAGTTTGTCCAATGCGATGCCCCGAATCAAGAACCTGCTCATCAAAACCCCCGAATGACGGTTATACGCGACTAAACGGGGCAAACGTCGTGCCCGCGCCTATTTTTCCTTTGGCCCTACATAAGATGTTAATTTGCAATTAATTATCGCGCGAGAGGTGCTCCGAAAGAGAATCGGAAATCCCGGATATGATAGGATCTTAGCAAAAGATATGGGAATGTTCCAATATGATATAAAGGAAGCTGCGATAGTCAGAGTAGCGCCAAATCTCCCCTGGCGGTGCCTATGTCTATTTTACACGCATGCAAACGGCAGCGGCTTGAAAGGCCGCTGCCGTCATAGTACAGTTAATCCGCCTGAAATCGACGAGATCTATTTCAATAAGGTCATCTTGGCCTGCCGAATGCCGAATTCTGTAGCCAGACGATAGAAGTAGATCCCGGACGATGATTTCTCGCCGTCTGAGTCTCTGCCATCCCAACGAAAAGTATAACTGCCCGCCGCGAGATCTCCGTCGATTAATATGGCCACCCTTCTGCCCATAACATCGAAAATATCGAGTTTTGCCGCGGATCGTCCGGGCAGGTCAAAACTGATATAGGTATCAGGATTGAAAGGATTGGGGTAGTTCTGGTTCAGCGAGAATTCCGTCGGAGTCTCGACGGTTTCGTCCTCCACTCCGGTCATCGGCCCGATAACCCAACCGATATCATCAAGCATGAGAACGCCGGCTGACGAGTTGTCGTCGGAGACGAACCTGAAACCGACCCTGTAATCGTGCTGATCGGGGTCCATGATTGACGAGATATCGAATTCTTCGTAGATGAACGGATTGCCTATGTAATTGGTTATTAAGCCGACAGTCTGCCAAGAGCTGCCGCCGTTATTGGAGGCCAGGACGAAGCAGGTATCGGTACCGACGATGGCAGTTCGGCGATACAAGCTGACGCGGGCGTGAGCATAAGGAGACAGATCATAACCGAATTCCATATAAGCCGAATCGTCGGCGTTATTCGGATAATTTGGCCCGAAGGTCAGCGAATGGCCGCCGTTGTACCCGGGTTCGCGCCAGTTCCAGGAGCCTTCAATGAACCACCTGTCGATTCCGAATTCCTCGAAATCCTCGAAGATTTCGGAATCGGCCATAAGCAATTCGTAGGTGCCGGATTCGGGAAGTCGTCCCATATTCGGTTCGATGGCCTGATCGTAAGCGGTGAAGTAACAGTGGATTATGTCGCCGGAGCTGAGCTGGCGGTCGAGATCGAGAAGATCGAGCGCAAATTCGTTATCGTTTCCGGTGGGGGTGAGAATGCTCTCAGATTCGGATTCGTCGTTAACCCGGTAATGCAGGCTGACATTGGAATCGTCGACTTCGTGAATATCCCAGGCGGTGATAAGGAATGGCCCGTACGGACCGAAGAGATTCACCGTATTCCGGGGGAATTCGACCAATTCCATGTTCGGGGGAATGGTATCGGCGCCAAAGTAGAAGGAGTGGACATTCTCGGGAGCCCCATCGGGATCGGTGCTTTCGAGGCCGGTGCCGTCGATGGCGAGAATATAATAATCGATCTGGGTTCCGTACGAGGGACGGGGAATTTCGCCAATCCAGGAGTTGCCGGATTCGTTGATCATGGCCGACGACTGGAAATCGCCTCCGGTGGAATAATATAAGGTAACCGAACCGTCCTCCATGGAGAAAAAGGAGAAGACGTCGGCGGTGACTTCGAGGACGGCATTGGGATCCTCGTTATCGATCAAAGGCACATGATCGATCTCCGGCGCCACTCCGAAATCCATGTTGTGCTCTATGACGAAACCCTGAATGATTTCGGCAGCGTGGGGAGTGCCGTTCCAGATATCGCCGTCGTCGTCGTCGACTGTCAGGTAGTCGAGGGTGATGCTCGGGTCGATATCTGTTCCGCGGTGCAAGGGCATGGCGTTGACAGCCATGCCGGCGATTATGTCGATATAATCATCGGGGTAGGAAGCCAGCAGGGCGTTGAGGGTAGACCAGACGCATCCGGAAAGCAGCTGTCCGCAATAATGGATCTCGCCTGAGCAGGGGTATTGGAAATCGTTGTCGCCGGTGCGCAAACCGCGATCGCAATTGCCTTCGAATCCGATGGCCAACTCGGCGGTATCGGTGATGAGCATTCCCATGACATCGCCCATTCCCTCTCCGTAGGCGCCCTGGCCGCTGCCGCCGACATTCACAAGGTGGTGGCCGTATTCGTGGTGGACCACGGTTGAGAAGGCGGTATTGGGACATCCGCTGCCGGAGGTGAAAAAGTTGATGGAGTAGCCGTCGTAGTAGGCATTGCAGCTTTGGTTGATATTGACGTTTACCGTGAAATCGGTCTGCTGATAAATGACCGGGTAAGCGGGATTATAATCGAGGGTGAAATCCCGAACCACGTTGGCATGAAGGTATCCGTTGACCTCGGCCCTGTTATGCTGGCTTTCGTTGGCCTCGTTATGCATGAAGTCAACCGGCCCGGGAGGAGTGACTTCAGTCACCAATTCGGCTTCCGCCCCCGACGTGTTGACGACCCGTAACCATTCACCCCTGAGAAACGAACGAACATTTACGGGCGCGTCGCCGCTATGGGATATTACAAAATCGCCGTTTTCGTCGGCGTAAGCCTGCCCGCCGCCGTCAACTGTGACGATGGCGTAAGGCATGCCCATCGGCGATTCGTCCTCGCAGATGTCGGCTCCCACGCCTTCGGTAGCCATACCGGAGACGTTTCCCGATATGTCAATATGGGAAATCA
>CAZDAH010000054.1:14575-19608 GCA_964503405.1 uncultured Ignavibacteria bacterium
AACAAAAAACCATTTCTCGAACTCGGCGGTGGCGGGCTTGCCGTTATCCGCCTCGAACTCCAAAGCCGGAGTGGGCCTCGCGATCATATCCTCCATCCCGGCCCAGATCACAAGGCGGAGATTGCGGAGATTGACGAGTTCCGGGAAAAACGATTTGGCGGCGGATTCGGCTAATTCCCGGTCGATACCGATCCCGGAGGGCACGGAGAAGTCGCCCAGATCGCGAAGACCGGAAGAGGCCATTACCATAGGGAAATCGTATCGATTGAGCACCAGCAGCCGAAGATCGGATCTGAACACGGGAATATTGTCGCGGAATTGAGAGAAGTAGACGAGCGTGAATTTATAATCTCCGGTTGCCCGGTCATACATCAGGGGAAGCGTATGACGGCCGTCGGGCATATAGCTGACGGGCAGAAGGTCTCCGGCCCGGGCCCCGAAAATATCGGCATAATTATTCTTGAAGTTCAGGGCCGTTTCCTCGGGGCTGGAACCGAAGGCGAAGGCACGGCCGTAGAGTCGGGACAAATGTTCGCCTTTTTCATATTTCTCGACCATGGGGCGTTCCGCCCGCAGCCTGGCGAAAGCGGCCTCGGAAGCGTCGCTCGCGGATACGGCAACCGCGGCCGCGCCGAGAACGACGAAAATGAGCATCGCGCACATGGCAATTAGCGGCAACTTTTTCATCAAGTCACTCCTCTACTTCTTCGGTTAAGACAACAGATTAATTTTCATCAGAATATTATTTTGACTATTCCGGCTATCTCAGGTAAAGCATTTTTCGCAGGCCGGTCTTGCCGTTGGATTCGATTTTACAAAAATATATTCCCGAACTGACGAAATCGCCGCGGGCATCGCGTCCTTCCCAGACCACGGTTCGATCGGCATTCCATGTCAAATCGAACTCACGGACCAGGCGCCCGAGAATATCGTGGATTTTCAAGACGGATTGATTACCGAGATCGATCCCCTCGACGGCGATGCCGGTGACGGAATTAAAAGGATTGGGATAATTATAAAGGAAAAGCAGGTCATCGGGCGGCTCGCCTCCGGCTTTATTCTCGGGAATATAATCGTCGGTTTCCATCTGGAATCCCGTGAAGATGACGTCGGCTATTCTCATTTGCTCGAGAGAGACGAACACAGGCTCGGGAGGCGACTGATACCAGGATTCGAGGAGCTCGTCGGCCTGTTCGATACCCCAGCTTTCGAGCGGCAACGTGTAGCTGAAGATTCCCTTGTAGCTGTCGTCGAGAAGCCCCTCGGAATTCAAATGGTAAGGGAAATCGAAATTATCAAAAAGCCTTTGCCGTCTTTCCCAGCAATATTCGTACATGGGAGCGCCCTGGGGACGGTTGAGATAGAGCGGGACGGTCCCCGACTTGACCCAGAGCGGGTAAGCAGCCGTCAGCACCGGCGTACCGAGCATAGCAAAAGTGGTGGCCAGAGATCTATCCTCCTCGGGGCGTGTCCCGCGGATGACTACGGCGGAAGAGGTCCATTTGTTGGAAATAGTCACCTGCTGAACGTAAATATATCCGGGCGGGGCGCCGCCCTGATTCCCGTTGTAAGGGAGCGGATAGGGATTTTCGATGCTGTTGTGCAGATCGCGGGCCAGGTCCTGGAGGACGAAGGCGACGTCGATAGGCTCGCTTTGAAGCCGGCTTTCGGTCAGAGCGACGGCCTGTTTGAATCTGCCCCGGCCTTCGAACAGGTTGCCTCCGGAGAGAGAGTAATTGGCCCTGATCATGAATCCCTGATTAACGCGTTCGGTATCCTCTAAAGTGAATTTGAGGTAGCTGTAGTTGGCGCACTCGTACATGGCGCAGCGGCCGTCGGTGGCGAAAACGGCGAAATTCCAGCAGCTTTCGCGGCCGATATTATTCGTGGAATCGAGCAGCGCCTCGAAATCCCGAAGGGTCCGGCACGATTCGAGGGCCAGCCTCATAAGGACGCCGTCGACGATGCCCTGATTATAAAGCGAATCCTCGAGGTTAAACGAGTCGGCATTGCCAATAGCGAAACCGGCCTGGTTGACTCCCATATAAACCCTTGTAGTGTCGGCCCTGTAGACATTTCCCATAAATGGAATGGTGGAGATACCGTCGCGCTGGTACGAACCGTAGTAGACGAATTTCTGATCGAAATTAGTGACGTCGCGGTTTTTCCAGAGGATGGGGCGCCCATCGGCAGTTATTTCCGGACCGAATACGCCGATCGTGCATTCGCCTATGACGCCAGGCCTGATTGTCTCGCCTGCGGTCGGGCCGGCGCTCCATAACCAGAACGAAATCAGGATCATCAAGCGGAGCGCGGTAAAATGATTGAGGCTGGTATTATTTTTCATAATTCGGGCGCGTTCGATTTGCCGGCTTATCGAACCTATTTCATTAGTAGAGTTTTGGCGGAAACCGAATATCTGGAGCCTTCCGCGTTGATAAAATATACGCCCGAAGACACTCCGGAATTATGCCTGTCGGTGCCATCCCAGACAATGAACTCATCGCGCCCGGCGATAATTTCGAACGATCTGATCAGCCGTCCGAGCAAGTCGTGAATCGATACGCGAACCGGCTCTCCGGGTTGAAAGCCGTCGAGATGAATAGTGGTCTGGGCGTTGAAGGGGTTGGGGAAATTCTCAACGACAGGCAAAGAGCGCGTCTCGGGCAACGGCTCGTCCCGTCTTCCGAAGGGGATATTGAGGAAGGTCTCGAAAATCATGTCGGCGATGGTATCCTGGGCGTGAGCGAATCCCTGCGGTTCGGGGAAATCGTGATCCCAGGCTCTCAAATATTCCTCGGCGGCCTGCAGCGCCTGGTTCTCCAGGGGTATGGTATAGTTGAATATGCCGTCGCCGTCGGGGCCCAGGAGATAATGACTATCGAGGAAATTGGGGTCTTTGGTCATGGGATACAGGTTGGCTTTGTGCCGTTTCACCAGGGAAAACATGGGCGTTTCCAATCCCAGATTCAGGGATCCGGGGACATTTCTCGATTCCACCCAAAGAGGGAACGCCACCGAAATAACCGGCGGCCCTATGGAGCAATAGAGAGTGGATAGACGTGGATCCTGAGCTTCTGAAACACCGCGAATGACCATACAGGAACGGGAAATATTGCGGTTAATGGTTACGCCGTTGACGTATATGAAACCGGCAGGACGGCCCATTTGACGGCCGTTGTAGGGCAAAGGATAGGGGTTGGCGAGAGGACTGGCCAGATCGCGGGAGAGTTCCTGCAGCACAAATTTGACGTCGATGGGGATGTCATCATGACGATCGTAAACGATCTCGCCCGCTCTTTTGTAACGTTCGATTCCGATTCTATTATTGGGACCGCCGGACAGTCCGTAGGTGGCGCGCAGGATGATTCCCTCGGGCGCGTCCTCGGGGTTGTCGGCGTCGAATTTCACGTAGCTTCGATTGGAGCATTCATAGAGCGCCGCATTCCCGTCGGCGTCGAAAGCCCCGATATTCCAGCAGTCTTTTCTTCCCTTGGCGCTTGTCAGATCCAGCAGCTCTTCGAAATCGCTCAGGGTGCGGCAGCTTTCCAGAGCCATCCTCAGGAGAACGCCGTCATCCACGCCTTCGCCGAGGCTGTCTCCGAGGTTGTAGGAATTGGAATTAATCACGGCGAATCCTACCTCGTTCAAGCCCATGTACACGCGGGTGGTGTCGTCGGAATAGCAGTTGCCTATGAACGCGTAATAAGCGTCGGTTTCCCTGGACGGCTCATAATAGCAGAATTTTTGGACCTCCCCGGTAACGTCACGGTTTTTCCAGAGCATGGGATAACCGCCGGCAGTGGCGCGGCCGGAGAAAACGCCAATAGTACATTCTCCGAAGGGACGACGGGAATCAGAGTGGTACCGAGCGTCCTGACCGCAAAAAATCAGGCCGGCGGCCAGAATGCCCAGAAATGTGGATTTCGCCTTCATACCGCTACGAAAAGATACGACAAATCCGCGGGAAATCAAGCTTATTTGTCAATTATTCCTGATATCGCGGTGTATGACAAAAATCATAAAAAATGGCCGATCCAGAAATAGGGCAAGGTTATGCCCTAAAGTGTTCGCGGATAATATCCGATCAGTCTTTTTAGGGATCATAACGTCCGATAGTCGGCTATGAATATCGGGATCTTATCAGCGGGGAATTGCTCAATGGTATGCGAAAAATGCGGAGCTGAGAGTTTGGTCGAGGATGCCGCCGTATGCGGTTTCTGCGGCGCGGCTTTGAACGTCGGAAGCAACGACTCCATATCCGACGATGAGAGGATTTCCTGCCGCGAGGTTGTCGAGGAATCGATCCCGGCTTCGGAAGATCAGGAAGATGAATCCGAAAAGGTATCGGACGAGGAAAAAATCGATCTTTCCGATCCCATCGATTTCATAATGAACCAGCCCGAGCCGGAGCTCACGTTTGATAGCGGCGAGGACGAGTCTGAATACGAGAACCGTCCGCCGTCATCGGAAACGGCCCCGCAAGAGCAGACCGCCGACGATCTCGATTTATTCGGGTTTACAGCGCCGCGGCAGGAATCATCGGAGGAAGAAGACGCGGCCGAGCCTCCCGTCCCGGAACCCGAGCCGCGCCCCAGACAGCCGGAGCCGACGCCGAAAACGCCGGAGCCGGTGGGAGTGGGAGCGTCGGCGTCACGATCGTCCTACGACAGGGTCGACAGCGGCGGGATACAAGGCGGGTCGGCCACCAGAAAAATAAAAGCCGCGGCAGCCGCAGTAGAGGTATCGCCGTCGCTGAAAATCCGGCGTCCGGAAACCGAGAAAATCGAGGACGCGGAGATGCCGAGAATTGCCAGATCGAAGGGCATTATCCTTCTCTCCGGCGATTCGCTTATTCTGACCGGGGGGACAAAAGTAAGCAACGGCGAGGAAGTCCGCATAGGCGATAGATATTTCGAGGTGCGGCATAAACCGAAGGACAACAAGCGGAATATCGGTATCATCGCCGGGGCGTCGGCCGCGTTTTTGATAATCATCGCTTACCTGGCGGGGATTTTTCCGGGCGGCGAAGG
>CAZDAH010000055.1:0-8498 GCA_964503405.1 uncultured Ignavibacteria bacterium
TGCTTCTTAAGCAGGTCCACGAGCACAAGATCGCCGTCTTGCGAGGGTCTTTCCACGGGATGAAATTCGGCTTTCCTCTCCCGCAGGTAGTTGATAGCGTCATTTAAGTCCTTATCGGAGATCTTGCCGATTCTCTTTTCAATCTTGAAGCCTGTGTATTCTTTCAACTCGATCTCAGGCTGGATTTCAACTTCGGCTTTGAAACGCAGAGGCTTATCCGCGTCGAACTCGATCTCCCTGACCATAGGTCGCCCCAGAGGTATGATGTTCTCCTGCAGGATGGCCTTTTGCAGGGCTTCCGGCAGCAATTCGTCGAGCGCCTCCACCCGGACATCGTCGGCGAAACGCTGCTTGACAATCCCCATGGGCACCTTGCCCGGCCGGAAGCCAGGGACTTTGACTTTGCGACGAAAATCGTCGTAAACCGAATCGAATTTTGAATTGACTTCCTCGGCCGGAACCTCTATTTCCAGAAACCTGGTCCAGGCCTGACCATTTGTAACTTTGACTTTCAACTGCTTAATCTCCGCCTCTGTCAATCGAGAATCCTATTTTACTGCGAAAGGGGGGATTTGAACCCCCACCCCTTGCGGGACTGGATCCTAAGTCCAGCGCGTCTGCCAGTTCCGCCACTTTCGCGTTGTCCGCGGCTAAATTAAGCCTGAATCGCCCTTTGGGTCAAGGGGATAAATCCCGCCAGGCCTTGACAAACCTGCGAATTGCCCGAATATTAACTCCTTCGCAACGGCGATAGAACCGTGCAGGTTCGATACTAAACGAATAACTGAAGACAAGGCGGCCCTCCGGGAGGTCAGATGCGACGCAGAGGATCGGTGCGTAAACGAGGTCAACCTGGGCGAATTTGAAAGACTGGTCGAAAAGACCAAACGTCGTTTCCCCGGCTACAAGTTCAGCTGGGAGATTCTGACGGGACTATTATGGGAGAATGTGGCGAGAGAGCCGATGTGGCTGGATATCGGCGCGGGGTCGAATATTCTAATCAAAGAACAGCCGGGGGCCGAATACGCGGTGGGAGTGGATATCGAGCGTTGGGAGACCGTCTACCGCAACGAGAGATACGGCTTCTGCGAAGCATCGGGAGAATCATTGCCATTCAAAGCAAATATATTCGATTTCGTGACCAGCCGCTTTACGTTCGAGCATCTGGAAAGGCCGGGAGCAGTTCTGCAAGAGGTATCGAGAGTTCTCAAGCCGGGCGGGGTGTTCATCATGCAGACGACGAATAAGAACAATCCGCTGGTAGTAGTTTCAAGGTTGATACCGTTTCGGTTCAAGAAAGCGCTGTTCGCCTGGGCATTCAAAGGCAACCCCTCGGGCACGTTCAGGGCTTTTTATAGAATCAATACGCCGCGATTGATTAAGTTGAATACCGGATCATTAAATCTGGAGAGGATCATCTTAATTGAGGATATTCTCTGCCAGAACGCGTTTTTTCATTCGCTTTCCATCTTGCTTTATAGATTAATGGAGTCGTTCGGCCTGGAATCGTTGAGGGGGAATATGATCGCGGTATATCGTAAGATAAGTGGATGAGAATTGGGCCTCAGGATGTCGCTTCGCTTTATTCTGACTAATCAGCGAGCCTTAAGCAGCGGATTTTACAAATAAGCAAGACTATTTCTCCAGCATCTCCACGTTGGCCCGCGGGATGACCGCCTTCTGGCCGTCGGGGAATTCGACTTCAAGGACCCGTGCTTTCGATTCGGATTCCAGTACCTTCAGTTCCGGCGGAAGATGAGTGACCTTGCCAAGCCTTCCGAAATACGGTTGGCGGATCACGCGCACAGGCGAGCCGATAGTCAGCCCGACATTTTCCATCTCATGTTCGATATCGCGCCGGGAGACGTCCTCCATCTTGGGGATGACCACTTCCGGGCGGATGACGCCGGCCCTGATCTGGGTGGCGCCGTTGAGGCTGGCCTCCTGCCCCTCGTGGGCTTTCAGCAGCTCGAATGTCTTGGCGGCCATCATGATCTTCCCGAATCCCTCGGTTACAACCAAAGTGATTCCTTTATTCTCGCTGCCGGTGATAGCCACGCCGAGATCATAACCGAGAAAATCGCGCAGGTCCTGATCGTCGAAACCGCCGACCACAATGCCTACCGCGCCGACCTCGATGGCCCTGCGCAGTCCGCCGGCGGTCACCAGCGAGCCGCCTACTATCACGCATCCCTTACAGGAACTATCGATCTCCTTCTCGGTCAGCACTTCTTCGTTCGTTGATGAGACCATCTTAATGGGGCCGTGAGTCTCCGGGCCGATCCCGAATATCCCCTGCACGAAGCTTCCCCAGGACGTAACCTGTACACCCTCATCGGGGAAAATCTCGGTAACAACCCCTTTAAGGTAGGCTCTAACCTCGATCGGTATGGGGGCGCCGCGCAGGAGCACCTGGCCGGTCACCGACGATATATTTTCGATTTTTCCGCTGATTCTGGCTTTGACTATTGATTTGAACAAGCCGAAAAACGACTTCGATATAGCGATTTCCTCGCCTTCCACGACATAATCGCCGATCTTCTTGAGCATGGTATCGGGGACATCCTGAGGAGGCACTCCCAGGATGTTGGCGACATTGATCGGTTCGACAATGCCGGGCAGTTCGGTGCGGGCGACCACGGTATCCGCGGTTACTGTATCACCTTTACGGACAACGACTTCCCCTTTCAGGGGCAATATTCTCTTTTTGGCGATTTTGATTCGTTCCGTGACTTTCAGGCCGGGTGTGTAAGCGTGGGCCATGATTTCCTCTTATTAAAAAATCTTTCCGTCATCTTCCCTAAAACAGGGGGAATGATAATGAATGGGGGTGGGCAGGTCAAGGAATAGTGCAGGCTTAGCACTAGAACGCAAGATACATAAGCTATCGAGCGACGGCCTGCATTTTGGGCTTATTGCGTCAGGAGCCTATAAGCCTTTATTACCCAGTTTGGTTCCCGCACCGCCCTGTCGGTGACTGTGGGCTCCGCGCATATAAGTTCACTCTCGCCGTCGCCGTCGATATCAATAAGCACCGGGTTGAAGCATGGAAAGGGGGTCCATTGAAAAAGCGATAAGGCAAGCGAATCTCCCAAGTCGATATACTGCTGCAATAAATTGCTGCTAAGAAGCTGAATAAGTGAATCGGACACATAAAGGTTTGAGGAAGCGTCGGAGACTATTTCTCCAGTGTCAAGAGGGGTTTTTATATGATATAATTCTACAAGATCTGATGACTCGCGATTGAAGCGATATTTCACCAGAGCGCCGGCAGGCCGCGGCCCGTCGAGCGTAACAAAAGTGCTGTCCACCAATTGCTCGTAAATATATACAAATGTAGTCTCCTCACAGATCGAGCCAATACTTTCAATGGCGTTGTGAATGGTCGAATCAACGGTCAGATCGAGACGCTGGTTTTCCCAATTGCCGTAAATTAGTCCGAGCGGCGGTGATTCAACTTCCGGATTTGTGGAATCGGCCTGAGACAAATCGAGAGCGTTAAACAGAAAGATAAAATCATCTCCCGCGTTATTGTAAAGATTGACCCTGATGATGCGCTCGATGTAATAGGGAATCGCCTCTTTGTAAGTGGTCCATGACCCGGCCTTATATTTCATGGTTGTGATCTCTGTCCCTTCGCCACCATAAAGAGAGGTGAGTCCGATAATCTCAATATTCCCGTCTTCGTCAAAATCGCCCGCTATTATGGATTGCCCGGCCAGTGAGTCGGTAAGCACGTAATTCGGCTCCAATTCCGACCCGGTAAATTGGGCCTTGTATAAGTAGTGGTAACCGAGCTCATAATCAAGTTGCTTGGCATCGGGGTAACCGACGCTCCTAAATAGCACGGTGGGCTTCCCGTCCAACCATTTGTCGCATACCAGGACATCGAGCATATACAGGGTGTCGGACTCGGCCACAGGTTCGACACCAACAACTTCGAGGCAATATGCCTGGGAAAAAGCAATACCTGCCACAAAGATACTTGCGACTAATGCGTAAAGCTTATCTTTCCACATAGGGCATGGTCCTATAATGATAGTTTTGGATGTGTACATGATTATATGACAATTCCGGATGTTGGGCTGGGAATATCTGTTGGTAGCCAAGATCAGCTACACATTGCCAAACGGCTTGAGAGTCGTCTTTCTTGCCTGGATTCTTATAATCACCATATCCTATATCGATAGCAAGGCCATATTGGTGCAAACTATTCCATCTCCCGTTAATTTCTGGACTTCTATTCCGGTCAGGGGACCTAAAAGTGGAGGTTAATACGCATCTAGCATTTGCATTTCCAGCCCAGTCTCTGTAACAGGGACATACCTCCGAAAATACGGTCTCCAGGATCGCCTCGGTCGGGATTATCGCGTGCCCGCCCGTCAGCTCAAATCTGTATTTATATGGAAGCTTGAGCGAGTAATCCACATACTGCTGCTGAACAGTGTCTATGTCATCCTGTGTCAAAACGTTTAAGTCAATAATGGGTATGAAATAAGGCGTGGACATGGCAAAAATATTGTATTTCAATCGTCCCAAGCCTCTTTGATCCCGGCTCGGAATATTGCGAGCCGCAAAATCAAATATTCTTGAATCCTGACGGGTATTGGGCTGACATGATCCAGAATTACTATTCGGCAGGACGAACCAGTCTATAAATCGAGAAATATCGGCGCCGTTCATGTCCGTAGCCCAACCCTCAGCATGTACCTTGAAGGTTGAAGCGTCGTCCGTGACAAAACTTGTCAGGTCGGCGGGAGTAGTAATAGTGACGGTAGCTACGGCCGGGATCGGGCTTATGTCGATTATGAGATCATTCCAGTCAAAATCGCAGAAGTCCTCAAAACTGATCTTATAATGTCCGAAGCCGAAGCTTGATATTGCGCCCCAGCGGTTTGCGTCGCAGGTCCAACCATCGGCTATAACTTCAGAGAAGATCCTGAAATCGACCTTATCCAAGGGACTTATAGGCCCGATTGTCCAGTTTTCACCCGGTTCCGGAATACGTTCCTCAAAGAAATTTATTCTTATGGGTTCACTTCCGGGGCGGGTTTGCACAAAGACATAGAAATCATTATGCGAAGCAGTCGACGCTTCCTCCACCGTTATCTTTAAGTTGGCAAATAAGGACACATTTATAACTTCATAATCAACGTTGAAATCACATGGGCATTCGCCGCCAACGATTATGGGCGGTACATATGAACTATCCTGAGCCTCGGCCGCCGACATTCTAAAGGCGGCCATAAATATCATCATAATCCTGACACGTCTTATGCCATAAATCATTATTCAATCAATCCTGAACTTGAAAAAACCTCCTACAACTAGATTAAAAACGTGCCCTATTCAAATCTCAGGGCAATAAACACCGTCCCGCCCACCTGTCAACACGAATTTTATCCGTAAAAAATGCGTATGTCATTATACGCATATGTTATTCGCCGTTTTCTTAAATGGGTTAGCCTTCCGTTATTTCAGTTCCTCCACCCCTCTTCCCAAATCTGCCATTATCCGTGCCTTGAGTCGGTCGAAAGTATTGGCCCTTATCGCCTCGCGAATTTGCGACATCATATACAGATAGAAATATAAATTATGCAAACTCGCCAGGCGCAGGCCGGTGATCTCCCCCACCGATAGAAGATGCCTGATATAAGCGCGCGAATATCCTTTACAGGCCGGGCAGGGGCATTCCGGATCGACCGGGGACTGGTCTTCGGCGTAGCGGGCCGCCTTGACAATCATCTTGCCGTAGCGGGTGAAAAGCGTGCCGTTGCGGGCGTTGCGGGTGGGCAGGACACAATCGAACATATCGATCCCCAGCTCGACCGCCTCCAGAATATCCTCGGGCGTGCCGACTCCCATCAGATAACGGGGTTTATTCTGCGGCATATTCGGCAACAGCGATTCCAGAATTCGGCGACGATCCTCTTTTGGCTCTCCGACAGAGAGGCCGCCTATGGATAGGCCGGGAGGATCGAGTTTGATCAATGATTCCAGGCAGGACAATCGCTGTTCTTCATAAATCGAGCCCTGCACGATGGCGAACAGCGTCTGCCCTTTCTCCTGCCCGCCCTCCTGACGAAAATGCCCGAATGACTCGTTGGCCCAGAGAATTGTCCGTTTCATATCTTCACGCGATTTTTTCTCCGTGGTCAGGTAAGGACTACAGACGTCCAGAGGCATGATGAAATCGGCGCCCATGGCGATCTGGATATCGACGACATTCTCCGGAGTGAATCGATGACGCGAGCCGTCGATATGCGATTGAAAACTGACCCCATGGTCATCTATGTTGTTAAGCGCTTGCAGGGAAAAGACTTGATAACCTCCCGAGTCGGTCAGGATGGAGCGGTCCCAGTTTATAAACTTATGCAAGCCTCCCAGGCGATTTATCAGTTCATGGCCGGGGCGAAGGTAAAGATGATACGTATTGCTGAGAATAAGCTGCGCGCCGAACGATTTCAGTTCGTCGTGAGTGAGCGCCTTGACCGCCCCTCTGGTCCCCACCGGCATGAAGACGGGCGTAGGTATGATGGAATGATCGGTGGTTATGGTTCCGGCGCGGGCCGGTCCGGATTGCGAGTCGAGTTTGAATTTCAACTTTCGTTCGATTTTGACTCATCGCCGGTGAATCCGTAACGGCCTTCCAGGCGCGAAAAACCGGACCAGTACTGCCTGGCCTTGGTGCAATAAGCGAGGGGATCGAGCTTTTGTATATCAATCCGGCCGCCGCTGTCGAGGATATTGTCGTCAATATGTGTAGCGACTATTTCGGCGATGAATATATCATGCGAACCGAGTTCGATTACGGTTCGTGTCTGGCATTCGAGGTTAATGGGGGATTCTTTGATCATGGGGACCCGCACAACCGACGCTTTCTCCGCGGTCAAACCTGCCAACTGGAATTTATCGTGATCCCTTCCGGAGACAATTCCGCAAATATCGGTGGCATTAGCCAGGGCATGGTTGGTGATATTGACCACGAATTCGCCGGTGCTCTTGATAATCTCATGCGAAAATCTGCTTTTCCTTACGCTGATGGAGAGCATGGGCGGTTCGCTGCAGACGATTCCGGCCCAGGAGACCGTGATAATATTGGGCCGCTCGTCAGGTTTCTGGCAGGAAACCATAACCGCGGGAAGGGGCACCAGGGCTGTTATGGGGTCATAAATCTTCTTGCTCATCGTTCTCCTCGTGATCGCCGAAAAAGATGTGCCGGTCGAGCAGATTGACAAAATTGGACCATCTGATTCCCGGTCTGTGCTCTTTTCCCTTGATCCGCCGCATGGCCGCCAGTTTGGAATCGAGCAGATCGGCGATATAAAGCGCCATTCCCTCCGGAATCATGGGCGGCACCGGAGAAGCCTGCTCCGGGGAACCTTGATGCGACAATATCAGATGCCGCAAAAGCATCGCTTTCTCCTCGGGAAATCCGGGAAATTCGGAGATGGCCTCTCGGGCGATCTGATCGCCTTCCACGATATGCCCCAGCAGCCGGCCGGTGTCGGAATAGTCGATCATGCTTACCAGAGAATAGCTTTTTATTTTGCCGATATCGTGAAGCAGCGCCCCGGTGAGAAGCAGGTCTCGATTCAATTCTTCATAGTGGACTGCGAAATCGAGGCAGAGATCGAATATGGCCAGGGTATGTTCGGCCAGCCCGCCGATATAATTATGATGCCAGAGTTTGCCTCCCACGCCTCGAAGAAAATCAAATCGGCGATCCCCGGAGAAGACTCTATCCAGAAGAGTCTTGAAATCAGGATCTTCGATTTTAGCGATTGACTCGGTCAGCCGCCGGTCCAGTTCGTCAATGGGAATCCCGCCTTCCGGCAGGAAATCCGATGGTTCGAAATCTGTTTCCAGCTCGGCCGATTCGATTGTCACCTGGTTTTTGCTCCGAAAAGTAGTGACAGTACCTTTCACACGAAAAATCTCTCCCGGTTTCACCGATTTCATTAAATCCGACGTGCCCTTCCAAATGACTCCGTTGATACGGCCCGACTTATCGACCAGCTCCACGGCTATCATTTTCCCGCCGGAGTATTCCTTCAATTCCACCGTTCGAATCGCAAAAAGATCGTCGACAATATCGCCCGGGCTCATCTCGGCTATGAATGACGATTTCATGAAACAGCAATAACCGGAGATCGTAAGTATAAGTCAAGTAGAAATTCCTTGTCGATGACCGTCGATGCGGATATAATCTTACGGAAATGAGAATACTCTCGAAATACCTCCTTAGAGAATCGATCGGGCCCTTTTTTTTCGGCCTGGGGATCATAACCATTGTCCTAATCATGGACTTCCTTGTTGATATTATGAACTTGATCATCAACCGGGGGATCAAGGCGACCCTGGTAATCGAATTATTCGCCCTGAATCTCGCCTGGATGCTGGCGCTTTCGGTGCCCATGGCCGTTTTGGTGGGGGTCTTGATGGTTTTCGGGCGACTGGCATCGGATAACGAATTTACGGCCTGCAAAGCCTGCGGC
>CAZDAH010000055.1:8508-11003 GCA_964503405.1 uncultured Ignavibacteria bacterium
ATCCCCAAGCTTGTGAAGCCTATCCTTGAAGGAGAAGCCGACCTGGTCTTTGGACGAGAATATCTTCCTGGATCATTTCGAAGGATATCACATAAGGGTCAAGACCATAGCCCGGAAAACGTCGGAGATTACGGATATCATCATAATCCAGACCATCAACAACGACAGGATCATTACCGCCGACAGGGGATTGATGTATTTCAGTTCGGACGGTTCCACGTTGATGCTTCAGTTGGAGGACGGGGAGATCCTGGAGGTCGACGCCAAGAATCACGCCGGCATTACCCGCACCGAGTTTTCCAAACAGATCATCTCCATTCCGGGTGCCTCGTCCGATTTGGAGAGATCGTCGGAGAGCACTCGCGGCGATCGTGAGATGACCGTGGCCATGATGCGCGAGCAGAATCGAGGGCGAATGGAGAAGATGCAGGCGTCATTGGCCGAGGCCGACAGCCTGGTGAACCGCGCGTTAAGCCGGGCGCTTTCCATACCTGAAACCGACCCTGAATCAAGACCGAGACCCGGCAGAAGCGCTGTTTCGGTTTTAAAAGACAACCGGAATGTAAGCTCGAGACTAACGTTTCTCGAGAAAAGCGCGACAAATTACAAGCGCGAGATCAATTCCATGGAAGTGGAGATTCAGAAAAAATTTTCCATCCCCGCGGCCTGTGTCTCGTTCGTCCTGATAGGCGCCCCGCTGGGCGCCATGGCCAGGAAAGGAGGATTCGCCACGGGCATCGCCTTATCGTTGTTCTTTTTCATCGTCTACTGGGCCTTTTTGATAGGCGGAGAACAACTGGCCGATTCGGGCTCCCTGCCGGCCGTATGGGCGATGTGGCTTCCCAATATTTTCGTCGGGGGCGCGGGCATAATGCTGAATATTCTCTACATCCGTCAATCGTCGGTGACCTCATTTCGGGACAGGCTCATTACGATTATCCGGCCAGGTCGATCTTTAAAGCAGCCATGAACATACTGGACAAATATATTCTCAGGAAATTCCTGACCGCTTTATCGGGGACTATAGTAGCCTTCAGCGTGATCGTCTTCGTGGTCGATTTCGTGGAACGCGGCTGGCGCATGGTCCAGCGTTACGATATAGACCTGGATGTCATTGCCCTGTATTATGCGAATTATCTTCCCTTTTATATCATTCTCGCCTTCCCCGTGGCCATGCTGGTATCCACCCTGTTTTCCATGGGTTCGCTGGCCAGGAACGGCGAGCTCGACGTCATGAAAGCGTCGGGCCTGAGCCTTTATCGCATCGCCGCGCCCGTTCTGATCAGCGCAATTATCCTCTCCATCGGGGTCATGTTTTTCGCCGAATTCGTGCTCACCGGATGCGAACGCCGCAAAGACGAGATAAAATCGACGCTGATCCAGCAACGCGACCAGCCGCAGAGGATAACCCGCAGCGACCTCAGGGTACCTGGCAAAGAGGGCTGGATATTATTATGTAAATCATATAATACGGCCAGCCGGGTCGGCAATGATGTAAAAATCGGGAAGATTGTCGGCAACCGTAATGAGAAATTATACGTTGCCGAGAAAATCATCGGCACCGATTCCGGTTGGGTCCTGATCAGCGGAAGCGTCCAGGAGTTCCCCGTCGGATCGGAGAGCGTGCCGGGATATTATGTCAAATTCGATTCCCTCTGGGCTCCTTTTTTGTCGCAGACCCCGGAAATGCTGGCCGAACTGCCCACGCCCCCGAGGCAGGTGGATTTTTTCGAGTTGAAACGCAGGATAAATCAGAAATTGATTCTCGGTGAACCGGTCAAAAAGGATTTGGTCGAATTATACCTGAAAATTACTTTTCCTCTGGCTAATTTCATTCTCGTGCTGATCGGCGCTCCGCTGGCCTCAAATCCGCGTCGATCCGGTCCCTCGGTAGGGTTCGGTCTGGCCATAATCATCTCGTTTGTCTTTTTCGTGCTCATAAGAACCGGGCAGAGCCTGGGCAACAACGGGAAACTTCCGCCTTTCCTGGCGGCGTCGCTCGGAGATCTCATTTTCCTCGCGGTCGGCCTGGGGATGTTCTTCAAGGCCAGAAAGTGAATATCCGGAGGAATCAAGGATTGGGAAATTTCAGATAACAAAAAGCCCCTGGCGCCGGCCGGGGCTTATCGGACAAGATTTTCGGTTTTGCTATATTTTCGAAACCTCCGTCGCCTGCAATCCCCTGGGGCCCTGGACCGGCACGTATTCCACTTTCTGGCCGGGCGCCAGCGTCTTGAAACCGTCTTCCTTGATGGCCGAATAATGCACGAAAATGTCGTTACCATCATCCGGCGGCTTGATAAATCCAAACCCTTTTTTCTCATCAAACCATTTGACAACTCCGGTAGGCATTAAATCCTCCTTAACAGATATCAATTATAATTCGACTGGTATTATTTTCGGCAGAAGATTAGTAGAAATTTAAAAAAAAGTCCCCCTCGAATCGGTATCGAGAGGGACACGACGCAGCCAATGATAATATCAAATCACGTGCC
>CAZDAH010000055.1:11013-11537 GCA_964503405.1 uncultured Ignavibacteria bacterium
TCTCGGGGATGGCGTATACCTTGCGTTCCAGCTTGTCGCCGTTTTTCAGCATCCATTCGGCTCCGAGGGATTGATTGGCGAAACTCATATCCATTACCGCCGCCGGATGACCTTCGGCCGCGGCCAGGTTGACCAGGCGACCCTCGGCCAGCACCAGGATCTTCTTGCCACCTTTAATCGAGTATTCCCTTACGCTGGGACGGATCTGGCGAGTTTTGAAGGTCATTTTGCGCAGCGCTTCCAGATTTATTTCCACGTCGAAATGCCCGGAATTAGCCACGATTGCCCCGTCCTTCATTACCCTGAAATGCTCAGCGCGTAAAACGTCGATGTCGCCGGTCAACGTGACAAAGACGTCGCCGATCCGGGCGGCGCTCGACATGGGCATTACCCGGTAACCGTCCATAACCGCTTCCAGCGCGCGCAGTGGATTAATCTCGGTAACTATGACATTGGCGCCCATACCCATGGCTCTCCTGGCCACTCCCCGCCCGCACCATCCGTAGCCGGAGACTACGAAATTG
>CAZDAH010000055.1:11547-14794 GCA_964503405.1 uncultured Ignavibacteria bacterium
CGGCAAGACTCATGGGGCGCCAGCCCGGATCGGCGGGCTCCGGACTCGCCAGCGTCGCGGCGACGCCGACCAGCATGCAGCCGGCCATCAGGATATTCGTGGCTCGCATTTTGCCGTCGATTGTCGATTGCCCTGTGCCGTAACGGTTATCGAAAAGGTGCTTGGTGTTGGAATCGTTGACAGCCAGCACGGGGAAAAGCAGTACACCTTTTTTCTCCATCGCTTTTAGCCTGATGACCCCTGTGGTGGTTTCCTCGGAGCCGCCTATAATCTCGGATGCCTGTTTTACCCTCTTTGTGTGGAGCGTGCTGACAAGATCGGCGCCGTCGTCCATTGTGATCCCCGGACGCGCGTCGAGGCAGGCGTTAATATGCTCATAATATACCTTGTTCGATTCCGCGTTGACGGCGAAGACCGATATTTTATGATCCTTCACCAGCGACGCGGCGACGTCGTCTTTGGTAGAAAGCGGATTTGAGGCGCACAGGAAAGGTTCGGCCCCTCCCGCTTTGAGGGTTATCATCAGGTTGGCGGTCTCTGTGGTAACATGGAGACAGCAGGCCAACTTGATCCCTCTGAGCGGTTTTTCCTTCTGAAACCTCCTGCGAATCGATCTCAAGACCGGCATGAACTTCTCGGCCCATTCTATTTTTTTATTGCCCGCGGGGGCTAATTTCATATCCTTGATATCGAATTTCATCAGTTACCCTTCTTTAAGAGTCTTTTTTCAGTTCACCGGCCTTATCGGTTTTCTCCCAGGAAAATTCCGGAATCTCCCGCCCGAAATGACCATAGGAGGCGGTCATGCGGTATATCGGCCTTAACAAGTTCAGAGTTTTCATGATTCCGCGGGGAGTAAGATCAAAATGCTTTCTGACCAGTTCGGTCAGGCGCGATCTCGGGACGACTCCCGTTCCATTGGTATAGACCATCACTGAAATCGGCTCGGCCACCCCGATGGCATAAGCAAGCTGAACCGTGCATTCGCGGCATAATCCCGCGGCCACCAGGTTTTTGGCAATATAACGCGCCATATAGGTAGCCGATCTATCGACCTTGGTCGGATCCTTGCCCGAGAATGCGCCCCCGCCGTGGGCAGTGGAACCGCCGTAGGTATCGACGATGATCTTTCTGCCGGTCATGCCCGTATCCGATTGCGGTCCCCCGATGACAAATTTCCCGGTTGGATTGACGAGGTATTTCGTTTTGTCGTCGAGCATCTCTTTCGGTATAATCGGGAGGACTATCCGGCTGACGATCTCGTCGGCTGCCCCGGCGGTAATCCTGTTGCCGGAGTTATCGAGTATATCCTCGGAGTGCTGCGACGAGATCAGTACCGTATCCACTCGTTTGGGACGACCGTCCTCGAATTCAACTGTAACCTGCGTCTTGCCGTCGGGGCCGAGATAAGGCAGTATCCCTTTCTTTCGGACCTCGGCCAGACGCATGGCCAACTTGTGAGCCATGCTTATGGGGAAGGGCATGAGTTCGGGGGTATGATCTATGGCGTAACCGATCATCAGGCCCTGATCGCCGGCGCCGCCGGTGTCCACTCCCTGTGCGATATCGGGCGACTGCGGCCCGATGGCGTTGAGCACTGAGCAGGTTTTATAATTGAAACCGTATTTCGATTCAGTATATCCGATTTCCTTTAAGACGCGCCTGGTCAGCCCGTTGACGTCGACATAACCGTTTGTGGTGATCTCGCCTCCCACGATAACCAGACCGACCGAGATAAACGTCTCGCAAGCGACCCGCCCGTTGGAATCCTGGCGTAAGACATCGTCCAGGACAGCGTCGGAAATCTGATCACAAACCTTGTCCGGATGACCCTCGGTGACCGACTCCGACGTGAACAGGTACTTATCCTTATCCATCAATCCTCCGTATTCGTTTCTCTCCAAAATTTATGCCGAATAAATTCGGCTGGGGGGGAATTTATGGAAAGTGATTCTCTATGGCAAGGATTTCTTTGGGCAAGCGCGGCTGCAAATCGGCGAGAGGGTCAGGCTCGAATCTGCGGCGAATTTCGCGGGACCGGGCTCAATAATTGATCTCGGATGAATCCCCCAGATTCGCTTTTTTGAACTGTCCGGCGATAACCGAGTTGTTGCCGATGAGGGATTTTTCCAGAAGGCAGTCGGCCACGTCAGCGCCCTCGGACACTATCGACTCCTTTATGATCGAGCGGATAATCTTGCTGTTATCGCCCACTGAGACGTACGGCCCGATGATGGAGTTTTTGACGATTGCGCTCGGCGAAATATAAACCGGCGGAATCAGGATACTCCCCTCGCGCTGATCCAGCGACTTGATTTGAGAAAGCAGATATTTGTTCGTCGCCAGCAGCGTTTCGGGCTTCCCGCAATCGAACCATCCGTCGACGTTGAAGGTGGTCATCCTGCATCCTTCTTTGATCATCAATTGTAAGGCGTCGGTCAACTGGTATTCTCCCCTGGTAGTTATTTTCTCTTCGACTAATTCGTCCAGACAGCGAACGAAGAGTTCCGTGGATTTAATATAATAAATTCCCACCAGGGCCTGATTCGAAGGAGGCTTTTCAGGCTTTTCGATCAATTCTGTCACGAATTTGCCGTCGGTGCGGGCGATTCCGAAACGACGGGGATCGTCGACGATCCTAGTGCCGATGGCATCGAACTCCCCTTTCAGCAAGGCGGTCAGATCGGTTTCGAAAATGGTATCCCCGAGGATGATCAAGACTGGTTCGTCGGGCCTGATATACCCTTTCGTCAGATAAATAGCCCAGCCAAGACCGTTGAGTTTCTCCTGAGTAACGAATTCGGCTTTGATATTATAGTTTTTGTTGACATAATCGACAATTTTTTCGCCCAGGAATCCTATGACAAAAACGATGTCTCTTATCCCGAACGCCAGGAGTTCATCGAGTATGTGGCCGAGGATCGGCTTGCCGGCGACGTGCAAAAGCGCCTTGGGGGCGGTGTGCGTATGCGGTCTCAAGCGGCTGCCGATTCCTGCGGCCGGAATTATGGCTTTCATAGGCACCTCATTTTATTTTCGATAACTTCTCTTTCAAATAATCGATCGCCTTGACTGGAGTTGGATCGACCCCGTTTAGCAGGGCCAGGTAATAGCTGGTGAAATCGGCCAGCTGAATCAAGAGCATCATTTTCGCAAATTCCGCGACGCGCTCCGCCTGTATCCGTACCACGCGCCTCCCCTCCTTCTCCAGCGATTCCGCATCTTGATTTTCGGGGGGCGGTAAGCC
>CAZDAH010000055.1:14804-19078 GCA_964503405.1 uncultured Ignavibacteria bacterium
ATTGTGGTTGAACTCGGGAAAGAAGTTGGCGAAAGCCAGGCACTCGGCATTCTCGCAGATTTGGCCTTTGAAGCGGACGGCAACGGCATCGAGATGATCCTGGGCGGCGTAAATCAGCGGCATAGTGCCGTGGAGATATTTCGCCAGTTCCAACGCCCTGTTGCTTTCGCCGGCCGTGGCGTAAGTCGGCAAACGCTGTTTCATCATGAGCGACGCTTCCTGAATTTCCTCGTACGGTTCCAGGCAGAGGCCCAGCCGAAATAGAATGGTCAGAAGCGGGGCGATGGAATATCCGAGCGCCGCTCTGGGCGCGGGGATTCCACCGGGCACGATCAGCGAGGGGATATTATCGGCGGCGGCTCTTTGGGCCAACTCGCCTCCTGAAGTTATGACCAGAATATTGGCCCCTCTGGCTTCGGCCTCGCGATATGCGGATACGGTCTCCTCGGTATTGCCGGAATACGACGAGCAGATAACCAGGCTTCGCTTATTGACGTAGCCGGGCAGGCGGTAATGACGCTGCACGACGAAGGGAATGGGAATCTCCCTCGAAAGATAACTGCGGGCTATATCGCCTCCGATCGCGGAGCCGCCCATGCCGGCCAGAATTAAAGCATGAAAGGCCTCAGTCTCAAGACCTCCGAGATCGGCCTCTTTGGCTATCCGCATGCCGTCGAGCAGATGTGCGGGCATGGCCGATATGAGCCCGGCCATATCGCCGCCATCCAGCTTCTTCTTCAATTCGAAGATATCATCCATTGAGATTTCCTTTGGAGAATCTGATCAACGGCCTTAATTCGGGGAAACGCGAATCGAGCTCCGACCCGAGATATTCTCTGATATCTCCGTGAGTTCTCATTCTCAAAACGTTATCCGCTATGTGGCGGGCGGAGGAGTAATCGATAGATCTTATTATCTTCTTAATTGTTCCGACAGACTGGAAATTCACCGAGAGCTCGTCGATACCGAGGCCGGTGAGCACGACCGCGCCCAGGGGATCGGCGGCCATCTCGCCGCAAACGCTTACTTTCAGATGCCGGCCGTGCGCGGCGGCCACGGCGATCTTTATCAGCTGCAAGACCGACGGATGAAAACCCTGATAGAGCTCTGAGAGCAACTCGTTGCCCCTGTCCACGGCCACTGTATACTGTATCAAGTCGTTGGTACCGATGGAGAAGAAATCGACCTCGTTAGCCAGATGTTCGGCGATCATTGCGGCCGACGGCACCTCGATCATTATTCCGAGGGGGATCTTCTCAGAAAATTTGACCCTATCCCGGCGAAGCTCCTTTTTGCATTCCTCCAGTATGGTCTTGGTGGCCATCAGTTCCTCGTAATTCGAGATCATCGGGATCATAATGGAGAGGTTGCCCCAGCGCGACGCCTTGAGAAGCGCCTTTAACTGAATCTTGAAAATATCCGGACGATCGAGGCAGACACGGATGGCCCGCCAGCCCAGAAAGGGATTGAGCTCAAACGTCTTGCCAGTTGAACCGGGGAACTTATCCCCCCCCAGGTCGAACGTGCGAATGACCACCGGTTTTTTGCCCATTCGCCTGAGAATGGATGAATATGTTTTGTATTGCTCGTCGAACGTGGGAAACTCCGGCTTCGTCAAGAAGAGATACTCGGTTCGGTAGAGGCCTATTCCCGAGGCGCCCGAGGCCAATACTCTGGGCACCTCGTTGGGCAGTTCGATATTCGAGAGTATTTTTACCTCGAATTTGTCCCTGGTAATCGACGGCTTGTCGCGCAGGGCGGCGAGCTGACGTTTCAATAGAGTCTCGGAGTGTTTCAATTCTCTGTATTTTTTCAAGGTGGTCCGCGTTGGATTCAATATCAACAAACCTTGATAGCCATCGATTATGGCTCTTTCTCCCGAGCGAATCTGCTCCGCCAGTCTGCCCAAACCGACGACAGCAGGCACGGAAAGCGATTTGGCGATCAGGGCGGTATGCGAAGTTTGTCCTCCTATTCCGGTAGCGAACCCGAGATTTTTTCTGACCGAGAGCCCGAGTATATCGCTTGGGGTTAAGTATCTGGCGATAACCGCGGTCGCGCCCTTGAAGCCCTTCAATGTAGCTTTTCTCTCGCCCCTCATCTGACCCACGAGGCGACCGGTGACCGCCTCTATGTCCTGAACTCTCTCCCGAAGATAAGCGTCTTTCGAACCGCCCAGCTGCTTAATCACTTTTCTCGATTCGTCGTGATAGATGAATTCGGCGCAGGTCTTCTCTCTTCTGATTCTTTTTACAATGTTATGATTCCAGACTTCGTCCCCGGCGATCATCACCTGGGCCTCAAAAATACGGGCGAACTCAGGTCCCAGACGGAGCTGAACCTTGGCGGCGATTTTTTCCAGCGTCTTCCTTACCGACTGAATCGCCGTCTGGAAGGTCTCGATCTCCTCGGCGAGATCTTCGACCGGCTCCGGCGCGACATCCTCTATGTCCCTGGAAAGCGACCGTGTCGATCCGATTATAATCCCGGGGGAGGCCGCTACCCCCTCGAATTTACGTTCACCGTTAGGCGCCAATAGTTACTCCTCGCCGAACCTCGATTTGATTACCTGCACGATTGCCCTGGCGGCTTTCTCCTCGTCCGGACCGTCGGCAATAACGAATATCACAGAACCCATTTCGGCCGCAAGCATCATTACGCCCATTATACTCTTGGCGTTGACTTCGAGATTTTCCCGTTTCAGCCTGATCTCCGATTCGAATTGCGACGCTTTCTGCACCAGCATGGCTGCCGGCCGGGCATGTAATCCGAGCTTGTTGACAATCCTGACTTCCTTTTCCACCATTATGCTTTCACCACGAAGTTGCCCGGTTTTCTCAGGATAAAACCTTTCAGTTCCAGATTCAAGATCAATTCCGAGATTTTCGAAGGGGTCAGGCTGATTCGCCTGCCGATCTCATCGAGATGAACCGGCTGAATCGAAATCTGGCTGTACAGCGAAAGCTCCTCATCCGTCAGCTTCGTCAAATCCGCCCTATGCTTGACATCATTCTTCGATTTATGCCAGCCGAAAGCGCTTAGAATATCATCCACCCCTGTTACCGGCGCTGCTCCCTGCTTGATGAGATTATTGGTGCCGAAACTGGTCTCGCTGTCGGCGCTGCCGGGAACTGCGAACACCTCCCTGTCCTGTTCCAGGGCTATCCTGGCTGTAACCAACGCCCCCGAACGCTCGGCAGCCTCGACTACCAGAACCCCGTTGCTCAGACCGGCGATAACCCGGTTGCGAATCGGGAAATTATGACGTTCCGGAATTGTGCCGCGGGGGAATTCCGATATCAGGCATCCCGACTCAGCGATACGACGGGCCAGATCCCAGTGAGCGGAAGGATAGACGCAATCCAGGCCGCAGCCGAAAACAGCGGCTGTGGCGCTTCCGGACTCCAGGGCGGCTGCGTGGGCGCATGCGTCGATGCCGATAGCCAGCCCGGAGATTATGGTCACACCGGCAGAGGCCAGCCCCTCGGCCAGCCGTCGGGTCATGCGCTGCCCGTATTCCGACGGTTTCCTTGATCCCACTATGGCGATTGTCGGTTTGTCAAGACAAGCAAGATCGCCGTCGTAATAGAGCACCGGCGGCGGATCGAAGATCGTTTTCAGTTTTTGCGGATAATGATCCTCGGTAAGCACGACTATTTCTGAGCCGTCCGGAATCGACTCGAGCATGTTCGATTCCATCCGTTCCCAGTCGATCGCGGTGTCGAGCAATCCCCGCAGTTTCCTATCATTATCTGAGTCGAGATTAGCATCATTGGAGATATATTCGAATACTGAGACGGCGTTGACGAACTTGTCCAGCAGTTTTTTCATTCCGGCCGGACCGAGCCCCCGCACGCCGGCCAGGGCCCACATGGCTACGCGTTCGTCGTTCATGCCGCCTCGATTCGTTCTTCCATGTAATTGAGCAGCGATTGCAGGTTCTCACCGGTTGCGGCTGATATGAAAAAAACATCGTCCACCCCTGGCAGATAATCGTCGCATCTAAGGGGACGATCGGGCAGCAGGTCGATCTTGTTCAGGGCGACAGCCGACGGCCTGTCCAGGAGATTTGGATCGAACATTTCGAGCTCGGCTTTGAGGGTTCTCAGATCCCCTGACGGGCTCTCGGAGGTTATATCGATCAGGTATACGAGCACGCGGGTTCTTTGGATATGCCTCAAAAATCGAATCCCCATTCCCTTGCCCTCGTGAGCGCCCTCGATCAATCCCGGCACGTCGGCGACGACGAAGCTTCGATCCTCATCGAGCCGGAC
>CAZDAH010000056.1:0-13517 GCA_964503405.1 uncultured Ignavibacteria bacterium
AGTTCGGCGCGGCGCTGGTCGATCCGATCGGCATCCGACCGGCGCCCGGCGATGCGGGCCTCGTATTCATCGGCGGGAAGCATCACCACCAGCGGCCGGCTCCCGCGTACGATCGTCACCGGAACGCGCTTCTCGGCCACCAGGTCGAGGGAGTCAAGGACACCCTGGCTGAAATCGTCTACGCCAAAGGGGAGGCGGCCGAGGCGATTTCCATAATGGAAGAGGTCATACAGCTAAACCCGGAAGAGGAATCGTATTTCGAGAAATTGCGGGATTATAAGAATGGGTCGATAAGATAATCAACGAAGGCCGATTAAATCGAACCAACCCTGTCAACGCGACCTGTATATCGTCAGGCCGGTCTTCCGAATAACGACGGCTGACATTACAGCAAATAACGAAATCGACAGAAATATGATTCCCCATTGCCCCAAGGCGGGTATTTCCGCCGGCAACGGCGGTATGAAGATCGTGTCCGACGTTGTGAAATAGCCGTTGTTGAGGCCGTAATAACAGACCGTGCGAAAAGGCATGACAATTTCCCCCGGATCCTCCGCAACGATCCTATAGTTCACTGTCAGCAGTTGACCGGCCCTCAGCAGGTTGTTATAGAGTTCGTCATGGCCGGGAAAATCGATCACCCACTGATGCATGTTATAAATGACATCGAATTGTCCGGGTATCGGGCCGCTGTAATATACATCGATCGGGCTGATCCCGATCCTGGCGGAGAAATCGTCGATCGCCAGGCCGGCGGGAAGCCTGTCCGACAAGTAGAGCGATGACAGATTGAATAACTCGCCGTTGAATACCGTCCTGGTGACATCGATAAACCTGACGCCGTCGTTCTGCGAAACCGTATATCCATAAAGAACTTCCACGTTTCCCGGGGGATTCAGGATTTCCTGAGACTCGGCGTCGGACGGCGCCATGATCAGGCAGGCGACTCCTATTGTCGATATCAGGACATATTTCATCGAGTCTTTCATTTCTAAGCTTTCTGATTTCTCTTTTTACGCCCTGCGGAACCGCCGTTAATTCAGAGCCTGGAGACAGGCGCCAGGCCGCGAAGCGGGCAACATCGGGTACGGGAAGAATCAACTGGAGATGAATTGTAAAGCCTCCTTTTCAATAAACTCAATATTGATTAGCAGTCAAGGCAAAATTATCGCCGTTGAAGAGAAGATGTGAATAAGCGCTGTTCCCGACCTAAAGTTCAAGGCTCCCGAGCCTCATCTTGTACCTGACGCGAAGCCGACTATTCCCGAATTATACTCCTCCGCGTTGTCAATACCGCATTGGCATAATTCCCATGAATTTCGGCAGCTTCAAGATCTTCAATGCTGAATAATGATTCCTCAACAGGGGTAAGCGAAAGAGAGCCTTTTTCATCCTGATCATATTCACTGTTTTCCAATCGTCGCCTTCAGCTTCTCCACCAGGGTGTGGGCAGTGAACGGTTTTACGATAAAATTGTCAACGCCGTTCTTCAGCGCTTCCATCACTTCGTTGCGGGCGCCCTCTGTGGTGACCATGATTATGCGGATATTAGAATATTTCTTGTCATTCCTAACCTCTTTTACGAACGCGAGCCCGTCCATAATCGGCATATTCCAATCGGTCAGAATCAACTCCACTCCTTCGAGCATCTCCATAGCCTCCGAGCCGTTGCCTGCTTCCAGGATCTCGGAATGGCCGGCCGACTTGAGATTATTGCTGATGATACGCCGCATTATGGCCGAATCGTCGACTACAAGTATTTTCACTATCTTCTCCTGTTTATTCCAATTGTCGGCAGAGCGGCAACGAATCTGGCCGTGGTATCGCCGCACCTTTCGTGAATTCAATAATCAGCCGTGTTTCCACTTATCGAGCCGAAGCCCCGGCCGTCTTCCCTTGAGGTCTATTCCATTATCGGAAGCCGGAAACCAGCTTTCACCGATATCAAAATTAAGCTGATCATCTTGAAACGCGGAGCCAATAACTGTTGTTGAAATCATGATTCGCTCCCGGAAAAGTTGCCTTTGGAATCAACTCGGGGAGTTTCCATCGGCAAGCTCTCAATGAATATGATTCGAAAAGCGCTTCGCCGGGCGTATTATTTCGAATAATATGGTGGAAAATATCCGATGATTCGATTCGAGATCAGAGCGGTTGACGAACGCGGCAGGGATGTTATCCGCGCTATCTTAAAGGCACACTGGGGATCGACCTGGATAGTCGGCAGAGGTAGATTATATGATGGAGAATCGCTGCCCGGCCTCGCTGCGGTGGATTGCGAGAATATTATCGGATTGATAACCTATAATATCGAGAATGAAGCACGCGAAATCGTCTCCTTTAACGGCCTGCGGGAGCGGAAGGGGATCGGAACTGCTTTGATAGACGCAGTCAAGCGGAGGCAAAAAAGTCGCATTGCCGACAACTCCGGTTTTTCACTACCAATGATAACGTCCCGGCAATGGAGTATTGTAAAAGACGGGGATTCACGATCTCGACGGTCCAAAGAGGGGCGATCGCCGAATCTCGCAAACTCAAGCCGGGGATCGCTCTGCACGGGGTCAAGGATGTGCCGATCACCGATGAGGTGGAGATGGAGATACGGCTGAAATAGGCTGCCTTCTACTTCCCTATTTGCAATATGGCGAAGAAGGCCTCCTGGGGGATCTCCACCTGGCCGACCTGTTTCATACGCTTCTTGCCCTCTTTCTGACGTTCCAGCAGCTTGCGTTTGCGGGTGATATCGCCGCCGTAGCATTTGGCGGTCACGTTTTTGCGCAGCGCTTTAACCGTCTCCCTGGCTATCACCCGGCTGCCGATGGAAGCCTGAATGACCACCTCAAACATTTGCCGCGGGATCAGCTCGCGCAGCTTGCCGCATAGAGAACGGCCGTACTCGTAGGCCTTGTCGCGATGGATTATATAGGAGAGGGCGTCCACGGGATCGCCATTCAGGAGGATATCGAGTTTGACCAGGTTCGATTGTCTGTATTCCAGGAATTCGTAATCGAGCGACGCATATCCGCGCGAGACCGACTTAAGCTTATCATAAAAATCGAAAATTATCTCGGCCAGGGGCAGTTCGTAATGCATATTAATCCTCGTGGGATCAATATACTCCGTGTTAACATAGACGCCGCGCCGCTCGGTGCATAGCTTCATCAGATTGCCGATATACTCAACGGGGGATATGATCGACGTTTTGACATAGGGCTCCTCTATCCGTTCGATGTCACCTGTACCCGGCATGTGCGACGGATTCTCGATCTTCTTCTCGCCGCCTTTAGACGAAATAACCCTGTATTCGACGTTGGGGACAGTATTTATGATATTGAGTTCGTATTCTCTTGAAAGCCGTTCCTGAACGATTTCCATATGCAGAAGCCCGAGGAACCCGACCCGGAATCCGAAACCCAGGGCGGTCGACGTTTCCGGTTCGTAGGCCAGGGCCGAATCGTTAAGACGAAGCTTGTCGATGGCGTTGCGCAGGCTCTCGAAATCGTCGCTGATGGCCGGATATAAACCGGCGAAGACCATCGGCTTGGCCTTCTTGAACCCGGGAAGCGCTTTTTGGGCCGGATTGGAGCGGACTGTGATGGTGTCGCCAACCTGCGTGTCGGCGACGTTTCGGATGCTGCCGATCACGTAACCTACCTCGCCCGATTGCAGACGTTTCTGCGGCACATATTTCAGTCTTAGGTAGCCTATCTCGTCGATTTCGTATTCGCGTCGATGGGAGAAGAATCGAACCCAGTCGCCCCTGGAAAAGGAGCCGTCGAAAACCCGTACGTAGGCCACGGCTCCTCGATAGCTGTCGAAAGCCGAATCGAAGATCAAAGCCCTGGGTGGAGCATCGGGATCGCCTTTGGGCGCAGGGATATCACGGACAATTGTTTCCAGAACTTCTTTGATTCCTATCCCCGTCTTTGCCGATATTCTCAGGATCTCGTCCTCGCGGGCTCCGAGCAGGCTGCGGATATCGTCGATCACCCGAGCAGTTTCGGCCGAGGGCAGATCTATCTTGTTGACCACGGGGATTATTTTCAAGTCGGCGTCCATGGCCAGGTAGAGATTGGAGATGGTCTGGGCCTCGATCCCCTGGGAGGCGTCGACGACAAGCAGCGCTCCCTCGCAGGCGAACAGCGAGCGGGAGACCTCGTAGGTGAAGTCGACGTGGCCGGGGGTGTCGATCAGGTTGAGCATGTAGGTCTCGCCGTCGGCGGCGCGATAGTTCATCCGAACGGCGTGCGATTTGATGGTGATGCCTCTTTCTCGTTCCAGATCCATGGAATCGAGTACCTGGGTCTTCATTTCCCGAGAAGTGAGGGTGCCGGTTTCTTCCAGGAGCCTGTCCGCCAGTGTCGATTTTCCGTGATCGATATGGGCCACTATACAGAAATTGCGGATTCTGGTTGTATTCATAGCTTATTAATGTAGTTTATTTTAGCGAAATTCCAAATGCCATTTTCCAATAATTTTAATCCGTACTAATCCCATCCGTTGGCCATATTAAGGGGAATCCAAACAAATTGACATCAGAATTCAAAAACATATATTGGCGGCGATGCAAAATAAGCTGAGCGCGGAAAAAGAGGCGCAAATAAGAGCCCAATTCCCAAAATTCCCGTTTCCGGCCTTGATAGGATTGAGTATTGAGAAACTCAAATACGGGTTCGCCCGGTTTAAAGCCGCGCACAGGCACGAACTGACCCAGGGGATGGAATTCCTTCACGGCGGCGTTATTTCCGCGCTCTGCGATTCGGCTGTGGCCTTCGCCCTGGCCACCATGATCGAAGACGGTGAACGGATGTTAACGGTTGAAATGAAGATTAATTTCATCGCCCCTGCCGACGATGACATTTTCGCCGAAGCCAGAATAATTCACAAGGGTAGAAAGACAGCCGTGGGAGAGGTGGAGGTTCGAAAAGCTGATAATGTTTTGATCGCCAAATCTCTGGTCACATACTACTTGTATTAAGGAGAATACTACCGAATGACTCTCGAAGGTTACGGACAGGAAGAGGAAATCGTCGGCAAGGCATACGACGCCCTTTTGATCAGGCGCCTCTTGAAATATCTGAAACCGTATAATCCCCATATATTTTTGTCAACAATATTGCTGATGACGGTGCAGCTGGCCCAGCTGGCCGGACCTTACCTGACCAAGATAGCCATCGACGAATACATTGCAGTCGGAGACCGTGTCGGGCTGCGCAATATTGTGGTATTGTATATCGGGCTGTTGATTGTGCAATTCTTTTTGCAATACTTCCATGTCTATATTATCCAGTGGGTCGGGCAGAAAGCGATGTTCAGGATAAGAGTGGATATCTTCTCTCACCTGGAGAATCTCGGTTTGTCCTTTTTTGAAAAGAATCCGGTGGGACGGCTGGTCACGCGGGTTACGGGCGACGTGCAGGCGCTAAACGAACTGATCACCTCGGGAGTGGTGGCCATTTTCGGCGACCTAATCCTGCTGGCGGGCATTATCGGCATGCTTTTCCATCTCAACTGGAGGCTGGCCTCGGTCTTGATGCTGGTGCTTCCGGTGATAGTCGTCGCCTCAGTCATATTCCGCACCAAAGTAAGATTGTCGTTCAGGATGATTCGCACTCGGGTCGCGCGTCTTAATTCGTTCATACAGGAGCACGTTTCCGGAATGTGGGTTGTGCAGAGTTTCGCCGCCGAGAAAAGGACCTTCGAGAAGTTCGATACGATTAACAGCGATTTGCGGGATAATCACCTCAAATCGGTCCTCTATTTTGCCATATTCTTCCCCGTAGTGGAGATGATCGGGGCGATCAGCCTGGCGCTGATTGTCTGGTACGGCGGGGGACAGCTGATCCAGGGAGCGCTAACGCTCGGGGCCATAGTCGCTTTCATTCAATATACGGAGAGGTTTTTCCAGCCCATTCGGGACCTGTCCGAGAAATATAATATCCTTCAGCAGGCGATGGCTTCCTCTGAGAGGATTTTCAAATTACTCGACGAAAAGCCGGATATTACGGATCCGCAGACGCCCGCGAAACCGCCGTCGGTGAAGGGCGGTTTGGAATTTCAGAATCTCTGGTTTGCGTATAACGATGAGGAATGGGTTTTAAAAGATCTGAATCTGAAAATAAGGCCTGGCGAACGGATAGCCGTTGTGGGAGCCACCGGCGCGGGGAAAACTTCGCTGATAAGCCTGCTCCTGCGGTTTTACGAATTTCAGAAGGGGGATATCAAGCTCGACGGCGCCTCAATCAGGGATTTTCCCGTAAAGGAATACCGCGGAAATTTCGCCCTGGTATTGCAGGAGATATTCATGTTTTCCGGCGATATCACAAGGAATGTCAGGCTGGGAAACAGGGATATCTCGGAGGACGACGTCAGAAACGCGTTACGTACGGTCGGAGCCGATGCTTTTGTGAAAAAGCTCGATGGGGGCGTCGATTATCGGCTGATGGAGCGCGGCTCGAACCTGTCTCTGGGGCAAAGGCAGCTGTTGGCCTTCGCCCGAGCTCTGGCCTTCGATCCTAAAATTCTCATTCTGGACGAGGCGACATCGTCGGTGGACACCGAAACCGAATTCCTGATACAGCAGGCGCTGGAAAAACTTCTCAAAGGGAGAACTTCGATTGTAATAGCCCACCGTCTCTCGACAATTCAAAATTCCGACCGGATAATAGTCATGCACAAAGGGCAGATCAAGGAAATCGGCACGCACAGCGAGCTTCTGGCCGCCGGCGGGATTTATCATCGACTATATCAGCTTCAATATAAAGACCAGGAGCTCGCCGGGAAGGTGGCTTGAGCGATTTTTTGAAGGTTGCCGAACGGGCAGCGCGGGAGGCGGGACGACTGGTTCTGGAAATGCGGAAATCGGAACGTATTGTCCAGAAGAAAGGAATTGTCGATCTGGTCACCGACACCGACCGCAGCAGCGAGGAACTGATCAGGAAGATCATCGAATCGGGTTTCCCCGATCATTCATTCAGGGCCGAAGAAGGGACCGAATTGGCGGGCCAATCGAAGTATCTCTGGCTGGTCGATCCGCTGGACGGCACCACTAATTACGCTCATGGTTACCCCGTCTATTGCGTCTCGCTGGCGCTGCTGAAGGACGATGAGATTATCGTCGGATGCGTTTACAATCCCAATCTCGACGAGTGCTTTACAACGGAGAAAGGCAAGGGAGCGTTTTTGAATGGCGAACGGATTCACGTTTCCCGAACGGAGAAGCTGGATGATTCTCTGCTTGCAACGGGATTTCCCTACAACATCCGCGAGACCGACGACGACAATCTCAAGGAATTCACCGCCTTTTACAAGAAGGCCCAGGCGGTGCGTCGCGCCGGCGCGGCCGCGCTCGATCTGGCCTATGTCGCCTGCGGGCGTTTCGACGGTTTTTGGGAGTTTCGCCTCTCGCCTTGGGACATAGCCGCGGGGATACTGCTGGTGGAAGAGGCCGGCGGCAAAGCAACGTCGTATTTCGGAGATCGATACGATATTTTCAAGGGCGAGTTGGCGGCCTCGAACGGGCGAATACATGAGGGGATGGTGGGAATTTTAGAGGCGGTCAGAAGGTGATTCGAGTATCAGGATGTTTTCGCTTGCGCGTCAACAACATGCAAGGTATGCTTCCTCTATGCGAAAGCTGATGGTTTTTAGCGTCCTGTTCTTTGCCTGCTCGGGGCGGCCCGACCCCAAGGATACCGTTTTCGCGTTCATCGAAGCGGTGATGACATCAGATTCCCTCGGCCTGGTTAAATGCCTCGATGTCGATGCTTACGTGAAGACCAGGATGGCCGAGATGACGCCCGAAGACTCGGCGATAGTTCTCGACGAGAACCGCACGAAAACGATCCAATCGCTTCTGGGCGACGGGATCATTAGAACCCATTGGCAGAACCAGCAAATCCTGGTCAATCAATCTTTCGAGGCCGACGGCACCGCCGAGGTAGAGGTTTCATTCATCGACGCGACGACACGTCATATGGTGTACACAATGATGCAGCTGCGGCTGCAGCCGGACAACACGTGGAAGATCGTCTATTATCATTAAATCGTAAACTGGCTAAAAATATCCCGCAATATCCATTAAAATTTCGGCGAAATGTGTAAACGATTTCACATTTTTTCTATGAGAATCGTGATTATTCTCAAAAAAGCGAATAATTTTGGGTTCGATTTTCAGTTTTCTATTGACAAAAAAATCTCATTGCTTTACTTAGAGGCGGCTACTGAGAAAATCTTCAACAGGATTGACCAATGGAGGTTTCTTGAGTCTGCTACTTACAGCAAGAACAAGCGAGAGAAACTCCGAATATAAGGCAAGACTTTATCGATATTCATAAAAAATCCCACCTATCAACCATCGGAACATAAGTTCCGATCGGCACTGATATCCCCAAGCCTCGACCCTGCCTACAAGTGAGGTCGAGGCTTACTCTTTATACGAACAATATTTTAATTCGGTCGAAATAATAGTGTCCCGTCGCTTAATAAATTGACATGTCAAGGTATTGCGCTTAAAATCCATGGTTCATTTAAGGCTGGTACGCGATGTCTGATTACCTTTACGCTTTAGTCCTCTCGATCCTCCCTATCGCCGAGTTGCGTGGAGGCATTCCCTTCGCCCTTTTGAGCGGCTACCCGGTCTGGCTGAGCTATTCCGGATGTGTGGCCGTGAATTTCCTCGTGGGGCCGCTTGTATTCGCGTTCTTGAATACTCTCCATAAGCTCCTGCGCAATCTGACACTTTACACGAGACTTTTCGACTGGTTCGAGGCAAGAGTCCGAAAGCGTACCGCCCAACTAATCGAAAAATATGGATTTTGGGGAGTGGCCATATTCGTGGCCATACCCTTGCCGGTCACCGGGGCCTACACCGGCAGCCTGGCCGCCTGGCTTTTCAAGCTGGAATTCAAACGATCCATGCTGGCGGTTATGGTGGGCGTAATGATGGCCGGGATAATCGTCACTGCCGTTATGGTTCTGGGTATCGAATGGCTTATGCCCCTGTTCACCAAACGGTACGAATAATAGCCGATGTGAAGTAGAAAAAACGCAACATTACTATTATCGATTTCGTAATTCAGATTCGGATATGCGATTGCCCCGATTCCAGACAACAATAATCCTGTTGGCTGGCCTGTTGCTTGTCCCCGTATCGGCGTCCGCCGAAAACGCTTTTGTTCCCAACATGGGACCGACTTATAATGTTTCACGCCTGACCGGCAATATCGATATCGACGGTCGTCTCGACGATTCCGGCTGGCAGGATGTCGCTCGCGCCACCAATTTCTCCGAGCAATTTCCCAACAACGGCGACATAGCCCCGGTGGAGACCGAGGTCATGCTTACCTACGACGACGACAATTTGTATATTGCCTTCATCTGCCACGATACCGACGCGTCGTCGATTCGCTCGTCATGGAGCGACCGCGACAATATCTGGTCCGACGATTACATGGGGTTCATTTTCGACACATACGGAGCGGGAGTCTGGGCCTACGAGATCTTCTGCAACCCTCTGGGACTGCAGGGAGACGGCCTGCAGGTGACGTCAGTGGGCGAGGATGAGGGTTTCGATATTATATTCGAATCAAGGGGAGTTGTCACCGATTCCGGATACCAGGCGGAGATCGCCCTGCCGTTCGCCAGCATTCGCTTTCCCGATAAGCAAGAGCAGGAATGGAAGGCCACCTTCTGGCGGACCCGTCCCAGGGAGCGCCGGTCCACCTGCTCCTGGGCCTTTATCGACGATGACGCCAACTGCTGGCTATGCGAGTTCGGCACGATTACAGGCATAGAGAATATCAAGCCGGGGAAGAACATCGAGATACTGCCGTCGGTTATAGGATTTCAGTCGGCGGAGATTCGCGATCCCGGCAATCGCGATTCCGGTTTGCGGAATGAGAAGGTCGACGGGGAAGCGTCGCTGGGATTGCGTTATTCTATCTCGTCCGGCATGTCGGCCGAAACTACAATCAATCCTGATTTCAGCCAGGTCGAGTCGGACGCCGCGCAGATCGATGTCAACCAGACGATTGCTTTATTCTATCCGGAGAAACGGCCGTTCTTCCAGGAAGGGAGCGATCTTTTTTCAGGCTGGATCGACGCGGTTTACACCCGCTCCATCAATAATCCCGACATCGCCGCCAAGCTGATCGGCCGGACGGGCAATACCAGTCTCGCCTACCTCGGCGCTCACGATAAGGACTCCCCGATCATTGTTCCTCTTGAGGAGCGCAGCGGGTTTGTGGACGCTCACGAGAGTTATTCCAATATATTCCGGTACAAGCGAACTTTCGGAGGAAGCGCTCATTTGGGGGCTTTGGTATCCGACAGACGGTTATCCGAAGACGGAAGCAATACCGATTTCGGAATAGATTTCAATTTGCCCTTTAAGAAACTATACAGGTTCGAGGCGCAGGGGATTAGCTCGTATACGTCGTAACCGAACGACACTACCTTCAGCGCAAATATCGGCCAGATTTATTTCGACGGAGGCAAGCGTACGGTGGCCTTCGATGGTGAATCGTTTTGGGGCCATGCCGCGTACGTAAGCGTGGAGCGAAGCTCCCGCCACTGGAATTTCGATATCGATTTCCGGAATTACAGCCCCGGATTTCGTGCCGATAACGGATTCATCACCAAAAACGACTATCGTCAAGTTGAAGCCTGGAGCGGCGTGTATTTCTATCCCGAAAGCAAGGTATTAGACAATATCGAGATAGGCGAGGTTTACGGCCGCGTCTGGAACTCCCGCGGCGCCTACAAGGACGGCTGGGCCGTCTCTTATGTGAATTTCCTGTTCAAGGCCCAAACCAACGTCGTGCTTACGCACATTTACACCCGGGAGGTATTTGGAGGAGTGCATCTGCCGGCCATGAACAGGCTGGAATTCGAGATAAGCAGCAATTTCAGCGAACCGGTGCAGGCCGGTGTGGGAATCAGCATGGGAGAGTTCGTGGCCCGCAATGTGGAGCCTGCGGTCCTCGGCGACGGGATCGATATCGAGGCGGAAATCGATATCAAGCCGTTTTCCAGGCTGAAAATTATTCAGACTTTTCAATATTCCACGCTGAGAAGGCAGGACAACGATGAAGAGCTGTTTAAGGGCTATATTTATCGCAATCGAATGAATTACCAGTTTTCGAGGGAGTTATATCTGCGGCTGGTTCTGCAATATGACGATTTCGACGAGAACTTCGATATCGATCCGCTGCTAAGCTATGAACTCAATCCCTTTACTATTTTCTATGTCGGCTCCACGGTCGATTACAGCGATATCGACGGCTCCGAGCATCTCACCCCGACGTCGCGCCAGTTCTTCGCCAAATTCCAGTATCTGTTCAGGATGTGATACGTATCAATACGTGCATGTTTCTGACGGGATGAAATAGCCGGCACGGACGACCCCGTAGATACTCGATAATCGGTCTCGTTACTTGAGCTTATTGTTCCTTCTCGAAAATTCAAATTCCAATTCCATCCACCAATTGTCGGATGTCCCGCCTACTTCAACAACACCATCCGCCGCGTCTCATTCAAGTGGACGGTGGCAAGCCTGTAGAAATATAATCCTGATGACATATCCGCGGTGTTCCACAAAATCGAATTCGTCATTATTATGACAGCGAAAAAATAACGCATCTTCTTGGTCGCTTATTATTGATTCAAGCTCTCCGTTTCGATTTCAAAGAGTCGATTCGAAGTGGATAGAACAGCCTCGCTTGCCGATAAGATTTCTGTATGTTTCGATGTCGCTTGACTTTGACCCCTTGCATCCGTAAAATAAACATGGATGACTTTGATTATGAAAGGGATGCCGGTCGTAGCGCTTCTGGTGTTGGCGGCCGGCGGGAATTTAGCGATTGGCGGCAATATGAATGATTCGGATACAACCTATGTCAGGCCCGTCGCGGTGGCCGGATATTTCTATCCGGAATCACCGTCGGAATTGGCTAGAAACATAGCCGGGCATTTCCACAACGCTCCAAAACCGTCGATTTCCGGCAAACCGGTGGCGATAATCTCGCCCCATGCGGGATACGTTTATTCCGGTCCGATCGCGGCCAAAGGGTTTAAGATACTCGAGGGCGAGGAGTATACCACGGTTATCGTCATCTCACCGTCGCATGCGCTCGGTTTCGACGGCGTTACCGCATTCGCGGGAAAGGCATACACGACTCCGTTCGGCGAGATACCGATTGACCGTGAGCTTACGGAGAAAATAGCCTCGGGAAACGAGAGAATCAGGTTTTCGAATACGGGACATATCGTAAGAGGACAGAGATCCGAACATGCCCTTGAGGTCCAGCTTCCGTTTCTCCAAACGGCCCTCGGCAAAATCAGCCTGGTGGCGATGATGATGGGGGATCAGGATTTCGAAACATGCGAAAAACTTGGCAATTCGATTGCCGATGCCATCAGGGGGCGCGATGACGTCTTGATAGTGGCCTCATCCGATCTTTCTCACTTCTACGATTCGAAAACCGCGGGGAAGCTCGATTCGGTGTTAATCGACAAAGTGCGAGAACTCGATTTTAAGGGCCTGTCGAATGATCTGTCATCCCATAAAACCGAGGCCTGCGGAGGCGGCCCGATTATCGCGGCCATGATTGCGGCCGGGAAACTGGGGGCCGACAAGGTGGAAATCACCGGCTACGGAGATTCAGGCGATGCAACGGGAGACAAAACAAGTGTAGTGGGCTATCTTTCTGCTCTGATCTACAAGACGGAATCGGATAGATTATACGACCTCGATGCGAGTAACGAAGAGGAGATCCGCGATAGTCCGGCCACAGGAGTAGACTATGGCTTAACTTCCGACGACAAAAGAACTTTGCTCGACATAGCCCGTAAATCGATCGTTTCGAAACTCAAGGGCTTCGAGATGACTTATCCGGAGAAGATCTCCCCGGCCCTGAATGACAATCTGGGGGCTTTCGTGACTTTGAGAATTGACGATCGTCTTCGCGGCTGTATTGGTACGTTTATGGCCGACGAACCGTTATACAGGATTATCGCGCGGATGGCGCGCGAAGCGGCATTCTCCGATCCCCGATTCGCGTCGCTCACCATAGAGGAATACGATAAGCTCGATCTTGAGATTTCCGTTTTGACGCCGATGAAGAGGATTAGCGATCCCCAGACCGTGGAGGTCGGCAGGGACGGCTTATATGTGCGTCAGGGAATGTACGCAGGGGTGCTTTTGCCTCAGGTACCGCTGGAATACCGATGGGACAGAAAACACTTTCTGGAACAAACGTGTCTAAAGGCCGGTTTGCCTATTGACGCGTGGAAAAGCGCGGAAACGGAGCTTTTCGTGTTTCAAGCGGAGATATTCGGCGAAAAGTAAATTTTGCGAATTTTAAACGGCAAATCGGGAAAGAGCGAAAGATTTCGTTCCGCTCTGGCCGCGATATCTGTTGCGGCTGGAATGATCGTCTTTACGAGCGTGCTGTATATCACCAACCGTCCCCCGGTTCCGCAGCGGGAGAAGTCGGCGGATATAGATGCTGCGTCCG
>CAZDAH010000056.1:13527-18976 GCA_964503405.1 uncultured Ignavibacteria bacterium
CAAAGCGTCGCGCCGAGATCACCTCGCGTTTTTCGCGGATGTTCGACTTGAAAAGATCGCAGCCAGGAGACACATTTCGCATTTTCATGGGTCCCGACGACAGCGTGGTGGCATTCGAGTATACCACCGGCGACTGGAAACGCTACAGACTTGATCGCGACGGCGACAATTATATCGAATCGGTAAAGGAAGTGGGCCTGGAGAAAGAAATCCGCGCGGTACAGGGGACTATCGAGAAAACGTTGTGGGACGCCCTGGTCGCGCTCCTGCCCGACATGGAAATATTCTTCGATATGGCTGATATTTTCGGCTGGGAAATCGATTTTTTGACGGAGCCGCGGATCGGAGATTCGTTTAAAATAGTATTCGAGGTTTTCCATAAGGACGGGCAATTCGTGAAGACCGGCAATATCCTGGCGGCAGAATATTTGCTCGGAGGTTCCCCTCACCGGGCATTCCTTTATACCGACCCGGACGGGCGACGCGATTATTTCGACGAGCATGGTTATTCGCTTAGAAAATCGCTTCTAAAATCCCCCCTGAATTACCGTCGAATCTCCTCCAAGTTCTCCCATAACCGTCTTCATCCGATTCACAAAACCTATCGCCCTCACCTCGGCGTGGATTACGCCGCCGCAGTCGGGACGCCTATAGTGGCCGCGGGCGAGGGATACGTGACATTCAAGGGAGTAAAAAGAGGATTCGGGAATTATCTTGAAATCAGGCACGGCGGCGAATTGGTTACCTGTTATGGCCATCTGGGTCATTTCGCCCGGGGGGTTAAGAAAGGACGTCACGTAGTGCAGGGGCAGGTAATCGGCTACGTGGGAAGCACCGGCGAGAGCACCGGCCCGCATCTCGATTACCGTGTAAGGAAAAACGGCAAGTATGTAAACCCGCTGAAAATGACTATCCCCGCCGCCATGCCGGTGAATATCGAGTTTCGCGGGGATTTCGACAGGGTAGTGGCCGAGTATACCCCATTTCTGAGAAGAGAGTCGAACGAGAAACTGCTGGCCCAGCTCAATTGACTTTTCCATTTATGCTCGATATATTGTTTTTATGTGTAGAGCCGCGGCGCATGCGCTTATTCTGGGAATATTGATTGTCCTGCTTCGCTCCGAAGTCTGCGGCGGGCCGGCGCTTCGGTATCTCGTACTCAATTTCGATTGCCGGGGAAAGGCGGCCGGCAAGGCTGAAGCCATAGGCGACGAGTTGAGAAAACAAGTCATTAAGGAGGGCGGGCTCACGGTATCCCGCAATCTGTTCGAAAAACTAATGAAACAGAAAAATTGGCAGGAATCCGATCTTAATTATACGATCGAGGATCTTCGTTCGATCCTCCATTCGGTGGGGGCCGACGGCGCCGCATTCGGAATTATTTACACTTATGAGGACATGTTTACTATAGAGATGAAATATCTGGAGCCGGGCGCCGAACGGCCCGTCCTGTTCGATCCGATCGTCTGCGGAAGTATCGACGACATTCTGGAGACAATCCCCCATATGGCCGCCATGATTCTCTCGCCGGATAAGGTCCCGCCGACAGTATTGTCAGTGGATCCTCCTGACGGATGCGCGGACGTCGGCCAGATTGTCGATTTGAGAATCGTATTCTCGGAACCCATGAATCCCGCCACTATCTCCGTCTCGGCGCTTCCCGCGGATATGTGGAGCCGATTCGGCGACATAGGTTATGATCTGAAAACGAATTGCTTCAATCTGAAATTGCACCTTTACCCCGAAATGGAATATGAGTTTCAGGTCAACGGCGATGATTCCAAGGGTTTCAAAGACCTGGCCGGAAATCCGGCGTCAAAATATACATGGAGATTCAAAACATCCAGATAGGATAATATGAAGCCACCGGGAATGGAGCAGAATACTCTAACAAGACAATCGATCATCATGGCCTTGACCGAAGAAGGCGGCGTGGGGCCGAAAATGTTTCAGCATCTTTTGATGCACCTTGGCCCTCCGGAGGAACTGCATATCGCGACAGCGTCGGATTTCCAGGAACTCCCTCGTATAAACGCCGAAAGAGCGGCGCGCATATTAAGCTCCCTCGATCGCGCAGACGAATATATGGGGAAAATAATCGATTACGCGGCGGACAATATATTCATAAGCAGTATTCTTGACGATGACTACCCTAAACTATTGAGAGTAATCGACGATCCTCCCCCGCTGATCTATTATCGCGGAGACTGCGATATCTTGGACAGAGACTTCATTGCCATGGCAGGAACTACCAAAGCGACTCAATCCGGGCTGCGGTTGACTGTCGATTTATCCAGGGCATTGATCAAACGGGGTTACGGAATCATATCGGGACTGGCCAGCGGAATAGACAGCGCAGCCCATCTGGGGGCATTGAAAGAGAAGGGGGCGACAATCGCCGTCCTGGGAAGCGGGATAATGGAGATCTATCCGGAGGAAAACGTGGCTCTGGCCGAATTGATAGGCAAATCCGGTCTGTTGTTATCGGAGCATCCGCCATTTAAGATGGTCAGTAAGAGCTCCCTCGTACTGCGAAATAGGATTATTTCGGCGATGTCCAGGGCTGTGATCGTGGTCCAGTTGTCCGCGGAGACCAGGGGAGAATTGCACACCGCCGCCTATGCCTGCAGGCAGGCCAAACCGTTGTACTATGGCGATCCCGACGACAATTTCGATTTTGAGAGGGTCAAAGACTGGCCCGGCTCTATTGTGCAATCGGTTGACGCGGTGGATGAGATATTGAGTTATATTGTCCCGGAGCGAGATTATGTCGATTCCTGATTACAGAAAATACAGCACGTCATATTTGGCTGTAAGGTCCGAGTTGGATCGATTGTGCGAGGGAATCATAAGCCGCGAAATTACACCGTCGGATGCCCGTCGGACGTATTCGGAATTGGCCGGGGCCTTCCTTAAGGAGTATCCAGAAAAAGCCGAACTATTTAAAATGGTGTATCTAAGCAGGATTGAAAGACTGCTGGAGCAGTTTGCCGCCGGGGCGGATTGATGAACGGCAAGAGCAACGACGATCAGTATTTACAGATAAAAAAAAGGTGCCGGCTGGAAGAAAAGGTGAAGGGAAGCCGCTTTATCGGCACAGCCTCCCCGATCGAGACCGAAGAGGAAGCGATCGAATTCATCGATGAAATGAAAAAGGAGTTCCACAGCGCGTCGCATAATTGCTGGGCCTGGAAAATCGGCGTGGGGAAAGCCCAGAAGTATCGTTATAACGACAGCGGCGAACCGTCGGGAACGGCCGGCCAGCCGATCATGAAAGCGATAGACTCGACCAGGATATCCAACGTTTGCGTGGTCATAACCAGGTATTTCGGGGGGGTTAAGCTGGGAAAGGGGGGTTTGATGAGGGCTTACGGTCAAACCGCTTACTCCGTTCTCAAATCGAGCGAACCGTCGCGGAAATTCGCGGTGGAATCGCTGACATTCGAAGCGGATTTCGATTTTGTGAGCATGGTTCATTTCATCATAGAGAGTTTCGACGCCGAATTAGTCGATTCCCGATATGAGGATAAAGTTTCGTTCGTGGTGAATGTTAGAGCGTCGCGCGCCGCAGATTTCAAAGGCAAATTGACCGAGGCGACCAATGGCCGGATCAGGTTCAAGTAAACCGTTTGTTATCGGACTGGGGCTCTGCGCCCTCGACTATTCGTTTGTCGTGGAAAAATACCCGCGTCTGGACGAGAAGATCGATGCCCTCTCGTTTTCGCGGCAGGGGGGCGGCCCGGTTTCAACCGCGCTCTGCACCCTGTCGAAATTCGGAGTCAAAAGCTCGTTTATAGGCAAATGCGGGGCCGACAGCGACGGCCAGACCATCAAACAGGATTTGAAGCGATTCGGTGTGGAAACCAGGAAACTGATTCTCGATCACGATTCCCGTACTCCGCGGGCCTTTATCATCATAGACAAAGAATCCGGCAAGAGGACGGTCATTCTCGACAGGACGGAAACATCGGTTCTCTCTCCCGACGAGCTCGATCTGAATTTCATCAGGAAAGCCGATTACCTGCTTATCGACGGCCGCGATGTGGAAACGTCGGCGACAGCGGCGTCGCTGGTCAAGAAGGCAGGGGGCGAGGTCATTATCGACGCCGGCTCGCCGCGGAAAAATATCGGCGATTTGCTCGCCCATGTCGACCACCTGGTGGCGTCCAACAGGTTTTCCCTCGATTTCACTCAAGAGGTCGATCCGGGAAAAGCCGCCTTGAAGCTGGCTCACATGGGATTCAAAACAGTGGTCATAACTTCCGGGCGCCAGGGATGCGTCGGGGCTACTCCCGACGGTTATCTATACCAGCAAGACGCTTATGACGTGAAGGTTGTCGATACCACCGGAGCCGGCGACGTTTTTCACGGGGCGTATATTTACGGCCTTACAAGGGGATGGGAGTTGGCGGAGATCCTCGAATTCGCCTCGGCGGCGGCGGCATTGAAATGCACTCGAATAGGCGGACGGCGCGGAATTCCCGAATTAGAAGATGTTATGGCGCTGGTTAAAACCAACCGCTCTTCTGAGGAGCCGTCGCAAATAGATGGAGAGACTTCTTCGATCGATTTGAATATGAGCGAAAAAACCTGATTTAGCTCTTATTTCAGGTTGCGACGACATCCCGATTTGAATTCCGGGGTGAAGATACCGAAGAATATCAGAACAATGCCGCCGATATCGGCTTTTCGCTGACTGGCGACTGCCGGAATCATGACGGAGGCGTCGGGTTCGATGATTGTCGGGGACACCTCTCCCCCGTCAAATTCGGTATTGAATTCGTTTTCTACTTCATCAGATATTTTCCCGGTCAAATGATTTCTTCTGACAGCATTGTGTTTTGATTGAAAAATGACACTCTTGTTCGAATTGGCCTTTCGGTCTTGTGTCTTATCCCCCTCTTTTGCGCTTGTCAGGGGAGATTTCCGGAAATATCATTCCATCTTGAGGAGGCTGCTTGCCGGTCGATAGGGCGATTTTAAAATTCCTTAACGTTTCAGTGTCGATCCCGTCATTGGACGTATTCTTTTCTTTAATCTGCGATTTCCATATTTGGCGGTGGCTTCTGGCGGCGCTGGCGATCGCGCTTCTTTGGAAAGGCGGCCCGAAGGGGCGCTGGCTGGTGTTGCTGGCGGTAGTCACCGCTTTGATTGTCGATCCGTCGATTTACAGGATTATCAAACCGCTATTCGCGCGTCTTCGCCCCTGCCACGAGCCGGCATTGGACTGGGTTCGTGCAGTCGACGGCTGCGGAGGACGATATGGTTTTCCGTCGTCGCACGCCGCCAATATGTTCGGCCTGGCGATCGTATTCGGGGCTTTCCACAAATCCGCCCGTTATTATATGTATCCCCTGGCCGCGCTAATCGCTGTGGGACGAGTCTATCTCGGCGTTCATTATCCGTCGGATGTGCTGGGGGGAGCGGCATACGGGGCGGCAGTTGGATG
>CAZDAH010000057.1:0-10386 GCA_964503405.1 uncultured Ignavibacteria bacterium
TAATAATCCCCGTTGTACGACATCATAAAATCGATCCTGGCGTATCCCCTGCAATCGAGAGAATCGAAAACCGCCAGGGCAAGATCCTGCAGGGTTCTCGTCTGCTCTTTTGTCAATTCGGCAGGAATGATTTTGTCGGCCAGACCGGGAGTATATTTATGCCTGTAGTCGTAGTAACCGTCCTGCGGTTTCACCTCAGCAATGGGAAGGGCTTTATCGCCGAGGATGCTGACGGTCAGTTCTCGTCCTTTGATGAATTTTTCAAAGATGACTTTGTCGGAATATTTCCCGGCTTCTCTCGCGTTCTCGAATAAAGTCTCAGGGGATTTTACCACACTCATGCCCACGGATGACCCCTGATCGTTCGGTTTTATTACTACGGGAAATCCCACGCTTTCCTCGACCATGCGAATCAGTTTTTGGGCGTCGATGATTTCGCCGGATCGCTGTACGAAGTAGGCGGGGGTGTCCAGGCCGGCAGCTGTCACGATCCGCTTGGCGGCCAGCTTGTCCATAGCCACCGCCGAGGCTAGGACGCCTGAGCCGGTGTAGGGGATCTCCATCAAATCAAGCAGGGCCTGAATAGTGCCGTTCTCGCCGGCCCCGCCGTGCAGGGCGATAAAGACAAGATCGACATTCTTCAGATCGGGGGAGCTTACGGTCTGAATGGTCTTCTCTCCTCCCATTACGGAAAGGTCTTTCAGGTCCGGCGGCTGTTCCTGAACTATGGGCACGTCGTCTTTGTCGGGCGGAGGAAGCTGGTTGGCGCCCAGTGCGGTATCGATCCCTATGACTTGGTGCCCGCCGGCTCTCAATCCGTCGACAACGGCTTTTCCAGTCACAACCGAAACGTCGCGTTCCGATGAGTTTCCGCCGAATAATACGGCTATTTTGAGCTTTTCTTTTTCCATATCCATCTGACCATCAGAACTATCGCCGCCGCGGCAAGCGCGGACATAATGGCGATACTATATTTCTCTCCCAGGTTCGAAATCGTTTCCCAGTTGGCTTTGGAATAGAATACTACCGCCAGCATCAGGCAATTCCAGATTACGAAACTTACTGCTGTAAGGACGATCATGCGCAGCGAGTCCATGTTCCCTATACCGGCGGCCAGCGAAACCGCCGATCTTACCCCAATGACGAAGCGGGAGAAAATTATGAGGTATCCGCCGAACCTCTTGAACAGCGATTCTACTTTCAATAAATCGGCCTCTCCGAAAAACCTGCTCTTGCTGAAATATTTGCGTCCTTTTATCTTCCCCAACAAATAAAGGGTCATGGCTCCGGCGACTCCTCCGGTCGTCGCCGATATCAAAACGCCAATATAACTGGTATTTCCCTCTCCCGCAACAACGGCGCCAGCCAGCGTCACGCTGTCTCCGGGAAAGGGCGGAAACAGGTTTTCGACAAAGGCCGCGGCCAGAATCGCGCCATAGACAATGAACTCGTTCTGAGTCTTAAAGAAATAGAGAATTTGATCGAGGCTCATTTACGCAAAGCAGCGATGGCCAGGGCCGCCACTCCTTCCCCCCTGCCGAGGGAACCGATTGTTTCGTTAGTGGTTGCTTTTACGGATACCATCTCGAATGGAATTCCGACTCCGTCGGCAATGTTCTTTCTCATTTTTTGAATGTACGGGGTCATTCTTGGTTTCTCGATAATAATGGTGACGTCGATATTTGCGACGGCGTACCCTTCGGTTTCGACCTTGGCCCGTGTCTGTCTCAGTAATTCCATGGAATCGGCATTCTTGTAGGCGGGATCGCTGTCCGGGAAATGTCGGCCTATATCTCCCATAGCGGCCGCTCCGAGGAGAGCGTCGATTACCGCGTGAACGACGGCGTCGGCGTCGGAGTGGCCGTCCAGCCCGAGCTCAAAATCGATCCGTTCGCCTCCGAGTATCAATTCCCTGCCTTCGGTCAGCCGGTGGATATCGTATCCCTGCCCTATTCTGTAATCGGTCATTTTAACCCCCTTAAGATTTCCCTGGCCAGGGCGAGATCCTCAGGCGTCGTCACCTTGATATTGCTGTAGCTTCCCCTTACAATGGTCACAATTCCGCAATATTTCTCATAAAGCTCCGAATCATCTGTCGCCTCGTAATCGGCATTTTCCGCGCGGCTGTGAGCATCCAGAATTTTCTCAAATTTAAAAATTTGAGGGGTTTGTGAGATCCAGACGGTATTCCTGGAAAGCGTCTTCACAACATTTTCGTTGTCGCATAATTTCACGCTTTCCCTTGCCGGAACAGCCAGTATGGCGGCGTCCGTCTCCAATGCCTTGTTGATGGCGCTTTCCAATAGTGTCATGCTGAGAAGCGGCCGGGCGGCGTCGTGAATGGCGACAATACCGGTAGTCGGCGGGCAGGCGGACAGCCCGGCGAACACCGATTCTTGCCGGGTTTCGCCACCGGTGGTGATCTTATGTATTTTTTTGAACGCGAATTTGTCCGCCAATTCCTGCGAGGCGAAGGCAAGGTAGTCATCAGGCACGACGAGGATTATCTCATCGATTAATCCGCACCTTTCGAATAAATCGAGGCTGTAAGCCGCCATCGGTTTACCGGCCAGATTCATAAACTGCTTGGGAATACCGCCGTTTAATCGGCTTCCGGATCCGGCGGCCGCGAGAACCGCGATATTTCTCCTGGTCTTCATAATATCAGCATAGCGTCGCCGAAGCTGTAGAAGCGGTACTTGTCCATGATGGCTTCGTTATACGCCGCCAATACCCGCTCCCTTCCCGCCAAAGCGCATACAAGAAGCAAGAGAGTGGACTTGGGCAGATGGAAATTAGTTAGTAGGCCGTCAATTGCCCTAAATCGATACGGCGGCTTTATGAATAGTTCAGTCTTCCCGGCATCAACGGGGGCGATCAGGCCATCGTCGCCGCAGGACGACTCCAGCGCCCGCGCCGACGTAGTGCCTACCGCGATCACCCGGCGACTCTCGCGCTTCGCCCGATTGACATTTGAGGCTGTCCGCTCCGAAATACTGAAAATTTCCGTGTGCATCTTGTGCTTATCAATATCCTCAGCGGTAATGGGCCGGAAAGTTCCCAGTCCGGGGTGGAGTGTCAGTCGCGCGATTTCCACACCTTTTCGTTCGAGAATTTCGAATATATCGTCAGTGAAGTGAAATCCTGCAGTGGGGGCAGCCACCGCGCCGGTTACCTCGGCGTATATGGTCTGGTATCGAGACTTGTCTTCCTCCTCGGGATCGCGCTCGATGTACGGCGGGAGAGGAACCTGTCCGTGTTTCCAGATAAGGGGCATGAGATCGCCGTTATTGTGAAACTCGACAATCCGTCCGCCGCTTTGCGTGCGTTCGCCAAGGGTGGCGGAAAACTCTCCAGGAAATTCGATTTCTGTGCCCAGGGAGAGTCGTTTTCCCGGACGCACCAGCGCCTCCCAGGAGCCGTTCGGCAGCTTTTCCAGCAGAAATATCTCGACCTTTCCGCCCGTGCCTCGCTTTTTGCCATACAGCCGGGCCGGGAATACACGGGAATCGTTTATGACAAGAAGATCCCCTTCGAGCAGGTAATCGAGAATCTCGGAAAAACGCCGATGTTTCGGGTTGCCCGAGACTTTCGGGAGAAACATGAGCTTGGAACTATCACGCGGGCTGGCGGGATAGAACGCGATCATTCCCATTGGAAGATCGTAATCGTACAGGTTTATATCTTCGCTCATTTTCTGAATGAGTTTATGATCATCATTACCGTGGATAGGACAACGCTTAAGAGTAACGATGTGGCCAGGGGGAAATATACCGCAAGATTCTTCCTTTTAATCAGGATATCGCCGGGGGGCTTTCCCGTGAAGGGGATTTTTCCCGCAATCAGGAAAACGGCCCAGAGGATGATGAATGCTCCTCCCGCCATAAGCAGGAATTTTCCGATCAAGCTCGCGTTCATAACAATTCCTGCTGGCCGTCGCTTTTGCGCTTGATTTTCAAATGTCTCATGGCCGATTCGCCCACAACTCTGCCTTGTCTTGTCCTTTTCAAGAAACCGATCTTCAGCAGATACGGCTCGACCATCTCCTCCAATGTTCCGCATTCCTCATTCAATGCGGCGGCGATTGATTCGATTCCGACCGGTCCGCCTTTGTAGAAATCGACCATGGCAGTAATGAGCCGCCTGTCGAGATCGTCGAGACCGGCGGAGTCGATTCCTTCCATCTCCAGCGAATTTTTCACCGCCTCGCGGCTTATGCGGCTGCGATTGTTGACCTGGCTGTAATCCCGCACTCGCCGCAACAGCCGGTTGGCGATACGGGGAGTGCCGCGGCTTCGGCGGGCGATCTCAATCGACGCTTCACCCTCAAGAATCAGATTCAGAATTATTGCCGATCTTTTGACTATCTCGGCCAATTCCTCGGCCGGATAGAAGTCGAGGTGATGGGTGATTCCGAACCGGTCGCGCAGAGGCGCTGATATCAGCCCGGCCCGGGTAGTGGCCCCAACCAGGGTAAACTTCTTAAGCGGAACGTTGATAACCCGGGCGAAGGTGCCCTTATCCACCACAAAATCGACTTTGAAATCCTCCATGGCCGGATAGATGAATTCCTCCACGGCCGGGGCCAGCCTGTGGATTTCGTCGATGAGAAGAATATCGCCCTCCTCGAGATTTGTGAGGATTCCCATCAAGTCGCCGGTGCGCTGCAGCGAAGGCCCTGACGTGACTATCAGGCGAGTGCCCATCTCCTCGGACAGGATGTGGGCCAGGGTGGTTTTCCCGAGTCCCGGCGGGCCATATAGGAGCATATGCTCATGGGCTTCGCCCCGCTTCTTGCAGGCCTCGATCGAGACGGATAATTTCCCCACGAGCTTCCTTTGACCGATATACTCCGAAAGCCGCTTTGGTCTCAAGCTGACTATATATTGTTCCTCCTCTTCGGAGAATATTTCAGGAGTTACGATTCGTTCTCTCATCTAATCAACTCGCTGTCGATTGTCTGAATATCTGCTGAAGCAGCTCTTCGGACGATTTAAATCTCTTACCGGTGGAAATGGCGCGTTCGAGGAGAGCCTGGGCCTCGGAGCGTTTGTATTGAAGCTGCAGGAGAATTTCCAGGACCTCGTCGGCATGATCCGGTTTGGCGATAGGTATCGCCAACGGTTTGCTCTCCTTTGCCAGGGCGAATTTGGCTGCCTTCCCCTTGAGCTCGGCTATGATTTTCTCGGCCAGTCGTTCGCCTACGCCGGGGAGTTTTGTCAGAACCGATGTATTCTCCGTTTCGATGGCCCGGGCGATTTCGCTTATAGGGATTATCAGCGATTTTAAAGCCTTCTTAATGCCCAGACCCGGCACCGAGGTGTACAGTTTGAAGAATTCCTTGTCGACCGGATCGGCGAAACCGACCATCCTCGGATATTGATTTCCCACCTGTCCGCCCTCGATATAGTTAATCGTGTGAAATGTGATAGCGGAACCGAGCGATCCGTTTTTCTTCAACGAGGCGACCAGCCCCGAGGGCAGCATAATCTCGTAGAACAATCCTCCCACGTCCACAAGGGCGTGGGTATCGTCGATTCTGTCGAGAGCTCCTTTGATCTTCGAAATCATCTGACCGCCTCCCAGTGGCAGAGAGCGGTGGCTATGGCGTCGGCGACGTCTGCGGATTTGGGGACCTCTTTAAGCCTCAATACGCTCTTCACGGAATTCTGCATCTGCAGTTTTGAGGCCCTCCCGCTGCCGGTTAACGATTTTTTGATTCTGGTGGAGGCGTAGCTTTCCACAGGTATATTGTGTCGTGCCGCGCAGAGGAAGATCATCCCTCGGGCGTGTCCCATGATGACCGCCGTGAGAGGATGATTATAATGGGAATAGAGTTTCTCGACGGAGATCGAATCGGGTTTGAACTCTGAGATTACGGCCTCGAGACCGTCATAAATGGTCTTCAGCCTTTCCTCGAACGTATCGTCATTCCTGGTTTTCACCACTCCCGCTTCCCGCACCTTAGGCTTTCCGCCGTTGGAGCTGATGACGGCGTACCCTGTTATCCGCAGACCGGGATCAATACCGAGAATAGTGACCGCCATTTATCCCTCGGAAATTTTTTCCATAATTGATTCGTCTATGTCGAAGTTGGCGAAAACCTTCGAGACGTCGTCGTTATCCTCCAGCGACTCGTATAATCGGAGCATCTGCTCTGCCTGTTTGCCGTCGAGCTTGATCGTGCTCTGGGGAATCATGGTAATCTCGGCCGATTCCACTTCCAGACCGGCTTTTTCCAGGGACGAACGCACGAAATCGAGATCGCCGTAATCGGTGTAGATTTCGTAGGAATCGCCGGAGGTGAGTATGTCGCTGGCGCCCGATTCGATCGCTTTTTCCATCAATTCATCTTCGCCGATTTTGCTCTTGGGAACAACTATGTACCCTTTGCGGTCGAACATCCAGCCCACGCAGCCGACCTCGCCCAGCGAACCGCCGTTCTTGGTGAATATATGCCTGATTTCGGACACCGTTCTATTTTTGTTGTCGGTAAGGACCTCTACCAGAATGGCCACGCCTCCGGGGCCGTATCCCTCGTATGACGACTGCTCGTAGCGCACGCCCTCGAGTTCGCCGGTGCCTTTCATTATGGCCCGCTTGATGTTATCGGCGGGCATATTGGCCGCCCTGGCCGCGGCCACGGCGGTGCGCAGCCTGGCGTTGGCGTTGATATCGCCGCCCCCTTCGCGGGCGGCCACGGTGATTTCCTTGATCAGCTTGGTGAACGTTCTGCCTCGTTCAGCGTCAGCTTTGCCTTTCTTCCTTTTTATGGTAGACCATTTAGAATGGCCGGACATACTACCTCCTCCTTATCGCCCTTAACATTTCGATAAGTAAAGTTAACATAGCGAGGCGCGAATGGCAATAGGATTCTATGAGGATATGTTCGGTAGGCGGAAGCGCTATAAGCTAAAGAAAGGCAATAGAAAAGTCCCGGAAGAGAACGGGGCTCGATAAGCATGCAGCCTGTTTTTACCTGTAGATTATCCTCATTGCAGCGTTATTGACAATCGCCTGCCCGAGGTTCTCCGGTAAGCGGATGTTATCGTCTCCAAGTAAGTCAGCGTATCCGATTAATCCATGATTAGTACGGGTGCCCGCTGAGAGCTCCAAGACAAAGGATGTGATGTCAATATGAAAATTGTTCGTCGATTCCAGGGTGACCGTGTAGGCGCCCACACTCAGGCTCTCGGTGATCGCTTCGGAATTCTGGTAATCGATCTCGTTTTCGGACCAGGTCGACGTGAACGGGAAAAGGATGAATTCGTAATGCAAACCGGCATCTCGATTCTGCATGACAAGCGGGATGTAAATCTCTGAATAGATGATTTCCTTGCCGGTGATTTCATCCGGCAGGGTGAAGCTGAAGGCAAACCTGCTCTCGGCGGTGTTGTCGTTTGAGTCGTTCAGCACTACGCAACGGTCTAATCCGACCGTGACCTCGGCCCCAAAGGCCGGGACTGCAATCAGCAGTGTCATCAATAATATCATAAAGCTTTTCATTTTACCCTCCTTTATCGCAACAAGAGCATTTTCTTTGAATCGAAACGATCGCCGGATTGCAGGGTATAGAAATAAACACCGGATGATACCGGCTGGCCGGAATCATTTTCGCCGTGCCAGATAAGACTATGTTCGCCGGCGTCCAAGAATTCATTCACGAGAGTATATACATGTTGCCCCAGCAAATTGTAAATGATTATCACCGTATGACCCGACCTATCGAGAGCAAACGAGATGGTTGTCGTGGGGTTGAAGGGATTGGGGTAACTGGGATCAAGCCTGAAAGAGTACGGCTCTTGAATCTCCATTGAGATTTTGCCGAAGGGATCATCGCTAAGCCAGGGCACATAATCTACGATGCCATAAAACTTCTGCGCCGAAGGAATCCCCGAACCGAAATAATTTCCTTCGGCCTTTAGCGTGTCGGACATCGAGAATGAGGAATGATACACAAAGTAACTGGAACAATGCTCCAAATCCGAGTACCCCGTGTCGGCCGTTACGATTCCCAAATCGGGAAGCGAGCCTCCAATAGCCTTGACCCCCACGGCCAGGCTGTCGAAATTGCAGTTTCTAACATAGGCGTCGGAGTTGTTTTCGGCGTAGATTCCATACGTTCCATGTCGTCTTAAATGGCAATTGGCAACCTCGGCGTCAGAACCGGTCAGCTTAATGGCTCCCTGGCAGTACTCCCTGATGACGCACTTTGATATGCGCATGGCGTCCAGATTCGTCAGTATTCCGTATTGAGACCCATCCGGTATCACGGCGTTGCCGTTATTGTCGATAACGCACCTGTTGATGATGGTCGAATCGAGGCCCGCCTGCGCCAGCCAGCAGTAGATGCCGTAATTCTCGTTGGCCCGGAAATGGCAGGAATCGACCACGGATTCCGCCTTGTAGGAATAAAGGCCGTAATAGTCGTTGTTGTCTACCCGGCAAGTATCAAAGGAGAGAATGCCTTTGTAGTTGTGAATCCCGGACAGTGAATTATCGGAAATGTTACTATGCACCAGCAGGACGCTCGAACTGTCGCGCATCTCCAGACCGTTCTGAGCGTTGGTAATGGAAACATACTTGAGAGTGCAGGCCGCGTTCTGCTCCACGTAGATCCCCTGCCAATCGCCGGGCTGGGGGTCGCCGCCCAGGGCGATAAATTTGACTGAATCCGACGAGGTGCCGTTGGCGACAACCGTCCCTTCGATTTTGAACAGGGCATTCTCGAACATGTATAGCTTTGTTCCGGAATCGATGACCAGCCTTACGGTATCGGCCACGGTAAGCGTGTCATAAATGTAAATGTCGCCCGCCCATGTCGCATTTGTGTCCAACACGCCCGTGTAGCCATAGCGATAAAGATAAAATCCTTGAGATCCGCTGACATAGATGTAGCCGTCAGGGGAATAGGGATAAACGCCGAAAGCCTCCTGATACCAGTTCCCGCTGGAGCCAGTCTCGTGATCGTAATAACCGGCGTGCTGAATATTATTTATATCTGTGATGTCAAGTATTTGCAGACCGCGGGCATACCAGGCGTTGAAAAGCAGATTACCTTTCACATGAGGATTATGAACCCCCAGGGATGTAAATGAGGGAGGCGGGCTACCTCCAACGCAATCTTCGCCGGGACAAGGCGTTTCTGAAGGCGCCTGGTTGTCAATAGCGCTGGCGCCTATAATATACAAGTCCTCTCCCGCAGTTTCATCCCATATAATATCAAATGCGTTCACCGGGGCCACGGTATCCGGGCTGCCCGGCAAATAAAAATCATCCACGTCGAATATGCGCAGGCATTGAGCGATTTCGGCGCGAACGTCGGGACATAAACCCAGATACCCCGTCTCATCGGCAACGACGAGATATTGACCGTCGTCGGTCAGCCAGCCGCTATGAGTCGAGGGAGTTTTGGCAATTGTGCCTTGCTCACCACAATCGAAGGTACCCCATGGATCCAGATTCCTGACGTCCCCTCTGAAACTGTCATACCAGATCTTCTTCCAGCTTTGCACCTCGGCCGTGGATCTGCTGAATTCCACTTTGAATATCCCTCCGCCGTAGAACCAGCCAGGTTCCTCTCCGAAACAGAAAACGAACGCGGTTGTATCCCTGACATGGATGTCGTGGGGATAGATGAATGTGGAATCGAAATCCGTTTGATCCCAGATAGTTAATAGCGAAGGGGAGGCGGGATTGCTGATGTCCAGGACAGCGACTTCATAATCCGTGTAACCTTCTTCGCTTCCATATTCTGCCAGAAACAGATATTCATCGGTTGCAAACAGATTATGGCAATTGTTCAAAGGAATTGTATCCCCATGACTGATCCCGTCGAATAATGTCAGAACTTTCTCCGGCCCTGATGATGGATTTTCAATTGCCTCAGGTATATCGAAGATCCAGATCTCAGAAGGGTTATTTGCGTCTTCAATCTCACTCGCGACAAACAAATAATCGCCAGCAACCTTAACATCTGCGGCATGTCGAAGCCCAGCGTCAAAAAGAACGCCAATTACATTTGGGCTGAAAGGGTCTGTCGTTTCAACTAGAATCAGACCCCCTGACTCACTGTGGTTGCATAGTAGCGCGTAATATTCTGAATTAGTTGCATCAAACCAACCCCACACGTCATACAATCCGCCGATGCTGTCATCAGGAATTCGGGCAATCTCCTGAACGTTTAAGCTATCGTCGTAGGCAGCGAATACATTGCACGTGAATGAAATAAACACCTGCAATAGTGACAGTAATTTTACGGCGACATTCATACAACCCTCCTTCGCTATTTTAATCATTGAACCGCTACTTTATCAATATCATCGCCTTCGATTCCCTATATTCATCCACATAAAGTTCATAGAAGTCGATTCCGGTGCTAACCGT
>CAZDAH010000057.1:10396-18213 GCA_964503405.1 uncultured Ignavibacteria bacterium
TATTGATGTTCCCCGGCTGTCTGTTGTTCCTTGTTAGCCAGCGAAATCACAAAATGCCCAGTAATTGAATAGATGTGCAAACTTACTATTGCCGCTTCGGGTAGATAATATAAGATGAGGGTTTGAGCGTTAAAGGGATTAGGATAATTCTGGTTCAACCGAAAGCGGTAAGGCCCGGAGGGTTCATCAGGATCGTCTACGCCTACTCGCTGATCGAAATAATAAGCCCCGATATCCGCCCTGGTGCCGTCGGGGTCAAGCGGAAAATCAGGATCTCCGGCGTCGATGCACGGTGAATTTTCCAGTAAGTGATAATCGCCCGAAAACCGGTCGACAAATAGGGGATCTGCCTGCACGTCATGCGCCCCCGGCTCAAGCCCAATATAATCGGTACTATCGTTCGCGAATACCAGGTTGTAGTCCCAGTCAAGTTCTACTGTATCTATGGATACTGCGTATACACCTCCACCGAATAAATTAAATGCTAAAATGTTGTTTTTTATTATACCATTAGAATCTGCCTCGATTCCCCCTAAATAAATACCCCCACCAATTCCATCGCTCGCTCCTTTTATTGAAGAGTTGTTGACTATGGTATTGTTGATAATTAGTGTCTGAGATATACCTATTTTTCTAATTCCACCTCCAAATGAATCGCAAATATACCTAAGTGTCTCATTATTTATAATTAGGTTATTTCTGATAATGATAGAACCGGCCGCGGATATGCCGCCCCCGTCACCAAATTCGCACGTTGAGTAGCCTGCCCTATTATTGGTCAAAATATTCCGTTCCACTACCATTCCTTCCGATGTAAGAATTCCACCACCTCGGAAAGTGGTCAGATTATCCCTGATGACGTTCGATCTTATAATCGCATTTGACCAGCCGCAATTGAGTCCCGCCCCCATGGCCACCGTCTCATTGTTCTCGATGATATTAGCCTCTAAAAGAGGAGAGGCGTATCTTATGCGCACAAGCGAATAGGTATGAGCTCCGGGATCATCTTCATTTAGTGTCACAGTAAAACCGCGGATTACGCAGGAAGTGTCAATAGACGACCCCTCGATGATCAGTCGCCCCCAAATGGTTGTATGATCAGGCCCCTGTTCAGCCGTTAAGAGGATTTTCTTGTCTTCGATTGTGACCGTTTCATAATACTCCCCCGGCGCAACCAGCACCGTATCGCCGTTAGCGGCGGCGTCTATGCCCTGCTGGATGGTGGGGTAATCCGTTGGTATATAAATGATTAGCGCGAAAAGAGGTCTAATCGCCAAAATTGCCATCAATATAGCCAAGAATATATTCTTCATCCCAATCCCCTTGCTAAAACTTATTATCTGAATGAAATCTAATAAGAATGATTATGTTTGTCAAGAAAAATCTGCGCCTGGAGTGGAGAGCCTTGTCCTTCTGATAATTTAACCGGCTGGAGATACAATAGCGACTTTGCTTTCAGGTCTCCTGCGCGTCAATGACAAAACGCGAAAGGAATCAAAATCAGTTGATTCACAAAGAGAGATGAAACCGGAAATTATATATCGGTTATATGTCAAATGAACTGGAGTCAATAATAAAGCCCCGACCGGGCCGGGGCCGTTATTTCAGCTCTGTCTGTTTCTATTTCACTTCCTCTTTGGCCTTTTTGGCTTCGGCGATCACCTTATCGGCGGCGTCTCGCGGTATCTCTTCGTAATGCGAAAATTCCACAGTATGCGTCCCTTTGCCCTGGGTAAGAGAACGCAAAGCGGTGGAGTATTTATACAACTCGGCCAGGGGCGCCTGGGCCTTGATCTTCTGGTTGTTACCATCCTGATCCATGCCCAGTATCTTTCCACGGCGCGATGATATATCACCCATGACGTCGCCCATGTATTCGTCGGGCACGAGCACCTCGATGTTATATATCGGTTCCAGGAGATAGGGATTGGCTTTCATAAAACCGTCCTTGAAAGCCATCGAACCTGCCACTTTGAAAGCCATATCCGACGAGTCGACCGTATGATACGAGCCGTCGAAAACAGTGGCCCGTATATCAACGATGCGGCTGCCTGAAAGGGCGCCGTTTTCCATGGCCTCGACCACGCCTTTCTCCACCGACGGCACGAATTTTCCGGGGATGACTCCCCCCACGATGGCGTCGACAAACTCGAATCCGGAACCTCTATGCATAGGCTCGAGCCGCAGCCAGCAGTCGCCATACTGGCCGCGTCCGCCGGTCTGCTTCTTGTATTTACCCTGGACTTCTACTTTGCTGCGTATCGTCTCGCGATAGGGAATACGGGGCTTATCCAGCTCGACGTCAACCCCGTATTTACGTTTAAGCCGCTCGATTATGACCTCGAGATGCAGTTCGCCCTGCCCGGAGATGATGGTTTGCTTGATTTCCGGATCGACTTCCACTTTAATCGACGGATCTTCTTCCCGGAGCCTGGCCAGCCCGCTGCCGATCTTGTCCTCGTCGCCCTTGGCCTTGGCCTTGATAGCCATGCGGATGGTGGGCCCGGGAATTTTCGCCGGTTCGTACTGGATCTGGCTTTTCTTCTCGCAGAGAGTATGGCCCGTGTGGGTTGATTTCAATTTAACGACCGCACCGATATCGCCGGCCGCTATGGAGTCGCATTCTTTTCTCTCTTTGCCGTTCAGAAGGAATATCTGACCGATTCTCTCCCCGGAATTGCTGTTGACGTTGTGAACGTCGGCGCCGGGCGCAACCTTGCCGGAATAGACTTTGAAGAACGACAGCTCTCCCACGTGCGGCTCGGAGATGGTTTTGAATACGCTTAGAGAGATAGACTCGCTTTCGGAGATCTTCCTCCTGATGATCTGGTCGGTGCCCGGTTTGAATCCGATTTTCTCACCGATATAATCCGGGGCGGGGAAATAATCGACGGCAAAATCGAGCAGCAGCGATATGCCGGAATTCTCTGTGGCGGCTCCGGCGAATATGGGATAAATCCTGCCGTCGGCGATACCCCTGGCCAGACCCTTGCGCGTCTCCTCCGGCGTCAGCTCACCGGCGTCAAAAAACTTTTCCAGCAGAGCGTCGTCGGCTTCGGCCGCGGCCTCGATAATCTGCTGGCGGTATGTTTCCGCCCGCGATTTCAAATCGCCGGGCATGGCGGTCTCGGTCGCCGCCCCCGATTTATCGAACGAATAGGCCTTTAAGCTCAATATATCGATTACGCCTTTATACACGGGGCCGCCTCCGATTGCCATGGTCATCGGAACGGCGCGATTGCCGAATTCCGATTGAATCTGCCCCACGGTTTTGTCGAAATCGGCGTGTTCTTTGTCCATACGGTTCACAAAGAATCCGCGGGGGAGATTCCCCACAGAGGCTATTCTCCAGGCGGTTGAGGTTCCGACTTCGGAGCCGGAGACACCGTTAACCACTATTAAAGCGAAGTCGACGGCGCTGAGTCCGGCGTAGATTTCCGCCCAGAAGTCGGCGTAGCCGGGCGTATCTATCAGGTTGATCTTGTGCCCTTTCCACTCCAGGTGGGCCAATGCTAATCCTATGGAAATCTTACGGTTAATCTCGTCCTCGGTATAATCGGAAACGGTCGTGCCGTCGTCGATAACCCCCATCCTGGTGGTCGCCTTGGCGCAGAAAAGCATGGCTTCATTGAGGGTTGATTTCCCGCATCCCCCGTGGCCTACAAGCCCGATATTTCTCACCTTATCCGTCGCGAATTCCTTCATCGTGCCTCCGTCAAATTATCTCAAAACAAGCGGTTAAGTTAAGGACGCTTGGCTGATATGTCAATATGAAAAGGGATTGATATGACCGAATCGAATATCAAAAGCCCCTACCCCGGCGGCCAGGTGAACCAGCGGCCGCCGAGCACGTGGACGTGCAGGTGATCGACCGTCTGGCCGGCGTGACGGCGGCAATTCACGACTGTCCTGAAACCGTCCCCGGCAATCCCTTTCTGTTCGGCAATGCGGGTTGCGGTGTACGTCAACTTTCCGAGGATATCGGAATCGCCTTCCAGGATGGTTTCGATATGCCGTCGGGGGATCACCAGAAAATGCACAGGCGCCTGGGGATTGATGTCCTCGAAGGCGAGACAATGATCGTCTTCGTAGATAATTTTTGCCGGGATCGTCTTATCGGCTATCTTGCAGAAAATGCAGATCTTCACAGGTCCCCCAGATGGTGCATCACCATTGCCGGGAAGATAATTCCCGCGGTTTCTGCCCTAAGCCGTCGCGGCCCCAGGCTTACAGGCTTGAATCCGGCGTTGGAAGCAGCCTCGATCTCATCGTTCGATAAGCCGCTTTCCGGACCGACCATCAGGATGATTTTTTTGCAATGCCGCGCCTGTTCCATCGCCCTCTCAAGGGGCAGGGGAGATTCATCCTGTTCGGCGAGCAGGCGGCAATCGTAATTCTCGGATAGGGTCAGGATTTCGGAAAATGTTCTGAACTCACTAATCGACGGGAAAATCGAACGTCTCGATTGTTTCACCGCCGCAATCATTATTCTCCGCAGGCGGGAGATTTTCCTGGCTGACGAAAGATCCTCTTTAATTTTCGCGTAGCTTTTTTCGGAATAATAGAATTCGAAAGACGAGACCCCGATCTCGGTGCATTTTTCCACGATGTAGTCCATTTTGGCGGGACGGCAGATACCCATGGCCAGGCAAACGTCGTGGTACGGCTCGTTCTCCCGGCGGTTAATATTGGAGATGATTCCCTTCACCGTCTGTCCGGACATAGAATCTATGACAACCCGATATTTCAGCCCGCTGCCGTCGATGGCGTAGAAGGAATCGCCGATTTTCGCTCTCAGCGCTTTCTTTAAATGCTTGGCTTCCTCGCCAGCAAGTTCGAGGCGGTCGTCATGGACCTGCGACGGCTTGACGATGAAATTAGTGGCTGTTATGTCGATATGATCACCTTCGGGTTTTCTTCCGGCAGCGGTTACACGCCCAGCGTCTCTCGCAGCTTCTCGAAAAACGATCGGTCCGCGGGGGGCGGCTTCTCCCCAAGAGATTCGGCCAATTTCTTGAACAGCTCTTTCTCCTCGGTTGAGAGGCTCGACGGTGTCCAGACGACGACCCGCACAAGCTGATCTCCCCTGCCCATATCATTGAGATGCCTGATACCTTTATTGCGCAGCATGAAGACCTTCCCGGACTGCGTGCCGGCCGGGACCTTCAACGTCGAATCGCCGTCGAGAGTAGGAACGCTGATTTCGGCTCCAAGCGCCGCCTGCGAGAACGAAAGAGGCACCTCGCAGATGATATCGTCGCCGCGGCGGGTGAACTGCTTATGCTCTTTTTCGCGAATAACCACGAGGGCATCGCCCGGTTCTCCGCCGCGAGGGCCGTAGTTGCCTGAACCCCTGACGGCTATATAATTCCCCGACGATACCCCGGCGGGAATCTTCACTTTGACCGTTGTCTGCCCTTTGACCAGACCCTGCCCGGCGCAAGTGGCGCAAGCCCTCTCTATAATCCGCCCTTCTCCCGAACAATGAGGGCAGGCTTGTATATTGACGAACTGTCCGAACAGCGATCGTGAGACCCGACGGACCTGGCCCTGCCCTCCGCAGGTGGGGCAGGTCTTGGTCGATGATCCCGGTTCGGCGCCGCTCCCGGAGCAGCGGTCGCAAGCAACCATACGTTTAATTTTCAGCTGTTTTTCGATACCGACGGCGATTTCTTCGAGAGTCAGTTCGAGCTCGACTTGCAGGTCCCTGCCCCTGGCGGGCCCGGATTGACGGCGCTGCGAGCCTCCGATATCGAATATGTCATCGAAACCGAAGCCGCCGAAATCGCGCATGAAAGCGCGGAGGGCGTCGCCGATATCGAAACCGGCGAATCCCTCGAAGCCTCCGGTTCCGCCGCGGAGGCCGGCGTGACCGTAAGCATCGTAGATCTGGCGTTTCTGACTGTCTTTGAGAACCTCGTAAGCTTCGGTGGCTTCTTTGAAAGCCTCCTCGGCCGCCTTATCGCCCGGGTTTTTATCGGGGTGGTATTTTACCGCGAGTTTCCTATACGCCTTCTTGATTTCGTCTTCCGAGGCCTGTCTTCCAACGCCAAGGATGTCGTAGTAGTCTCGTCTGGCCATTAATCCTCAACTCCGATTATCCGGAATAATTATGCAATATACTCCAAAAATCATATCGCGTCAATAATCGTGGCAGACTTGATTGGCGAAAGGGATCATTCTTGACGAATAATCCCGAAACACGTTGGCAGTTCCGGGATTGACTCGATTTATCTTTGACGAACTTTATTTCTTATCCTTGTCGTCCTCGTCGACAACTTCGAAATCGGCGTCGACCGCTCCCTCGTCCCCTTTCTCGCCTGACGGTTCCGCCTGCGCCCCGGCGGAGGCCCCCGCTTGCTGTGACGTCTGCTGCTTGTACATCTCCTCGGCGATCTTGTGCGAGGCCTGCATCAAATCTTCGACCGCCTTGTCTATTCCCTTCGGGTCTGAAGAATTCAAAACGCTTTTCGTTTTCTCGATGGCTTCAATGACCTTTTTCTTCTCGTCATCGGTAAGTTTATCGCCATAATCTTTCATCGTCTTCTCAACCTGGTAAATTGCCGAATCGGCTTTGTTGCGGGCCTCGGCCAGTTCCCTGGTCTTCTTGTCTTCGGCGGCGTGCGAATCGGCGTCCTTAACCATCTTGTCTATTTCCGCTTCCGATAATCCTGACGAGGACTCGATCTTGATCGATTGTTCCCTGCCTGTACCAAGATCCTTGGCGGCCACGTGGAAGATACCATTGGCGTCGATATCGAATGTTACCTCGACTTGAGGAATTCCTCTCGGAGCCGGCGGTATCCCGATTAGGTCGAATTTCCCCAGGGTCCTGTTATGCAGGGCCATTTCCCTTTCGCCCTGCAGGACGTGAATCGAAACCGCAGTTTGGTTGTCGGCGGCGGTGGAAAATACCTGCGATTTTTTGGTTGGAATCGTAGTATTGCGTTCGATCAGCTTGGTCATCACGCCGCCCAGGGTCTCGATACCGAGAGACAGCGGGGTGACATCGAGCAGCAGCACGTCCTTGACATCGCCGGCCAGGACACCGCCCTGGATAGCGGCGCCGACAGCTACCACTTCGTCGGGATTGACCCCTTTGTGCGGCTCCCGTCCAAACAGCTCCCTGACGACCTCCTGCACTTTGGGCATGCGGGTCATGCCTCCCACGAGAATAACTTCATCGATCTCGGCGGTCGAAAGCTTGGCATCTTCCAGCGCTTTTCTGCATGGATTTTTCACCCTGGCAATGAGATCGTCTGCCAGTTGTTCGAGTTTGGCCCGGGAGAAAGTCAGGTCGAGGTGTTTCGGCCCGCTTTGATCGGCAGTGATGAATGGAAGATTGAGCGAGGTTTGAGTGGTGGTCGAAAGCTCGCATTTGGCTTTTTCGGCAGCCTCTTTAAGGCGCTGCAGGGCCATGCGGTCCTGGCGCAGGTCGATTCCCTGGCTTTTTTTAAATTCATCGGCCATCCAGTCGATAATGCGCTGATCGAAATCGTCGCCCCCAAGATGAGTATCGCCATTGGTGGAGCGCACCTCGAACACGCCGTCACCCAGTTCGAGGATGGAGATATCGAAGGTCCCGCCGCCGAGGTCGAACACGGCTATTTTCTGATCTTTCTTCTTGTCCAGACCGTAAGCCAGCGACGCCGCCGTCGGCTCGTTGATGATGCGCATCACTTCGAGTCCGGCGATTCGGCCGGCGTCTTTGGTTGCCTGACGCTGAGAATCGTTGAAATAGGCGGGCACGGTGATTACCGCCTGCTTGACTTCGCCGCCAAGATAATCCTCGGCCGTCTTCTTGAGATATTGCAGAA
>CAZDAH010000057.1:18223-18540 GCA_964503405.1 uncultured Ignavibacteria bacterium
CCCATAAACCGCTTGATGGAGAAAATGGTGTTCTCCGGGTTGGTTATGGCCTGACGTTTAGCCACCTGCCCGACAAGTCTCTGGCCGTCTTTGGCGAAAGCCACAACCGACGGGGTGGTTCTTCCCCCCTCCGGATTGGGAATAACCACCGGATCTCCGCCCTCTATGACCGCCACGCAAGAATTCGTCGTCCCCAGATCGATACCTATGATTTTGCCCATATATTGCGCGACCTCCGTCTATTTGCTTTGAATATTCTCAATTCCGACAATCACCGTTTTTGAAACTGTCGACAATATTACCGGGAAATTTTTTGC
>CAZDAH010000058.1:0-215 GCA_964503405.1 uncultured Ignavibacteria bacterium
GGTCGGCGGCAATTCGCTATGGGCAAACCTGTTCGCCTCGGTGGCGGGCGCTTTCATGTATTTCGCGACACTGACCGAGGTGCCGATCCTTCAGGGCCTGATCGGAAGCGGTATGGGCAAGGGGCCGGCGCTGGCCTTGCTATTGGCCGGACCTGCACTATCGCTGCCAAATATGCTGGTGATACGATCGATCATGGGGTTAAAGAAAACAATTG
>CAZDAH010000058.1:225-7127 GCA_964503405.1 uncultured Ignavibacteria bacterium
ACTTCGTCCCACCGATCCATACCGCCAGTTGAGGCCGCCAAAGAGTTTTGAGAGATTGGCATCATCCGTCATCGGCGTTTCTGTTTTGACCAATGATTCACTTACGTTGTCCGGGGCCATCGAAATCGCGCTGGCGAACAATCCCGGTATTACCGCGATGGCATGGGAAGTCGAGCGAGCAGCGGCGCAACAGAATATCGCGGTAGGGGAACTTTTGCCTCGTTTGTATGGAACCGGCAGCTACATGCATAATCTGGATCCTCAGCGTTTGGTTGCGGCGCGTAATTCCCTGGACCCCGCAGTCTTCAGTCGGGAAATTACGTCCGCGGATGTTGTATTACAAATGCCGCTATTCAGCAGTGGTCGTTTGATAAATAATGTCCGAGCATCGTCGTTACTGGAGCAGGCCGCAAAACATCGATTCGCCCGCAGCCAGGAAGAGTTGATATTTAATGTAACCAGCGTCTTTTACTCGATACTGACGCAACAGCGAGTAGTCGCATCAGTGGAATTCTCACAGCGGACCCTGCAGGAGCATCTTAAGCGCGTTCAAACTCTGATTCGGTCTCAGAAGGCGGCGCATGTGGATCAACTCCGCACCGAAGTCCGTCTGGCCGATATAACCCAGCGCCTGGTTCAGGAGACGAACTCGTTGGATATCTATCAGCGTTTATTGGCCAATCTGCTCGGAATTGCAGAGCGCGATTTTATAGACCTGAACATTCAGGGCGAACTTGAAGCCGTCGTGGCGGGTCCCGTGCCCGAAGCTGATTCGATCATAAATGTGTCTCGGCTAGACCGTGGCGACTACCTGGCGGGAAAAGCGGTTTTGGAGGCGCAGGCCAGGACTGTTGATGCGGCGAGGGCGGCGCATTGGCCGGCCTTTTCTTTGCAGGGCTCTTACGGCTACCGGTGGGCGACCGATAAAGATATCGGCTTGCCCGGGATGTCTACTTCGGAAGATATCGGGCGTATCGGGATAGTCTTTGACGTTCCCTTTTTCGAAGGGGGCCGTATTCAGGCCAAAATCCGTGGGGAGCGGGCTCGCCTGGCCGAAGAGCAGGCACGGCTGCGGCAACTGGAACAGCAAATGCAGCTCGAGGTAGAAACTGCCACGCTTAATATGCGGGCGGCGGCTCAGCGGCTGGAGGCCACAGAGAAGGCCGTTGACCAGGCTACGGAGAGCTTGCGGATAGAGCGCGAGAAATACGAGCTTGGCCGAGGCGCCATAGTCGACGTGCTGGACGCCCAGGCGGCGCTCCTGGAATCACAAACAAATCATTATCGAGCCCTTGCTGATCTGCATATAGCTCAAGCACAGTTGCGGCTCGCGACAGGATCGAATGGATGAAAAATAAGAAAGTTATAATCATCGGTTCAGCGGCGCTCTTAATTATTGTCGTGATTTTGATCCGCTCAATTTTCTCCGGCGGGGCCGTTTCCGAAAACCTCGATGCCAGGAAGAAGCCGGTCCATGTGAAAGTGGCGGACGCCACTGTGGAATCGATTTCGGAGATTATCGAACTTACCGGTTCGGTCGTGCCGCAACGGATCGCCCGGCTGGCATCGCCGGCCGAAGGCCCGGTCATGAATCTTCGTGTCCGAGAAGGTGATCGAGTAAAGGCAGGCGATGTTCTCCTTTCAATCGGCCGGCGCGAGGGAATCGATGCGCAGATCACTTCTTATCAGGAATCCGTCAATCAAGAAGAAGAGAATCTCAATCGAACTCGTCAGCTGGTGGAGAGCCAGGCTTTACCCGGAGAAGAATTGGATCGCGCCCGGGCAAATTATGAGAATGCCAGGGCGCAGTTGATCAAGGCCATGGAGGCAGTGCAGGATTATTCGGTTGTTGCCCCGTGGGATGGCATAGTTTCAAGAGTCAATATACGAGACGGCGACTATGTTGTGCCGCGTGCGCCGTTGGTTGAGGTGTATGATCCCGCGAATTTGGTAGTTCAGGCTGCGGTTCCGGAGAAGTATTCGGCTCAAATTCACAAAAGTCTGACTTTAACAGTTCGACTTGACGCCTTCCCGGATTCGATGTTTCACGCGAGTATTACCAGGATCTATCCCTTTCTCGAAGAACGGATGCGCACTCGCACCATTGAAGTCGAGATTGACGCCGATGTCTCGATTCTTCCCGGGATGTTTGCACGGTTACAGCTGCCTCTAAATACGATCGAAAGCGCCATAGTCGTGCCGAGTCAGGCGGTTCTAGTGCAGCCTTCAGGCGGGAGAGTCGTATTCGTTGTTGATGCGGACACGGTATCACGACGCGCTGTCGAAGTGGGTATAGAACAAGATAATCGCGTACAGGTGGTTTCGGGGGTAGCTTCCGGTGAGACCGTTGTGGTGGCCGGAAACGAGAAGTTGAAGCCGGGCGCGGAGGTCCGCGTCATTCAACCCGACTCAAAGTCAAAGGGATCGGGAGGCGAACAGCAATGAAGATCACGCAGTATGCTGTCAATCGCCGTCTTGCCAGCAGCACCATAGCTGTTGCGTTTATAGTGCTTGGATTGTTTGCCCTTTGGCAGTTGCCAGTGGACTTCCTGCCCGATATCACCTACCCGATGATCAAGGTCCATATCTGGTGGCGCGGAGCGACTCCGGAAGAGATCGACAAGAATATTGCCGATCCCGTGGAGCGGCAGATGGCCACGGTTGACGGACTGGATTACCTTGAATCGTCTTCCATTGAAGGCATGTACACCCTTCTGGCCAATTTCCAATATGACGTTGATGTCGATGTCGCCTACCAGGACGCCCTGGCGGCTATGGCAAGGGTGGCCCGGGAGCTACCCAAGGACATAGATCCGCCCGTGATCATTAAAGCCGACCCATCGCAACTCCCAATCGTTCAGATGACCGTGACCAGCGACGTGTGGGATCTGGTCAAGATAAGGACCTGGACGGATGAATGGTTGCAGGATCAGCTTTTAGCGGTGCCGGGAGTGGCTGGGACGGAAATAGTCGGCGGGTTGAAACGTGAGATTAGGATACATCTTGATGAGGAAGCGCTCGAAAAACATGGCTTGACCATCGCAGGTATAACCAAACGGCTTCAGGCGGAGAATGTCGAGCAGTTTGGTGGCCGGGTGACGTCTGGAAGCAAGGAATTCATCGCCCGAACTATCGGAGAATATCGCAACCTTGAGGAGATTAGATCGGTCGTCGTGGCCAGTCGCGGCTCGGCCAAAGTTATGCTGCAGAACATCGCCGAAGTAGTTGATGCCAGTGAAGACGTACGGGTGATTACGCGTCTCGACGGCCATCCGGCGGTCAAACTCAGCGTCCTGAAACAGGCCGATGCCAATACGGTCGAAGTGGCGCAGGCGGTCAGCGACCGAATCAAAGAACTGGAGCCGGTTTTACCGGTCGGCATAAAGCTCGGGATGGTGGAAAACCAGGCCGATTATGTGATGGCCGCCATCAACGGTGTCAGCAGCGCCGCGTTAGAGGCGGCTATTCTTGTCATTATTATCGTCTGGCTGTTCGTCGGCTCCTGGCGCCAGGTTCTCGTTCTGGCGATCGCAATACCCCTGACGATGGTGTTGAACTTCGGCCTTATGAAGCTGGCCGGTTTTTCATTGAATATCTTCTCTCTCGGTGGCCTGGTGATCGCCATCGGCGTCCTGCTCAGCAATTCGATTGTCGTGATTGAAAACATTACTCGATGGCGTCAGGAGAAACTGGTAAGTAGTAGCGACCATGAGGTAATGAAGATCAGACCGATGAACCGCTTGGTAGCGGACGCCACGACGGAAGTCGGCATGGCTGTGCTGGCCGCAACACTGTCATTCCTGGCGCTGTTCATTTCCTTCCTGCTGGTGCCGGGGTTGGTCAGCCTGTTGTTCCGCGAGCTGATTCTCGTCGTCGCCGGCATCGTCGTTATCAGCTTGATCGTAGCACTTTCCGTCACACCCATGCTCATGTCGATCGTTTTCGGCCGAGTCGATTCGCATAGTAAACCTTCCCGCTTCGACCTTTTCTTTAAGCGACTGACAGAGACTTATGTCAGGATATTGGAAAAGGTCATTAGGCTACGCCGGGTCGTTGTGTCCGTGTTCGCGATCGTCCTCGTCGCGGCGGTTGTTCTCATGGGATCCCTGGGCAGCGAGTTTCTGCCGCAAATGGACGATGGTCGCATTATGATCAAAATCGTTTCCCCCACCGGGACCTCCGTGGCGGAGACGGATCGCGTATTGAAGGAAATTGAACAGCGTATCGGCAACGATAAAGATATCGAAAGCATGTTCACCCTGACCGGCGGGAAAGTCTGGGGACTATATACATACGAAATCGCAAATGAGGGCGAGTTGAATATTCAGCTTGTCCCGCGCGGCGACCGTGAACTCAATACGAAGGAGTATATAGAGAAGCTGCGACCGATCGTATCCAAAGTGCCGGTTCCGGGCGGCAAGGCAATGGTCATGCAAATGAAACTGAAGGGGATTCGCAAACTTGGCGAGGCCGATATTGAAGTGAAAATCAAGGGACAGGATATGAATACGCTCGACGTTTTGTCTCGCCAAACCGCTTCTGCCATGAACGAGCTGGCCCACTTCACGAATGTCTATGTATCGATGGACATGACCAAGCCGGAATATCAGGTCAAAATCGACAGACAGAGAGCCGCCGATTTGGGCGTGTCGATTGCGGATATTTCGGAAACGCTGAAATCACTGATTACGGGCGCGGTTGCGACGCGGTATCGTGACGGTGATGAATACTATAATATCCGGCTCATGGTACCCGAGGTGAGAATCACCAGTCGTCAGGATGTGGAGAACCTTCCGCTCAACTGCGCCCAGGGGGGTTATCTTCGGATCAAGGATGTGGCCGAGGTGCAACGGGCGGTCGGTCCGGTAGAGATTGTTCGCGAGGATCAGATTAAGCAGGTGATCGTGCGCGGTGACGCCGCGGGTGTTAGTGTCGGTCAGGCGCTGTCGGAGCTGCAGAGTTCTCTATCATCGATTGAACGTCCGGTGGGTTATGAATTCGAATACGGCGGCCAGGCGGAGATGATGGGCGACATGAAACAAACGGTCCTAAGCGTCCTGCTGTTCGCCTTGTTCTTTGCCTTTGTCGTGCTGGCCGTTCAGTTCGACAGCTTTCGACTTCCGGCGCTGATCCTGGGCAGTATACCTTTCTGCATGGTGGGGCTGGTCTTCATCATGTATCTGACGGGGCTGCCTTTGGGGGCGACGGTTATTATTGGCGTATTGGTTATTGTTGCGGCTGTGGTCAACGATGGCGTGTTGTTGCTCGAGTTCGCCCGCGAAATCCAATCCGGCCAGAAGATCCCCGCCGATCGGGCGATTATCCAGGCGGCGCGAATCCGCCTGCGGCCGCTGGTAATGACTACGGTCTGCACCTTGATTGGTTTCATTCCGTTGGCTCTGGCCATTGAACAAGGCGGTGAGATGCTTCAGCCGATGGCCGCCGCTGCAATCGGCGGCTTGCTTATGGAAATACTGGTGGCGCTGTTTTTGATGCCGAGCTTGTACGTGCTCTTTTCAAGAGACCGCTCAATCAGCGGAACACCAGATATTATTGCCGTGGAGATGTAAGATGAAAAAGACAAGAATCGTATCAGGCTGTATGTTGATGTTGCTTTCAGCAGCGGGAAGCACGGTTTCTTTCGGCCAGACCACGTCGACTCTTGCCCAGTTCGATGAGGACGTGGCGCAGTGCCGACGGGTCGTGCGCGATTACTGCGCCATTGTTCAGCAGATGATGCAGGAGCCTCAGCTAAATCAGCCCGAACAGGAAAAGGGGCTTGACCTGCTTCGGGACGCCCGCGCCCAATGGATTCGGATTCAGGAACAATACAAATCCAACCCGCCCCGCGAATACGCCGCCGACGCCCAGTTCAAGGCACGTCTTCAGGATTTCGCAAATGCCCTTGAAGACATGGAGAAGGCGCTGGCCGATGGACAGCCTCGTCGTTCCTTAATGGCCTGCGGCTTCGGCTGCGGTCTGTTAGTATCCATGCACGAGGAAAACGGGCTGACCTACGCCCTCGACACGTTATTCCATCTGCGCAAGGCGGCCAAATCAATACAGGCGCTTATGAAAACGCGCGGTCTCGATGGCGTGCGTCCGATGATCCCGGTGCTTGCCCAAAAGCTTGCCCTGGCCCTTCGCACTCCAGAGCCCTGGCCGGAAAGAGACCAACGTATGAAGCCCTATCGGGAGGCGATGAGCGATCTTTCCGAGGGCCTTGATGAATTAACTGCCGCCGTCGCCGCCAGAGACGCCGAAAAGGTAAGCGCCTTGCTCTCTCAGTTGACTAATTTGATCAATCGCCCGTATGCATTGGCGTTGTAAATACAATCTCCCGGGAGGCTGATTTACTTGAATTCTTTGATATTAATCTCTTATGAAAGGCGCAAGTCGGACGCAGCCCCTCGCGTGAAGGGTGTAACTAGCCGCGTTATGGCCGCCACGCTGCGCGTTTTGACCGCCCGCGAAACGGATTGGGCATTCCCAACCCAAGATAGCGAAGACTCAACGATGGTCGGACTCCTCGCCCCGCGTTTGCCGGAGGTTGCGTGGTCGGCAGCATTATGTCGGGATGGGCTCTTATGAACGTTATCGAAGATGATTGAAAATGGCATTAGAACTTAGGAGTGTTGGCATATGAAGAAAATAGAAATACTGGGAACCGGCTGTCCCAAATGCAAGAAACTCATCGCGCTGACAACGGAGGCTGCCAACCAGCTCGGTATGGAATGCAATATCGAAAAGGTGGAAGACATCCAGAAGATCATGACCTACGGTATCATGATGACTCCGGCGTTGGTGGTAGATGGCAAAGTAAAAGTCACCGGCAAGGTGCCGCCGGTGAACGAAATAATGAAGTTGATCGGTTAACAGTGTAAACATGGCAGGTATCGACA
>CAZDAH010000058.1:7137-18476 GCA_964503405.1 uncultured Ignavibacteria bacterium
CTGCGCACTATTTTTAAGGAAGTGCAGGGACTGGGATTGACGAATCGAGTTCGTATAATGGCGGAGCTGTTGAGAAGAACGCGCGCCTTCAACTATATCCCGGTTTCCGCGGAAATGGATTATTGCAATTCATTATACAACGAATTCCTTCGTTTTCAGGGCGCCGAGGTCGCCGAGAATACTGACTTCATGGAGATTCTTATACTGGGTCCGGGCTGTCCGAGATGCGAACAATTGATGAAGAATGTCAGAAACGCGGTGGCCGAGTCGGGCCTTCCGGCCAACATTGAACACGTCAGAGAACTTAAAAGGATCTCGTCATTTGGTCCCGCCCCGACACCGGGGTTGGTCATTAACGGCAAGTTGAAATCAGCCGGCAAGGTCCCCTCAGTTGAGGAATTAAAAAAAATAATTGGAGGATGATGATTCCCTTTACCTGGTGGTGAAGAAGATGAACAAACCTCAAACGTAAAGGAGATGAGGAGATGAAAGAGATCGAAATTCTTGGACCAGGGTGCTCCAGATGCCAGAAACTCGCCGAGGTTACCCGGGTAGCAGCCGCCGAAATCAACCTTGAGTGCAATATCGTCAAGGTCACTGACTACAAAGAGTATTCATCTTACGGCATTGTGATGACCCCGGCGCTGGTTGTCGACGGAGTTGTAAAAAGCAGCGGGAAAATCCCGTCCGTGAATGAGATTAAATCGATGCTGAGATAACGGACCGCAAAACGGGCAGATACGAGACAAGTCCGTCTATCCGGGCTTCTCTGGAGGAGTCATGAACCAGAAAACACCGATGGATTTATTGAGAGAATTCGCACCGGCGTTCGCGGCCAATCAAATGGAAGCCAGGCGACTTCTTTTTGAAAGCAGAGAACATCAGGCGGTTCCCGGCAAATACAAACTGCTGGCCGGGATTGCCGTTGCCGCAGCGCTCGGGTCGGCCACATGCACCGATATGTGGACGAGGATGGCATTGGGGAGCGGGGCCGCTGAAGATGAGATCTCCGAGATCATTCAGGTGGCCAGATATATGAAGATGGCGACCGTGAATGATACCGTCAGCAGCACGTTCAGGATTTTGGAGGAGCATGGCAGGAATTAACGAGAATGGCGGTTGATCCCCGTTTTAGCGGGAAGAAAAAAGAGTGAACAGTCAGAGCAAGGATGTGTGATTCCATGATGCGACCATCAACAAAACTTACGGCTATAATTGCTGTCAGCTTCGTTGTTATATGGGCCTCATTCAATCAGAAAGGCGAGGCTCAAGCCAGCGGAAACGGCAACGTGTCGGCAGAAACTGATTTAACAGATAAGGAAACAAGTAATTTACGAAAGGCAATGCCGGAAGTCATAGCCTACTATTTTCATACTACCAACCGGTGCGCCTCCTGCAAAAAGATCGAAGCCTATTCCAGGGACGCGATTGAAAGCGGGTTTGCCGAGGAATTGAGCAACGGAACGATTGAGTTCCGCTCGATAAACCTGGATAAGGCGGAAAATAAACACTTCATCAAAGATTACCAGTTGTACACGAAATCCCTGGTGATCTGCGATCAGATAGACGGAAAGCAGGTTCAGTGGAAGAATCTGGCAAAGGTCTGGCAGCTCATAAGGAACAAGGATGAGTTCTTGAAATACGTGCAGGACGAGATCGACGCTTACCTGAGGGAGCGTTGATGGATTCTTTCGCGGTCGCCCTCGGTTCCGCTATCTGGCTGGGAATCCTCACTTCCATTTCGCCGTGTCCCCTGGCCACGAATATTGCCGCTATTACGTATATAGGTCGACAGGTTGACAGCCCGCGAAAGGTGCTTGCCGCCGGGCTTCTGTATACGCTGGGGCGGACCGTGACTTATCTCGTCCTGGGCATCCTCATTGTCGCCAGCGTACTTTCGATTCCCGAGCTGGCAATGTTTCTTCAGCAGAATATGAATAAGTTCCTCGGCCCGATTCTAATTGTCGTCGGAATGTTTCTCCTGGAACTGATTTCAATCGACCTCACGCGCGGCAATATCGGGGCTGGCATGCAAGGCAAAGCCGATCGATTCGGAATCTGGGGCGCCGGTCTTCTGGGCCTGCTCTTCGCGCTTTCCTTCTGTCCGGTATCCGCGGCGCTGTTTTTCGGGAGTCTGATTCCGCTGGCTGTTAACAGCCAGTCGTCAATTGTAATGCCGACCGTTTACGGCGTGGGCACCGCTCTCCCAGTAATCGCGTTCGCTTTCGTAATCGCTCTAAGCGCTCGAATGGTCGGGGTAATTTTCGATAGACTGAAAACCTTCGAAAAATGGGCCCGGCGAATAACAGGCGTGGTGTTTATAGCGGTGGGCATTTACTACGTACTGACTTACATATTCGAGGTGTCAATCCTTTATTAAAGGAATACAATATGAAACTCAAGACCGTGATTACCTTCGCGTTGCTCCTTTTTGTAGCCGTGAGCATCGTGACCCTCATCGCCAAAGAATTCGGAGATAATTCTTCCAGCTCGAATCAATCGTTGACAAACACCGCGGACGGGAAACAACCGCCGAAAGATCGTTTGATTGTCTATTATTTCCACGGAAACACCCGCTGTCCCACCTGCCTGACCCTTGAGGCATATTCAGGGGAAGCAGTCAAGGCCCTTTTCCCGGCGGAATTAGCGAGCGGCCGCGTCGAATGGCAGGTTGTAAACTTCGATGAACCATGGAATGAACATTTCCTCGAAGATTATAACCTGGCATTCCAATCCCTGGTCCTGGTGGAATTCCGAAATGGAATGGAATATCAGTTTTTGAACCTCGATAAGATATGGGACCTGGTCGATGATAAGCAATCCTACTTCGAATATGTTCAATCTTCGATTGAATCACTGTTATTGTCCGGGAGCGACGAAATTTAGAGTCGAATATCTTAAATCCGTAATCTAATAGCGAACCGACCGATCTTCATCCCCCAAAATGAAGGGTGCCAGAATCCGGCAAATTTGGATCTATATATACGATTTGAGATTACAAAAAAACTGTTGACACTAAATCCCCACTGCTTATATTTTGTCAAATGGCGAAATATAGAAATCAGTGTTTAAGCGCAAAGATCGAAAAATCAAGAAAATAGATATTATTTTCTATTTGACAGGAGGCATCATGTGTAAAAGGCTGGTATCGATCCTATCGGGGACACTGACTGCATTATTGGTCGCGGCCGGTACATTAAATGCGCATCAGATTGACGATGTTATCGGGCAGGGGAAAGCGGTATTCGTAATCGTAGAAGAACCCGGAGCGGCCGGTTTGCCCGGTGTTCGGATTAACACTCAGAAAGCGGCCAACATGGTCGGCGATGTTGAGATAATTGAACTTGATCGCAAGGACCCCCAAAATGCAGAGTTCGTGAAAGAGCGCCGCTTGGCGACCGCGCCGGTGCCCCTGGTACTCGTATTTGCCTCCAACGGAGCGTTAGGAGGTGGTTTACCTGGTGCGAAAGCGCTCCCTAATAGCCTGGTTTCTTTAGTTCCCAGCCCCAAGAAAGCGGAAGCGTTGCTGGCTCTTCAGTCTGGAAAGTCAGTTTTCATTACTGCCACCAGAGCCGGGATGAGCGAAAGTGAACAGGTTTTTGATTGCTGCGCCGAGGCTGGCGAAAAGATAAAAGGAGGGTGTGTTTCCATCAATATCGATCTTGACGATGCGGCCGAAACAGTTTTTCTCAGTCAATTAAAAATAAATCCCCAATCAACGACCCCCCAGACAGTCGTAATTAACGCGCAAGGACAGATAACCGGGTCATTTGATGGCCCTGTCGACGTTACTCAGCTTGTCCAAGCCGCCACAAAGAGAGTCAGCAGCGGATGCTGCCCGCCCGGAAGCGGCAAGAGCTGCGGCCCCACTCCCCCGAAGGGCGGCAAATAATCTATGCCCTTTTCAATCCCGACGATCGTTTTTAAGGAATTTTTTCTGCGCAAAGGAAGAATGATTTCAGGATTGCTGACAATCACTCTGGGGATATCGGTTATCGTTGCCATTCAATCGGTGACTTCCGTCTCCAGGCAGGTCGTCGCCAGGAAGCTGGATTTGCTTGGCGCTAATATATTGGTGCTTCCGCAAGGCGCGTCGGCCGAGGATTATTATTCTGCTGATATTGACGGCCCGACCTTTCCCGAGGATTATGTCGAGCGCATCGCCTCCTCGATGATTCCGGGTGTCGACAACATGTCCCCGAAATTGACCCGAAGAATCGAAATTACCGGCTCGTCCGCTATCCTAACCGGTATACTCCCCGCAAACGAGCTGGCCTCGAAACCGATCTGGCAGGCCTCAGGGCTTATGGGCGCAGAATTGGAGTTAGCCTGCGGCCCGGCGCAGGACAAAGAGTCTATCCTTACCGAGGACGATCTTAAGGCTCAGCGAAAAGCGGTGGATTCTCTCGGCAATAACGAGGTATGGATAGGAAGCTTAATTGCCGAACGACTGAATCTCCAGACGGGTTCGCCTATCAAAATAAGTGATAGAAATTTCAGCGTTACGCAAGTGCTTCCCGAAACCGGTACAATTGACGATAACAGGATATTTGCCCATCTGCACACCGTGCAGGCGCTGCTTGGCATTGAAGGCCAGGTAAGCAATATAGAGATCATGGGCTGCTGCAGCGAAATATCGGACGGCCTGCTGGGCAAACTGAGAAACATCCTGCCCGATACGAGGATAACCACTATCGGTCATATCGTCAATACCCAGATTGAAACCAACGCTTTAATGGCTAAGGTCGCCCTGGTATTGTTGATAATAATCATCCTGGTCGGGTCGATTTCCATCGGGAACTATATGTGGGCTAATGTCGAGGAACGACGCAGGGAGATCGGCACGCTCATCACCATTGGTTGGAGCAGAAGTCTTATATACAGGATATTTCTGGCCAAATCGATCATCCTGGGATTGGAGGGGGGCATATTTGGTTACTTGGTGGGCACAGTTTCAGCTGTTTTGCTGGGACCGTATCTGGCCGGCCTGGATATAATTCCCGTGATCATTTACTTATGGTGGTCAATTCTGGCAGCGGTAATTATCTCACTCCTGGGCAGCTGGTATCCGGTATACCGAGCAGCTCGGATCGACCCGGCCGTTATAATGCAGGAGATCTAGCAATGTATGACGTCCGGGGCCTCTTTAAAATATATGGCCGGCTCGATCAACAGGTATACGCGCTCAAGGACGTTGATTTGAGGATCGAGGCCGGCAGTTTCGTTGCTATTAATGGCCCATCGGGCTCCGGCAAGACGACCCTTTTGCTGACTCTTGGCGGTCTGATTCGTCCCAGCTCCGGCTGTGTCAAATACGGTCAGCTGAACTTGTACGACCAACCGGCTTTGCGTTTGGCAGCTTTTCGCAATCGAAATATCGGGTTTGTTTTGCAGACGTTTAATCTGGTTCCTTATCTCTCAGCTGTTGAGAATGTCATGCTTCCTATGATCCCTGTCTCAGGCAACGGCGCCGATCTGCTCGGCCGGGCATTCAAGGTACTGGAGAAGCTCGGTCTCGGTAATCGGATGAATTTCCTGCCCCGGCAGCTTTCGGTTGGACAGCAGCAGCGTGTTGCCATCGCCAGGGCCCTGGCGAACGCCCCGGATGTGATATTAGCAGATGAACCGACGGGAAATCTGGATCCGGCTCTGGCAGACGAGGTCCTGGAAATATTGCGGAGCCTGAACAAGGACGAGGGGAAAACTGTCATTATTGTAACACATAGCCCTCACGCTGCGGCGAGTGCGGGCGCGATATTCAAATTAGTCGATGGAAAACTCGAATCCTGAAAGACGAAGGAGGATCGATAACGTCATGTCGGAGCGAAATAAGAGAAATGTGAACATGCAGGCGATAACGCCGGTTCAGAAACCCTTTGACGATAATTCTGCTTCATCATCGAACCCCACTTTAGCTATCTTAACGGTGATTATCGTACTGTGTTCAGCGTTTTGTCCCGGCGGCAATGATGCCAGAGCGCAATCCGATGCCGCGGATCAATCACGATCCACTGCAGCAGCGCCTGGCGATGAAAGCGCTGGAATACCGGTCAGCGGAAGTCCGAAGATCTTCTTCCCTGATACCGTCTTCGATTTCGGCACGTTGGAGCAGAATGCGAGCGTCTCGCATACATTTGTGGTGAAAAACACGGGCAATGCGCCTCTAAAGCTGATAAAGGCCAAAGGGTCGTGAGGCTGCACCGCCGCCGTTCTTACGAAGGCGGATATTCCTCCGGGCGGGGAAGGCGAAATCAAGGTAACTTTTAAGACGGGAAATAAGAAAGGCCTGCAGAAAAAAACGATTACCGTCACATCAAATGACCCGAATAATGGTACGGCAAGATTGCAAGTGACAGCCAATATCAAGGTCACTTTCGGGTTTGAAACATCGATAATTGACTTCGGAAAGGTGCAGAAGGACAACACGGTCAGAAAGACGGCAAATTTCATAACTCAAGGACCCAAGGGGATTGGGATTACTGAATTGAAATCCAACTCCGAGTTTATTACTGCCAGAGTAGTAACTTCGGAATCAGGCGTGAAATCTGAAGATAAAATCTCAATTGAAATCTGTCTGTTACCCGGACTTCCGGAAAAACGGTTTGGCGCTCAAATTACTGCCATTTCAAGCGATGAGTCCCTGCCGATATCAACATTGGCGGTTACCGGGACAATCATCGGAGATATTGAAGTTTCGCCCGAGATACTGAAATTCTCATCAGTAGGTGGTGAAGGAGAACGCTTCGAGCCTTCGTTTATAAAGGTATCGATCATAAATCATTCTGAGACCCGTAAGCTTAAAATTAGGGAGATACTCGATCAACAGAATAAGATGGATATCAGTTTACGTACTGCTGAGGAAGGTGAAGAGTACGAATTAACATTTACTCCAAAGGATATTCAGATCGCTGGGAAATACGTCAGAGGCAATGTCGTGGTCTCTACAGATCTTCCTGATAAAAGACAGATAAACATTCCCTACACGATAGCGATTGACAGGTAAATTGTAATATCATTTTAAAGGAAAAGGAGGGGAAAGTGGCCGGGCGAACATTACTCAACAAAATCCAATATGAAGATATGCCGATAATCCCTGAAGTTAAAGTATTTAAGGCATTAGGAGAGGAAAACAGGATCAGAGCGGTTCTGGCGCTGAAGGGACGTGAGCTGTGCGTATGTCAAATCGTGGAACTATTGCAATTGGCCCATTCCACCGTATCCAGGCATATGAGTATTCTCAAGGAAGCCGGCTTGGTACAATCATTCAAGAGAGGACGATGGGTGTACTACAGACTGCGAAATGATGAATCAGCAGGATTCCCGAAAGTCGCTCTCCGTCAGATTCTATCATCCGCCTCCAATACGCAGCAAGCCAGAATCGATTCGGAAAGACTTCAGGAGTTACTTATGCTAAACCCCGAAGAACTGTGCGAAAGACAGAAAGGATGCTGAATATCTTATTCCTTTGCACCGGCAATTCCTGTCGAATTCAGATGGCGGAGGACTGGGCGAGGCATCTAAAGGGCAACGTGATAGAACCATGCTTGGCGAGCACGGAAAATCATGGCTTTAACCCGATGGCTGTTAAAGTCATGGCAGAGGCCGGGGTCGATATCTCCGGCCACAAGTCTAAAACTATTGCGGACCTTGATATCAGAAATTTTGACTGCGTTATGACTGTTTGTTCCGATGCTGGCCTAAACTGTCCGGTCTTCCCCGGAAACGCAATTAAATTGCATCATGGATTTGACGATCCGCCGCGTTTGGCGAAAACGGCAAGATCAGAAGAGGAGGCGTTATCGCACTTCCGGCGCGTACAGGACGAGATTGGAGATTTTGTGGAAACTCTTCCTGAGAGCCTGCCATTGCACGAAAGGAGCGATGCATGACTGAGGAATCTGAGAAAGTCATTCACGATACAACCCGCGTGGTTCGTGAAGCATACAGAAGGATTGCCGAACAGGGCAGCTCCTGCTGCGGCCCGTCATCCTGTTGCGGAGGCTCCACGGCTGACACGGTTGCATCGAGCGTAGGCTATACCGGTGAAGATTTGAGCGGTTTGCCATCCGGAGCAAACCTTGGACTTTCCTGCGGTAATCCAACAGCCCTCGCGTCGATCAAGGCCGGAGAACTGGTGGTAGATCTGGGAAGTGGCGCTGGCTTAGATGTCTTCATAGCGGCTCGCAAAGCATGACCCTCCGGCAAAGTGATCGGTGTCGATATGACGCCTGAAATGATCTTCAAAGCACGTGAAAACGCTCAGGCCTTTAAAGAATCATCCGCCCTTGACAATGTAGAGTTTCGCCTGGGCGAAATAGAACATCTGCCTATTGCGGACAATTCAGCGGATATCGTGATATCGAATTGCGTTATCAATCTGTCACCGGAAAAAAAGCAAGTTTGGAGAGAAATTTTCCGAGTGCTCAAGCCGGGCGGACGCGTGGCGGTATCTGATCTGGCGCTTCTGAGGCCCCTGCCTGAGGCGATTCGCGAGTCGCTGACGGCCCTCGTGGGCTGCATCGCTGGAGCCGTTCTCATAAAGGAATCGGTGGAAATGGCCGCGGCGGCAGGGCTGGTCGATATTGAAATCAAAGCCAAATCGGACTATATCGACAGCATGAGCGAGTGGTCCGACCCGTTATATCGAGAAGTAGCGAATAAACTTCCCTTGGACTCCAAACCGAGCGATTTTGTGACGAGCGTTGATATAACCGCCAGGAAAGCGAGATAGCTATCCGGGCGGCGAGGGACGATTTCATCATAGCGACACATTCTCAATCGCGGTTCAAGAGCGCGAGACAAGAGCAATGAAGCAGAATGTCATCTTTCTCTGCACCGGTAATTCCTGTCGGAGCCAGATGGCGGAAGGGTTCCTCAGACGATATGCGGGAGATCGTTTCGACGTTTACAGCGCCGGGCTCGAGCCCCGGCCGATTCACCCGATGGCGATTCAGGTAATGGATGAAATCGGAGTGGATATTTCAGGACAACTTTCAAAAGGGGTAGATACTGTATTAGGCAAGCTATCATTCAAATATGCCGTCTTCGTTCGCGAACAGGCCGAGCGGAATTGCCCGCGCATCTACCCGTTCGCACTGCAAACGCTGTCCTGGCCATTCGATGATCCGTCGGCGTTTAGCGGCGCCGATGAAGAAAAGCTGAAAAAATATCGTGAGATACGGGATCAAATAGACAGCAGGATCAAAGGATGGCTTAGGTCCTTAAGGGAAGATGAACAGACAGCCGGTATTTGATTGATTGTAGTAAGAGGAGATCAAAGCATGAAAACACGTGAATCGGTCGTCGGAAAACTCGGATTCCTGGATAGATACCTGACGGTATGGATATTTGCGGCCATGGCAATCGGCGTAGCCGCGGGGCACTTTTCCCCCGGAATCGCCGGATTCTGGGATAAGTTTTCCATGGGGACCACCAATATTCCGATTGCCGTTGGATTGATTTTGATGATGTATCCGCCTCTGGCAAAGGTCCGCTACGAGGAGATGGGGCGAGTTTTTCGCAATTACAGAATCCTTCTTCTGAGCTTGATTCAGAACTGGGTTTTCGGACCGATTCTGATGTTTGCTTTAGCAATAATGTTTCTTCCCGGATATCCCGAATATATGGTTGGCCTGATTATGATCGGCCTTGCCCGTTGTATCGCCATGGTCATTGTCTGGAACGATCTGGCTGACGGCGATCCGGAATATGCGGCTGGACTGGTGGCCTTTAACTCGATATTCCAGGTTATATTTTATTCGATATATGCGTGGATTTTCGTAACCAAGCTCCCGCCGATGCTGGGTCTCGAAGGCGCGATCGTTGATGTGACGATCGGCCAGATTGCCGAGAGCGTGTCCATCTATCTGGGGATTCCCTTCATCGCCGGTATGTTGACACGGTTGGTATTGGTGAAAGCCAAAGGGAAGGAATGGTATCATCGTGAGTTTGTCCCGAGGATCAGTCCAATCACTTTGATCGCTTTGTTGTTTACTATTTTGGTGATGTTCTCCCTTAAGGGCGAACTGATTGTCAAGATCCCGATGGACGTGGTCCGTATCGCCATACCTCTGTTGATTTACTTTGTGATCATGTTTTTGGTCAGCTTCTATATGAGTAAGAAAGCGAAAGCGGATTATGCCAAAGCTACGACGTTGAGCTTCACGGCGGCGTCCAACAACTTCGAATTGGCCATCGCCGTGGCGGTGGCGGTGTTCGGCATCAACTCAGGTGTTGCTTTTGCAGCAGTCATTGGCCCACTGGTCGAGGTTCCGGTACTGATAGGACTGGTGAATGTCGCTTTATATTTCAGGAAAAAATACTTCGAGGGAGGCGCCGTGGCGTTGGAGAAGTGTAAGGTTTAGGCTATCGGGGGTTGGTTTTCTATACTGCGTTTAGTATCGTCAATCTGTTTTTCATGGCTTTCGGGGGTTTTCGCGAGCTTTGGGGATTCTTCGAATTAGCATTCACAAGATCCATTTGCGGTTGATATTCCAGAGGCTTACCGCGAACAGGCCCGCGCAAAATAATGCCAGTATTATCAAATCTATGGCAAATGGGATTGCATGGCTGCCGTTGACTGCGCCATGCAAAACGTCAGTGCCGTAAGTCAGGGGCAGAGCATAGGAAAGCGGCTTCAGGAATATCGGTAGCTTCTCGATGGGAAAAAACAAGCCGCACAGAAAGATCATAGGAAAACGAAAAAAGTTCGAAAAAGTCTGGGCTTCGAACACCTCGCTGACAGCAACTGCAATGTAAAGACCCAGAAAGGTCGAGGCGACCGCAATCATGAAGACAGCCGGGAGGAATACACCCCATGCCAGCTGGGACAAATCCATGAGAAACAGGGCCATGATGACAGGCACAAAAGCATTGGCTACGCCAAACAGGATTGCCCCGCCGGTCTTGGCCAGCATCAGGAATTCCAGCGGGATAGGAGCCAGGAGAAGCCTTTCAAAGGAGCGGTTCTTTTTTTCAAAGGTCACGGCAACTGACAGCATGGAGGTCGTGCCGAACAGGATGGAGATAGCCACAACGCCCGGAAGCAGCATGGCAATGCTCCCCGGTTCAGCGCCGGACTTGACAAAGAACATCCCGGTCCAGGCCAGAGGAAAAATCAGGCCCCAGCTTATATTTGGCGGTTTCAGGTAATAGGTTCTCATATCCTTTACCAGGATATTCCAAAAGGCGATCCAGAGTTTCATTGACCTCCTCCCGTTTTTTCCTTCTCTTTGCGCATGGCGTCAGCTTCGATACCGGTTATCTGGACGAAAACATCTTCAAGGGAGGACCTTATTATACGCGCCTCCTTGACTTCGACCCCCTGATTTTCCAAATGG
>CAZDAH010000059.1:0-1998 GCA_964503405.1 uncultured Ignavibacteria bacterium
ACAAAAACTATCGACGATGATTTTCGGTTCCCCGATTGGAATTCCGGCTTGACGAAACCGGCCATTTACCCCTAAGAGTTGATTCATGTTTAGGCTGAGTGTCGATTTAGAACCGCTTTTCCGCCTCTATAACGCGGACGGCGCCGAGATTCATAAACCGCTGCTCAAGAACGCCCTGGCCCTGGAATCAGCCGGCGCCGACGGTGTCGTACTGGGCAATTATGGCGCCTACGATCCCGTCCGTCTGCGCGTTTTTAGAGGCTTGGCCGAAAACCTCGACATGAATCTATCGATCAGAACTTCGATAGAGGAACAGTGGATCGAGGCGCTTTTGGAAATTAAGCCGTCGCTGACGATTTTCGCTTTCGACGGCAAGCAGGCGGATAAGATCGGGATTATCGTCACAAGGCTTCAAGTGGCGAATATCCTCGTAGCCTTTGAAATCGAACCCGATCTGGAACTGGTAAAGCAGGCGGCCCGGCTCAAGGGGGATTTTTTGGTCTTCAATTGCGCAAAGTACCTGGAGGCCGAGAACGTCGGCGGGCAGATCGAGCAGTTGAATTCAATCTCGAAAGCGGCGGTGCTCGGTTCCAGGCTATCCCTGGGGTCGATAGCCGCCGGCGATTTCGACAAACCGCGGCTTGCCCGGCTGGTACAGACCGGGGGGATCGAGGAGGTCTTCATTGGCATGCCTGTACTCTCCGAATCGCTGCTCAAAGGGTATCGTGACTCCATGAATTCTCTGATCTTGAGGATTTGAATAATTATCGGATTTCCTATAGCCGAGAGCCTAAAATGGCTGATTTTATGACCATCGTCATACCGCACCGCATATAGAACAGTATGATAAACAAGATTTTTTTGCGCGGCTTTGAGAAAAGTTTCACAAAGTCGCCAAATTAGTCCGGTTTTTGACGGGCAATTTTGAAGGAAGTGGCGTGAATTCGAATTTAAAGAAAGCAGACGGAGATAATCCTCTAATGTCTGGCAGGATAGCAGCGTTTGTCGTCATGATCATGGTATTGTCGACGTCTTTGATATCAGCCGCCGATCTAAGCGGCGTCATAAGGGAAGCTCGGAGCGGCCAACCTCTGCCGGGTGCCCATATATCCGTGGCGGAATCCAAATACGGCGCGGCCAGCGACGAGAACGGAGAATTCGTGCTGAGGAGTCTTCCCGACGGAGATTACCGTCTCGAATTCCGATTAATCGGGTACAAGAAGACGACTCGTACGATCTCGGTACGCGAGGGATCATCGCAACAGCTTAATGTATTCCTCGAGATACTCCCCTGGGAACTCGATGAGATAGTGGTGACAGCCACCCGCAGCGAGCATTTACTCAAAGATGTGCCGGTGACGACCGAACTGATCACGGCCGAGCAAATGCGCCAAACCGGCGCTCTGACAGTCGACCAGGCATTGGAATCGCATATCGGCGTGCAGGTTAACGATGATCTTTCGGGAAAAGGGATTATGATTCGTGGAATCGACCCCTCCAGGGTGCTTATCCTAAAAGACGGACGGCGGGTCGTGGGCCGAGTTAGGGGCTCGATTGATTTGGGGCAAATCAGCCTTTCGAATGTCGAACAGATTGAAATCGTCAAGGGATCGGGCTCTACTCTCTATGGTTCTGACGCGTTGGGGGGAGTCGTCAACATAATCACCAGAAAGCCGGAGCGCGATCGTCGCCTGGGGGTTTCACTCGAGTATGGATCGTTTAGGACATTCGATCCGGAATTTAATTTTGAAGCGGCAAACAGCATGTTCGGATCGATGATTTCCGGCAAATACGAGCTGACCGACGGTTTCGATTTGCTCGAAGATACGCCGCATACGAACGGACTGGAGAGAATCAAGCGCTCCAATCTCGACGCCAAATTCACTTATAATACGACTCCGGCTCTGCGCAATGAGCTGTCCATCGGCTACCTCCACGAGCAGAAGAGATGGGTTGAATCGGAATGGTTTGAGCCGCTGCAGAGGACCTTCACTTACG
>CAZDAH010000059.1:2008-9973 GCA_964503405.1 uncultured Ignavibacteria bacterium
TGACTACGAATGGAACAGCCGCTATGACGCCGGTTTGTCGAGCAAATACATGCTTAGCGAGAAGACGTCGCTGGAAGGATCGATTCACGGCTCGCTTTACGACCATGAATGGGAGAAATATACGGCGTCCGGCGCGCTCGACGATCAATCGGTGACTCAGGATGACATACTGGAAACATCATTGCAGTTCAACCATGTATTTTCGAAAAGCGTTATCTTTACCGGAGGCGCCGATTTCCAGACCTCGAATTTAGAAACGGATCAGGTCGAGGGAGGCAAGAAAGACGTCTATTCCGGCGACAGCTATGCCCAGTTGGAATGGATACCATTATCAAGCCTGACTCTTCTGCCTGGAATTCGCTGGGAACATCATAAGACCTACGGCGATCATATCAACCCCAGCATCAATTTTAGATGGTCGCCGGCGGAGAAATTTGCGCTTAGAGGCGGGGTAGGCAAAGGTTTCCGGGCGCCGTCGATAAAGGAGATCTATTTCAGGTTCGATCACTCGGCTGCCGGATATCTCGTATACGGCGGGCTGGAGGAACTCGAGCCGGAAACAAGCGATAACTATTCGCTCACCGCAGAGCTCAATTACGATCGCCGCGGCATCCATCGATTAACAGTATTCCAAAATGACCTGAGCAACCTGATAGATTTCGACCTGGTGGAATATACCCCGATCTATTGGAGAGGAATCTATAGATATCAAAACATAGTCAAGGCGCGCACGCGGGGGCTGGAATGGGAATCGAAAGTAAACGTCTGTACCGGCTGGGACGTCTCGTTCTCCTACACCTACATAATCGCCCGCAACCTGACCGAGGACGTCAAACTGATCAACAGGCCGGAGAATACGGCCAAGTTCAGGAGCGTCTTCAAACTTCCCGCTATCGATACCTGGCTGACCGTATGGGGAATCTACACTGACCACAAGCTGTGGACGTCGCAGGGGGACACGCCCGACCGGATCAGCGACGACTACGCACCGAAGAGAATCGTCGTAAATATGATCCTGAACAAGCGGATAACCAAATCAATCGAGGGGTACCTGAGTATTGAAAATATCGGCAACGATATCAACGCGATCTACGGTTACTGGCCGCCGAGGTCATATAGAGCCGGTCTGAGATTTAATCTTTTCAACTGGGGAAACGACTCCCCCAAAGGAGAGCATCAATGAACAGAAATTTTGCATCGATAATCACCGCATCGGCCGCGTTACTCCTGGCGATCGGGTGTTCCGATGACAAGCCGACATCATCGAATAACGGCGACCAGGCGCAATTCAACAGAACCGAATGGAATGATCAGGGATACTGGGACGTCGTGCTCGATGCCACAAATTCCGATCATTTCGTATATTACAGCCTGGCTGCCGAAGATACGGTCGATATTTCCGACGAAGAGGCACAGAGCAGCACTGCCTGGGACATTGCCTTTAAGAGGTCCGTGGTGGTCTTGAACGGCGGAGTATCCGGTCCCGGCGAAGTTTCCGGCGTCGATTTAGCCGCCCTTGGTCACCCGGATTCGACCGATTTTCCGGCCTTTGACGATCTCGGGTTCATAAGCGATTCGGACTGGTTGTCGGATTCGTTCAATCTGACGATAAGCGACTGGTACATATACGATCCTCAAACTCACACGATCAGCCTCTCTCATTACGTTTACATCATGAAGGACGCGGAAGGGAATTATGTCAAATTCCAGGTGATATTGATGCAGGGAAACGGCATGCCGCCCGACATGGGCACCATTTCCGTTCAGTATGATTATGCCGGAGAATCGCCCGATTTCCCGGGAAATCCCGACACGATATCTTTCGACGGGTCGTCAGGAGGCCCCGTATATATCGATTTCTCCGCCGGAGCCGTGACCAATCCGCCAGATCCCTCGAATTCCACCGAATGGGATATACTTTTCGAGGCGTACGAGGTGCTCCAAAACTGCACTTTGTTCGGTATCGGCTCGGCGGCGACTTATCCCGTCTGGATGGACCAGGGGGACCCCGCCGATTTTTACGAGACGACGTCCGCGCCCGAGGAGCCCAACGCCTATTTCCCGGACGATTTCGGGTCCGTCTTCTCGAACTGGTACGCTTACAGCGGCCCGCCGCTGCACAGACTGACATCCTACGAGCGCGTATATGTAGCCAGAAACGGAGGAAATCGCTACAAGATGCAGATTCTCAATTATTACCAGGACATCGACGGCGAGCCTGTATCCGGTTACTATGCTTTCCGCTGGTTGGGAATGCAATAGGGATCGAATTGTGTAATCATCGCGGGGACGTTTTCTGGAACGTCCCCCTTTTCTTTTTTGTTTTGATTGTATAGATTCAGGCGGAGAGGAGAGTCGCCTTGCTGACCGGTGTTCATTTCCTGCTGACATACAAATCCACTTACGAAAGCGATCACTGCTTCCTGTATTGCGGCCCGAACGTGGAAGGGGTATTCACTCTGGACCAGGTCGAGAATCTCCTCGGCCAGATGAAGGATATCGAGCCGATCGACACCGCCTATTTCGAGGGGGGCGAGCCGTTTCTGTATTATCCGTTGATGCTGGAATCGATCCGAAAGGCCAAATTAATGGGGTTTAAGGTCGGAGTGGTCAGCAATGCCTACTGGGCGGAATCGGAGCGCGACGCTGAACTCTGGCTCAAACCACTGGCCGAGATCGGTATTGATGATCTTTCCCTCTCCGATGATATCTTTCATTCTCCCGGCGGGGGCGAAACGTCATCGGCGCGCGCGAAAAGGGCCGCTGAACAGCTGGGAATGCCATGCGGGACGATATGCATAGAGGCGCCCAAAGCTGTTATCGACGAAAAGTCGTGGAAGGGAGACCCTGCGGTAGGCGGCGACGTGATCTTCAAAGGGCGCGCGGTGGACAAACTGAGCAAAGACCTTCCCCGTCGAAAATACGACGTCTTCAGCGAGTGCCCGCACGAGGATCTCGCGAATCCAGGGAGGGTACATATCGATCCCTTCGGCAACGTTCACGTCTGCCAGGGGATCGTTATCGGCAACGTATGGAAACAGCCGTTAAAACGGATAATGGAAGGCTACGATCCGCAATCCAATCCAATATTGGGTCCGATCATAGTGGGCGGCCCGGCCGGGCTGGCCCGCGCCTTCAATTTCGATATAACATCCGGGTTTGTCGATCACTGCCATCTTTGTTTCGAGATACGACGGGATCTGCTTGGCAGGTATCCGGAGATTCTGACGCCGCGGCTGGTGTACGGGAAAACAGGATAAGGGCTGAGTCCCGGACTCCTGATCAAGCTGGAAATGACATGGCTGTATTCTGGTCTTATTATGAATTTTATAATAGATATTTAGGACTGGTAATGAATTGGGCAAGAAATCTCATATTGTCATTCCCGCGAAAGCGGGAATCCAGAACCGGGCCATGCTCTGGATTGCAATTCAGGTTGGGAATGACAGCAGATGGGCAGACGGCCTAGGATAATCAAAAGGCAGCCTTTACGACGGCCTATCGCATTGATGTCCGAATTATAACCAACTAAACGCTCGCGGCGTCACCCCGAACCTCATCGACTGCAAGGTTTTGCGGAAAGGGCCAAAACGGCTCCATCCGGTCCTCAGGATTTGAAAAAATACAAATGGATCGTTAAAAGCCACGTGGTTCGGTCGATAATAATAAAGAAAAGAAAAGAACCGTTTGTTCATGAACAGGGAGGGTTTATGCTAATCTGGAGTATATTGCTGCTGGGACTAGGTGTTTTGGCTGTACTTGACTCGCAGCTTAATTACGGCCATATTTTTCGCAGCGCCAATTCTCTTGTATACATGCTCCTGTCCCTCGGCATATTGATCAGAACAAGAGTAATGGGAACCCAGGGATACAGGGAACAGCTTGTCAGAAAGAATATAGAACTGGAAGAAAAGGTGGAAAGACTGCAAAGTTCTCTGGATCAGCTGAAAAAACAGGCAAGCGAAAGGGAAATCCCCGCCTAAAATCATCATCGCCTCCTGCAAATCTCCAAAATACAGGCTCTATAAGGACATATTCATTCAATCGCATTCAAGTTTCTCACGATGGCTGTTCGGGAATGGTCATGCCTATCGAGCCTCTTCATAACGGTCAAGAACAAAAGGAGGTCGACATGACTTTCCGTATCATATGATCAACGATGAATGACGTTATTTCAGTAACAAGGCCTTTTTTGTCTCGGCATGCTCTCCGGCCCTGATGCGGTAGAAATAAACGCCGGATGATATGCCCTCGGCCTCCCAGACCGCCGCATGCGAGCCGGCGGGCTGGATGCCGTCGACAAGCGTTTCGATTTTGCGGCCGAGAAGATCGTAGATTTCAATACGAACGTCGCACTCCTTCGGCAAATCATAGCGGATAGTAGTGGCTGCGTTGAAGGGGTGGGGGTAGGCCGGGGAGAGGGCGAAGGAAAAGGGAGGATATGTTATGATGTCATCAACAGCAGTATGGACCAGCCTTAATATCTCCAGAGAATATCTGTCCGCTATAAAGATATAGTTTTCCTTAACAAAGAATTGAGAAGGATCGGAAAGATGATCATATTGCCCAACGCGGACGGGGTTCCGGGGATCGCCGATATCGACCAATTCAATTGAATTCCCGGCTATTAGGTAGGCCAAATTATCCGATACGAAAACAACTTCGGCGGTATCGAGCTGGTTATACGTGCCGATAACCACGGGGTCCACGCGGTCGGAAATGTCGATTATAACCATTGCCGGTTCGATACCGCTGGCGAATCCGTAATCGTTCCGAATTACGATGTCAGTCGCGTGATAATCGACCGAGTTTTCCAGGAATAGATTTTCGGGATCTCCGACGTTTATCACTTTTAAGTCTCCATCAGTAAACCTGTCGTCGACAACATAAGCATAATCATCGACAACATCGATTTCCAGGCAATTGGTGAAATTATCGTAATCCGCGTTTACGAGAATGGGATCTTCGGGGTCGCTTATATCCATAATGTACATGCCGTTTCCACCGGCAATGTAGGCATACCGACCCTTAACCACAATATCGCGGGGATCGCCGTTGAAATTTTGTTCCGAAAGCAGAACAGGCTCATGGGGGTTCGAGATATTGAATATTCTAAGTTGGCCTGGGCGGCTTAGAAAATAGGCGTACGGGTATACGACATATACATCATAATAGATGCCGAATCTTTCATGTCTTCCGACCTGGATCGAGTTTTCCGGAGCGCTTATATCGGTTATGTATATGTCATAGATTGAATTTGCCGTATATGCGAAGTCGCCAACAACGGAAACGTCTTGAACCCAACCCGGCAGATGATAATTGCCCCGGCGCACGGGATTGGAAGGATCGGAAATGTCGAGTATATCGAATGATATCCCTGCGATTACAGCTCTGTCGGAGTCGACTGTCACCGTAAAATCGACAATGGAAAAAACGGCGACAAGGGAGGGTGAAGATGGGTCGCTTATATCGAAAATATTAAGCTCGTTGCCCTGCGCATACAAATAGTCTCTGCCTGTCGCGAAATCGTAAACCACGCTGGAGGGTATCTCGGCGATAAAGATCGGATTTCCCGGATCGGATATTTCCAGAATCTGTATTCCAGAACCGATATCAAGATCATACCATAGGATAAAGCAATTTTCTTCTTCCACGATCATCTCTTTAATGCGGGCCGGGGCGACATAAGAGCTCATTAGTTCCGGGTTTTCCCAATCCTCGATATCGAATATCAACAGTTCGCTATGAGCTGAAACAAAGGCGAAATGGTCAAAAAGGAATATCTGATTGAACCCTCCAAGATCATCCAGATATTGTCCTACGAATTCGGGATCGATAGGATTGGCCATATTGTAGATAAACACACCCGAAGAACACGTAGTTACGTGAGCCAGACTCCCGTCAAAACTAATCCAAGTAGGGCAGTCGATAGTTAATATCCCGATGTCCGCCGGATGGGCGGAATCGCTTATGTCAATGATGTGGATATTCTCGTTTTCACCGGTAACATAAACGTATTGGTCCTGGATGAAGGCCTGATCGACCGGAGATAAGAAACGACGACCTGATAATAATATTGGATTATCGGGATCGTAGATCGAAAAAATCTGAAGTGAATGATCTCCCGCGCCGACGGCTAAATCATCAAGTATTGCGCAGGATTTTAATGTCCCGGAAAAAAGGGTCGAAGCTACGTATTCAATTTCCTGACCCCGTGCCGCACTTATGTGCAGATAAATGATCAAGATAATAACCGAAGTGATTTTTCTCATTATTCTTCTTCCGTATAAGCGTCCGCGTTAACAGGCCAAATCCACGCTGCCGACCTTAAATATAGAACAGCCATATTCGCTGTCAAGCTATAATCAACTTGTAAATATCGAATATTCCGCGGATAATCGGGTAATATAAAAGGGGCTGTCAATGCCCGGGAGGTCCGATGTTCGAAACGAGATTAATGGCGTTCAGCTACGCGGTGGGCATGACCTTTTTGGCCATAGCCGCGGTGAATCTGATCAATTTCATCGTCTATACCTTGATGGCCGGCAACGTGCTCGATTTCTGGCCGTTCACGATCGTCACGCCGGGCGAAATGATCGGCTACATGCTCAATGTCAAACTAATGGGAGTATTCTTCGGGGCGGTCTACCTGGTCAGCTACATCTGGGGGCGACGGCTGAGGAAGGCAGGGTAGAGACAGAAACCGGGATCTCTTCGAGATCCCGGCTGCGTCATCGGCGCCGAAACCATAAGGGTCTCGACCTAACTGGTTCTGCCCTCGTGCTCAAGCAGCCATTTTTTGCGCCAGACTCCGCCGGCGTAGCCGCTCAATTGCCCCGATTTGCCGATCACCCTGTGGCAGGGGATGACAACCGCGATGTGATTTGATCCGATGGCGGCACCGGCGGCCCGGGCGCCGTCGGGACGGCCCGCCCGCTCGGCGATGTTGCCATAATAGGTCGTCTTGCCGTGCGGAATCCTGGTAAGCTGTTTCCAGACGTCCTTCTGGAAATCGGTGCCGACCGGTTTCAGGGGCAAATCGAATCTCGATAGCTTGCCGTTGAAATAAAGAGTCAGCTGCTTGCGGGCCAGTTTGAGGGTATTTGTCGGCCCCTCTTTGACCTCGGTTTTAAGTTTCTCGGCCAGCGGTCTTAAAATCGTCTCCGGACTTTTCTTATCGGCGAATTCCAGAAGACAAAGCCTGTTATTATGCGAGGCGGCGACCATCTCCCCCAGCGGTGTGGGGAATTTCTGGTAGCGAATAGGTTGGTAATTTACGCTGTTCTTCATTTAATCCTCCTAAATCCTGTTGAGCGTAAGATAAGATATGATACGGATGCCGGGAAATCAAGATTGTGAGAAAATTTTAGAACCAGGATAGTAAAGTCGATATTAACGATTCCGCGCGGTTGCTTTAAAAATAAATTGACAAAGCTTCCTGTTTACCGTTAATTATATACTACAGGGGAGACAGGTTCCAATGCGCGAGAAACTGACGATAATGACGCTGTTAGCGGCGACGGCCCTATTTACGGGCTGCGATTCCAGCAGCACCGATCCAGGGGATTCAGCGCCCATAAGAGTCTCCAGCCCCGCCAATAACTCAACCATTTCCGATCCGGTGACAGTCACCGCCTCTGCGGGGCAGGGATACGCTTATGACAGAGTTGATTTTTATATCGACGGCGATTCCGTTTGGAGCGATATGTCGTCGCCCTACCAGTATTTCTGGAACGTCTATATTTATTCCGGGGTGTCCCAGCACGCCATCTTCGCCGTTGGTCATACGCCGGATACCAGCTATATGTCGGCCACCATAAATGTGAGTGTTTCCTTCGTCTCGGGATTCGCATTCGTCTCGGCCTATGTTCCCAATTCCCTGGCCGCCTACGGGGTCAGCGTCTACCAAACCGCGCTTTTCGCGGCCGTGGGCGGGCCCGGACTGGAAGTTATCGATATCACCAG
>CAZDAH010000059.1:9983-15473 GCA_964503405.1 uncultured Ignavibacteria bacterium
AATCGGCGGTTACCTATCCCTATGTTTTTATCGCGGACTACAGCGAAGGAGTTACCCGGGCCGATTTTTCCGATCCGGATTCTCTGATACAGCGCGGAATTTATACGTCGCAGGCGACGGCCAACGACGTCGCCGTGTCAGCCAATTATCTTTACGTGGCCGAGAACGACGGCGTAAGTGTGGTCGGCTTTTCCGACCCCAATAACATGAATTTCATCTTCAAGGTCGATATGGGCGGTCAGGATCAGCCGCAGTTTGTCGTGGTCCGCGGAGATACCGCATTTGTGGCGGCGCTGGATAAGTTTTACATCATCGATTGCACCAATCCGGCCGCGCCTCAGATTGTCAGCGCCTATACCACCTCGGGACGAGCGTTATGCGTGGCGGTTGACGGCGATCTGGCGTTTGTGGCCGATGGCCCCGAAGGCGTGTTCACGCTCTCCATAGCAGATCCCGCCAGCCCGGTGGAAATCGCCAGGTATAATACCGGCGAATATATGACCTCTGTAGACGCTTCCAATTTCACTCTCTTCACTGGCGGGAGCTCGTCGGGAGGAGTCTATGCCCTCGACTACAGCCAGCCCGATACCCTGATTCTTGCCGATCAGTTCGACACCGGCAACGGAATTTGGCAGCTGTGTTCGGCGCCGCCCTTTCTCTACGTTGCCACCAGCGGCAATATAAATATCCTGCGCTATTTTCGATAATCTGCTTGCTTCGGGACACATTTTTCATATTTTTCGGCTGTTAACTGGATTTTTTTGGCGATTCGGGATGGGACTTTGGAAAGATCTTTTGTCGGCGACCCGATAAACTGGCCGGGCCTTGTTTATTCGCCCCTCAATACATACGGGCTGCTTTTCGCGTTGGGAATAATGGCCGCCAGGACCGGGCTGGTTTTCGAGGAATTCCACAACTCGGGGAAATCGGGGGTCTGCCGTCGCGAAACTGAAAGCGGCTGGGAGAGAATCACGGTCGGGCTGGCAATTCGCAGTTCCCAATTCGCCGGGGACCCATCAGAATTCGATTTGCTGATTTGCTGGATTGACGATTCCGACGATACTTCACTGCCGAAATTGGAGCTCAAAACGCTTTCTGAAGACGTCGTCAGTGTGCAAAGCGTTTCACCGAAGCTTCCCGGCGGAGAAAAATCGTCCCAAATCGAGTCCGATTATTTTTCGGGAGAAAAAACCAGGCAGTCGTTCGAGGAAACAATACGTCAACTCGACAGCAGAATAAAAAAGCTAAGGGGCATGTAATATTCGCTTGCTTTTTGTTTTTTCTTCACGATATTACCGGTGTCTTCGCGAAGCATGGCGGGGAATTGTGCTCGATTCCGCTGAAGCCTGGAAACCAATTGATTTCTCAAAGTACGATGAGGTTCTTCGGTTTCGGGAAAAAGCCCCATTAAAAATCGGAGAATTGAAGATGCCCGGGAGAAGCTCCAATTTATTGTTATTATCGAGGCCGTTGACGGCTATTTTGACATTTATTTTTATCGCCGGGTCCTGCTTTTCGGCCCGGGCCGAGGATCCCGATCTTCCCGATTCCATAATTATAGGCAATCTCGACGGCGGCGTTCTTTACGCAGATATAAACGCTCAACTTGTCGTTCCCATCTGGGTGAAAACCGACGATTCGGTTACGTTTATTCATATTCCGTTGTCGTCGGACGATGATTATTTCTCGTCGAGAGACGACGGCATTTTCTATCCGCCGGTCAGCTACTGGGACGATATCCGTTTCCTGGATCCCCAGGCTGATCCTTTCCACAACGGTTATACCAGCCAGAGCATTTTCGGCAACGCTTATATCAGTAACCCTCGCGACCCTCAGAACTTCCTCTACACCAATTATGAATGGGTGCATATCGCCGATTTTCATCTGCAGGTTTTCAACGATCCCGCGCTTTACGGCGATACCACCTGTCTTATCGAGGGATTCAGCCAATATTATGGATGGCTGCTGTTCAGGCTGCAGGACGGCTCCACCCAGTTCATACCGCAATCGGTCTGGCCCTGCGTGGCGTTTGTCGATAATATTCAGCCCGTCATCATCGAACCCGCAGGCGACGCAACTTATCCTGTCAATCATGGTTTTCCGCTCTCTTTCGAAGTAATCGCCTCCGATGAGGACGAGGAAGCCCTGACTCTGACGGTTGATTTTGAGCCGACGAATTACACCTTCATAACGCTCGAATCGGGCCCCGGCTATATCCGCAAGCGATTCTCCTGGACTCCTTTGAGCCAACACGTGGGACCATATCCGGCCGCGTTCACAGTGGAAGACGGCAGCGGGGGAGCGGATGAGCGCACGATTACTTTCGAATCGGTTCCCACGGCCCTCGATATTCCCGAGGTGGACGTCATGCTCGATATGGCTGTCGATATTCCGGTCAGTCTGAATAACAGCGGGATTTCGTCTTATATAGGAGGATTCGAGATATTCATTCGATATGAATCCCCCATGATTTGCGTGACATCTGTGACCCGAGCCCCGAGGCTGGCCGGCTGGGATTATTTCAGCGTTCATTATCAGGATACCAGCGGGATTCGAATTGTGGGGCTGGCCGACGTTACCGGCAATGGCGTACCTCTTGGGCCGGGCGAAGGCGCTATAGCGCATATTAGAGCCTATGTTGTCGATGACGACCAATATCTCGGCGAATACGGCTGGATTCAATTTGTCACCGACGACTTCAACGATAACACCGTTTCCGATTCGACCGGCTATCTGTTGATCCATCCGACTCTGGACGACGGCTGGATGCATGCTCTCGATCCGGACGATATCGTCGTGGGCGACATCAACTTAAACGACATCGCCTGGGAGATTTCCGACGCCGTATTGCTGGCCAATTTCCTGGTCGATCCGGAAGCATTTCCGCTGAATCCCATCCAGATGGTGGCGTCGAATACCAACGGCGACGGTGAAGAGGGTACGGTGGCCGACTTAATCTTCCTGCTTCACGTTATTGCCGGGGAGATTCCTCCGCCGAGAGTCAATTATGGTCTGGACGTTTCCGCGGTCGTGACGATCGGGGATTCCGATCTCTCGGGGAACAGGTTCTCAGTCGATTACGAATCCGACATACCTTCCGGCGGCGTCCTAGTCAGGATCGATCACTCGGGTGCGGACATTTCTCGGTTGATTCCGCGCTCCGGCCTGAACACCGAATATGTTGACAAAAACGGAATTATCTCGGTCCTGATTTTCGATATGGAAGGCGGCTATATCATTCCGGGCATGACTTTATTCGATCTGGAGATTGGCGCCGGAAAGTTCGATCCGTCATTCACGACTCTGCAGGTATCGGATAGATTCGGATACCAGGTGCCGGCCGAGGGCAAGGTCGAGATCGGTCTGCCCGATACATTTCGTCTCTATGGAGCATATCCGAATCCCTTCAACGCCGCGACAAATATAAGCTTCACCTTGCCGGCCGAATCCGACGTGGAGCTGACGATATTCAATATTCTCGGCCAGCGCGTGTACTCCGAACGAATCGAGAATATGCAGGCCGGCGAAGCGGCAATTGTCTGGGACGGCAGAAATGTCCTCGGCGACCAGGTTTCTTCCGGCGTCTACCTCTACAGCGTAACAGCCGACGGATATTCGGCGTCGTCGCGCATGGTATTGCTCAAGTAAATGGCCGTAGTCGGGCAAGATTTTATGGGTTAACCCACGTACGCTTTGTACGTTTATTTAGACGTTTATATACGTATTCCATTTCGCCATAAAAATCGTCAAAGCGGCCGTCCTCGGTTCAGTCTGAAACGTCCGTCGGGCTCATCCTGAAACGGCCGGTCTTCCTCGGAGAACACTCTCTCTTGTTCAAACTCCTTCGCCCGAATCAATTCGAAAGAGAAGGAGAGGCTGCAATATGTTCAGGACATTCGGAGTTTTGGTTATATTCTCGCCGCTGCTTCTGTCATGCTCGTCCAATCCCACCGGAGACGTCGGATTCAACGTCGCCCTTAATTTCAGTTATGGCTCAGATCCTCTCATAGCGCTGATCGATACTGTTTCGGTCGTTGTCAGCGCTGCCGACGCGGGGCAGTTATTCGATTCGAGCTTCGCGGCCGTCCTGGGATCGTCCGGGACGTTGAGTATTTACATGAACATAGATCCCGGTCCCGGCAGGTATTTCAAAATATCGCTTAAGGATAGCGGCGCCCGCGTTCTGTTTTCCTCCCGACGGGAGCTTGACATACCGTCGAATAGGCATCTCAGTCTCGACCTTTCCATATCTCAATCCGGCTTTGGAACGGCGTCGACCGTGAAGATCTTCCGCGATCTGCTTCCCTGGGACAGCCACGCCCTCGATTCAGCCATGACGGGAATGGGATTCTCCATAGGCGCGGGAGAGTATTCATATGATGTCTACGCTTCGACCCAGATGGGTATCGTGGAGATGCAGCCGGGCATCGATCTGATTATTATCTCCAACGACCAGCCGCAGTCATTTTATGACAACTACTTTGTCCACAGCGAGCGGTTCGAGCGGTTTGCGGCCGAAGGGGGCGCGCTGCTCTGGTGCGCCTGCGACATGGGCTGGAATTACGGCTCGATCGCCGACGCCGGCATAACGCTGCCGGGCTCGGTGAACATCACCTATTCCCTCGATCAGGTGAATCTCGTCTCCAACAGCGATTTCCAGGTGCTGGGAGACCTGCCCGATACGCTTTCGGGCAACTACGCGAGCCAGGAGGTGTTTTCCGGCCTGCCTGGGGGAGCGTTGGTCTACATTACCGATTTCGACGGCGCGCCATCGCTTGTCGGATTCGCCATCGGCGAGGGTTGGGTTATCTTATCGGGTCAGCCGCTGGAATACAATTACGATAGAAGAGACACATATAATATCGGGCTGCTGCTTCCCCAACTCATCCGATTCCTTCTGGGGATGGGTCCCGGCGAAGTTGTTTTGCATTCCCCCGGCCCTGCCGGACTCTGAGCGCTTCCAAGAGCCAAGACCGGCCATATGATCAATGTAAAAACTGAGTGCTTTGATATTTCGGGATTCGATTAAAGGGCCTGACCGGCGGCGTCGGCGGAGATTCTGCTGGTTTCTTTTCCAAACAGCGCCAGGGTCAGACCTCCTATTCCCATCATGATGATAATAAGGAATACGAAGTATCCGATCACCGGTATATACGATATGGCGACAAGCAATATCATGCCGAGAGAATAGCAGCCGTAACCGGTGGATGTTGCGGAGCCGATTTTGAGCAGGGCGCAAAGCCTCCGTCCGGCGAATAGTGAGCTGTAAATTCCTCCGGCGAAACCGGCCAGACCGAAGGCCAGAATCAGGAACGCGCTCATCGGCGCCCCGAAAATGGAAAGCAGGAGAATCAAAATGACCAGCGGAGCCAGGAAAACGACCGCGAACCCGAGACCGATACTTGGAAGCGTTTTCTCCCTGATTGCCGTCTCCGTCTTGCGGCTCAGGCTCTTAGTCATCATTATGAAAAGGTTGCCGGATATCAGAAG
>CAZDAH010000059.1:15483-17591 GCA_964503405.1 uncultured Ignavibacteria bacterium
CACCATAATGATCAGAAATAAAAGCGAGAATAGCGACAACGAGAGAAAATACCCTTTGTGGGAAATGAGCCATCCGAAGATCTCAAATGCCGACATCGATTCGTCATTCTCTCTTTCGCTCGGAGTCCATTTAGTCTCCCCGCCGATAATCGCGCGACCTTCGATTTCCGCTTTCTCAGGGCTGCAATAGATTAAGTTTCCTCCGATCACGGTTTCGGGAGAAATGCTCAACGCGCCGCCGTTGAACTGCAAGTCGCCTTCGATCCTGCCGGAAATAAAGGCGTTCTGCGCCCCGATAGTCAGGTTATGTCCGACGTTACCTTGAAATGTCACCGTCTCCCCGTAAAGATTCGCGTCGTAGCCTATTATCGCCCCGGGGCCTATATCGATTATTCGAGCGAAGCCGATCACGTTTTTCCCCACGGGAGCGTTAAGGGAAACCCGGTAGGCGAATCCCATGAAACTCCGGCCGACGGGGCCGAGCCCCTCGATTACCTGACTGAAGGCGTGCAGGCTTCCCGAGACTGTGTCGGCGTAGACGATTTCGTTGCAGGCGACATACATATCTCCGTCAACCCTGCCGTCGAAACGAATATTATAGCCGGTAATGAACAGGTCGTCGTCATAGACCGTATCGATAATGGCGTTATTGCCCTCTGGGCTTAAAAATCGCGTCGCCTTGGCGGCCGCCGTCAAAAAAACCAGCGTTATCAGAGTCAAGAGAGCTGTCTTATTCATTTTCACCCCCGGGTTGAGCGACAGAGACTGTCGATCCCCTGCTGCGAATACGGATGCAAAGGCTTATTTGTTACCAGCTTTTTGGGAGGCATGTCAAGAGAATTCTTGCCGCGCCGCCGCGAACCTGCTATTATTCCCGTAATGAACCAGACGATCGAGCCGCAGCCGGGGATTTTCAAAGATCAGTATCCCTATACCACCATCATAGTCCGATGGCTCTTCCTGACGGCCGAAATGGGGCTGGGAGCCTATTTTGCCTTTCTATTCGGCCTGTTCAATCTGGGCTATCTCTATATTATTTACGGCATCATTGCCCTTACGGTTTTGCAGCCGCTGATCCGCTGTGTGCGATGTTATTATTACGGCAAAAGATGCAACATCGGACTCGGCAAACTGGTCCAGTTGTTTTATAAAAAGGCCGATGACGATAACTTCTCGGCATACTACGGCTATTCCATTCTAATCTGGCCTTTGAGACTTATCCCTATTGGGGTCGGTTCTCTTCAGATTCTCGATGGTTTGCTGTCGGAATTCAAATTCGTTCCCCAGGGGCTGTTTGGAGTCTACCTTGCGGTTCTCTTTTTTCACAGGAGATTTTACCGCGCCGTCTCCTGCTCGAAATGCCGTCAGAAAGCAGTTTGCCCGGTCTATGATATCGTTGCAATGAGGGCAGGAATGGAGAAGCAGGGGAATTTGACCGAAAAGAGGCTGCATAATGATTAGAATCCGGGAGGCAAAATGAACTCGTTGCTATTCGGCGCCTTGTCGCTTGCCGCGCTTTACCTCGGCTATCGATTTTACGGCCGCTTTATCGAGAGAAAACTGATAAAGCCCAGCGATCAATACCCGACCCCGGCCGTGACCAAGAATGACGGTGTCGACTATTCGCCGGCCAGAACCGCCATGCTTTTCGGACATCATTTTTCCTCCATAGCCGGGGCCGGCCCCATTATCGGGCCGTTGATCGGAGTGACATTCTTCGGATGGCTGGCCTCGACTCTATGGATAATCATCGGTTCGGTCTTCGCCGGGGCGGTTCATGATTATACTTCAATGATGATCTCGGTTCGTCATGACGGGAAATCGATAGCCGAGATCGCGGGTGCGTCCCTGGGGAAACGGGCCAAGAATATTTTTTCCATTTTTCTCTGGCTGGCCCTGGTCCTGGTGGTGGCCGCTTTTGGAGACGCCACCGCCCAGACACTGGTATCGAAGCCCGAGATTGTCATTCCGACTTTCGGCTTGATATTTCTGGCCGTGTTTTTCGGGAAGTTGGTTTACCGCATGGGCGTACCGCTTTTCCTGGGGACAATCATGGCTCTGGCGCTGCTTGGGATCCTGATCTATATCGGGGAATTGCTGCCAGTCAG
>CAZDAH010000059.1:17601-18075 GCA_964503405.1 uncultured Ignavibacteria bacterium
ATGATCTACGCATTTATGGCCTCGGTGATACCGGTCTGGGTGCTGCTGCAACCCCGCGATTATATATCCAGTTGGTTGCTATACATTGGGTTGGGTCTCGGTTTCGTCGGGCTGATTCTGACCGCTCCCGACATGCAGGCGCCAGCAGTCGTCTCCCTTAACAGTGTCGAACAAGGACCGCTCTGGCCCATGCTTTTCGTTTTGATAGCCTGCGGGTCGGTTAGCGGATTTCATTCTCTGGTGGCCAGCGGCACCACAGCCAAGCAACTGGCCCGCGAGGGCTTGGGGCTCAAAATCGGCTATGGATCGATGATCCTTGAAGCAGTGCTGGCCATAATGGTGGTGATGATAGCGGGAGCGCTTCTTACCTGGGATCCAAACGCGGCGAAATCGGGGTTCGGTCTGCAGTATCTCATGAGGCCGGTGGGAGCGGGTGGCGGTGGAGGGCCGATAGTGGCGTTCGCTGCCGGTTTC
>CAZDAH010000060.1:0-226 GCA_964503405.1 uncultured Ignavibacteria bacterium
ATTGAGCGCTTTATCGTCGCTGCCGCCGAAGGCCCTATTGAAAATCATGAGCAGTCCCGGGCGCAAGCCTTTGCCCGATCTCGACGGGTAATCGCGCATCATCGTATATAATAACTGTATTTCGGGGATATCATGCCGTTCCGGAATAAACTCGAATATATAACTGTCCACCTGATCTTTCAGCGATTTAAGTATGTCGAAAATTCCGGTTTCTCCCATAATGAGT
>CAZDAH010000060.1:236-4225 GCA_964503405.1 uncultured Ignavibacteria bacterium
TCAATCGAATATTGCTCAGTTGACGGGCTGGTCCAGTCGGGTTTTTTTATGGACGACCGTTTTGATAGTCTTCTCGAACTCATCGAGCTGGAAGGGTTTTGGCAGAACGGCGTCGACCCTGTTCTCGGCGTCGTCGCAGTCTATCTGGGCTCCCCACCCTGATATCAGTATAATGGGAGTATCCGGATGATTTTCGCGGCAGAATCGGGCTACTTCCCATCCCCCGACCTCGGGCATGCCGAGATCGGTGATAACCAGATCGAAAACTTCCTCCCTAAGGATGTCGAGGGCGATTCTGCCGCCGTTGGCCTTGCGGCAATCGTGTCCGAGATAAACGATCATGTCTTCGACCACGTCGAGCAGGCTGGCGTCGTCATCTACCAGCAATATCCTGAGCCGGGAAATATCTTTCTTGAATTCCAGTTCCGCCTTAACAGATTCGGTTTCAGTCGCCCGATTGAATTTCAGGCAGAATTCCGTACCGTTTTCGGGTGACGATTCCACCGCGATCTCGGCCTGGTGCCGGAACAGGATACCGTATACGACGGCCAGTCCCATACCGGAGCCTTTCTCTCCCTTGGTCGAGAAAAAGGGGAAGAACATCTTGTTCTTGGTATCCTCGTCCATCCCGATTCCGTCGTCGGCGATTTTGAGGTAGACTTTGTCGTTGATCTCGCCGGTCTCGATCATAATATTCCCGCCCTGCTTGAGAGCGTCGACCGAATTCAGAATAATGTTGGAGACTGCTTCCTTCAGTTCATTGAAACTGCCCTCGATCGGGGGGATGGCGCGCAAGTCCTGCTGAACGTTAATGGTGACTCCCTGCTTCAGAGAGGTGCTCTTCCAGTAGGGTTTTGTATTCTCGATCGCCTCGCTGACCACGCTGTTCAAATCGATGTTGGCATGCCTCGATTTTGAGGAAACGTGGGTGAAATCCTGCAGGCGCCGGACTGTCCTCCTTCCCTCCAGGGCCGCCTCCTCGACGACTTCGAGTTCGCTTTTTATGTCCTGATCGGAGATTCTTCTTACCAGCAGCTGGATCTTGCCCAGCACTGTGGCCAGAATATTATTAAAATCGTGAGCCACTCCCCCGGCCATTTCGCCGAGGGCTTTTAGTTTCTCGGCCAGAATCAGTTTCTCCTGGGTGGCCGAGAGCTCGTCGTAGGCTTTTTCGAGTTTTTCGTACAGCCTCGCATTTTCAATGGCGTCGGCAGTCTGCCTGGCGAAAATGGTCAGAATCTCGAGGTCCTCCTGGATGAATATCTTGCCGGCATTGTCGCGCAAGGTAATCACCCCGATGACTTTACCCGAGAACGTAAGCGGGGCGATTATGAGGGATTCGTGGTCTACCGGGGTTCCCGGCACGTGCACGGAACGAGGATCATTCTCGCTGTGGTTTGAGATCAGGCCGACTCCCGTCTCAGCGACCCAGCCGGTTAATCCCTGGCCGGGTTTTAATCTCATCGAATTGATGGCCTCGGCATGATCCTCGTCGATCGTTACCAAGGGCAGCAGCACGTTTTCGTTTTTATCAAGCAGGAATATTGTGCCGCCGTTGGCTCCGACAATCTCCATGGAGAGCTTCACCGCCTTATGCAGGACTTCTTTGTAATTCAGGGTGGAGTAAATCGACGTGGACAGCTCGAGGAGCGCGGCAAGTTTCTCCCCCTGCTCCTGCGACCGTTTCTCGCTTACTGACGCCGACAGCGACAGGGCAATCTGCTCGGCGATCAGTCCGGCCCGAGACACGATGTCCCTGGGTATCTCCCGTTCGGTTTTCCATCCCCAGATCACATACCCGAATCCGGTGTTTTCGGTGAAAAGGGGGCTGATTATGACAATTTCGGCCCCGATGGATTCCATGAATCCTTTTGTGAATTCATCAGCCTGGCCTTTCTCCAATATCTTGGTATCTGAGATCGTTGTCAACTTGCTCCAGGCGTCAGGATCGACTGATTTCAAGTTGTAGTATATGCGCGACGAGTCCACGTGACCGCTTTCGTCCTCGATATGAAAATCGAATTCGGGCTGGTCGACTTTGGACATCATGACAACCAGGACCTCGGCGTCAAGGCTTTGCTTGGCCCGGCTGCAGGTCACCTTGAATATGGGGCCGACGGAAGTGAATCTTGTGGAATCAAACTTCTGCAACAGACACCTCGTCCCGAGATCGAGTCATAACGTCATTGACGATTCTTGTTATATCCGAGATCCTGAATGGTTTGCTGATAACGCTGTTGACATGATGGGCCGCCAGGTTGCCCGGCTCTATCTGAGCGCCCCAGCCCGTGGCAATCACGACTTTTGTCTCGGGATTCCAGGAATAAATGATATCGGCCAATTCCCAGCCGGAGATATCGTTCATGCCGAGATCGGTTATTACCAGGTCATAGGATTTGGCGGCCAGATTCTCCAGGGCCTCTTTTCCGCCGGCAGCGAGATCGACCGAATGCCCGATTGACACCAGAATTTCGGAGAGGATTTCGCGAAGGCTTTCTTCGTCGTCAACAACCAGTATCGATCCTTTGACGAATTCCGCGGGGGGCGCTTCCCGCGCTTCTTCCACTGTCTCGGCCGTGACGCAGGCGGGCAGCGTTATTTTAAAACTTGTGCCGACTCCCACCTGGGATTCGACGTCGATTTGTCCGCCGTGCCTGTTGATTATGCCGTATGTAACAGAAAGGCCCAAGCCGGTGCCGCTTTTACCTTTGGTGGTAAAGAACGGTTCGAATATTCGCTTTCGGGTATCCTCTGTCATGCCGTGCCCGGTATCCTCGACCACCACTACTGAACATCCGTCCTCGCGGGCAACCGCCCTTATCTCGATTAATCCGTCTTTTTCGATGGAGTCGACGGCGTTGTTTATAAGATTGGTGAAAACCTCTCTCATTTCCGAGGGACTTCCCTTGACCTGGATATTATCGGGGCATGCGTTGGAAACTTTGATCTTCTTCCCGGCGGCTATGGCCTGGTTGTGCCAGCGCGGCTTGGTCAATTCGATAACGTCGGAAAGAATCTCATGGATGCGGAGGGCGACGAATCTCTCCGTGGGCTTTTTCTTGGTGAACTCGCTGATACGAGACAAAATTGTGGATCCGTCTTTGACCGCCGTTTCGATGACCGAGAGATTCTTTTCATAGAATCTCAGCCATTCTTTGTCGTCGATACCGCTCATTTTCCTGATCATAAGCTGAACACGTCCCAGAATAGCGGCCAGGATGTTGTTAAAATCGTGAACCACGCCGGATGACATTTCGCCGAGGGCCCTTAATTTTTCTGTCTGGATAACCTGATCCTGAGCTTCCTGAAGCTGCCGGTACGCTGTTTTCAATTGTTCATAAAGACGGGCGTTCTGCCAGGCGATCTGCAGATGGACCGTTATATCATGCAGCAACGAAAGCTCCTGGACTGTGAATCCGTCTTTTCTTGTCGAACCGACCGCCAGCACGGCCTCGCATTTTTCCGACACGCCTATCGGCAGCAGGGCGAGGTGACGGATACCGGCGTCGATTATGGGCTGCAGAAGTTCGGGCCGTCCCAACTGCGCCAATTCGGAGAAGGAAACGAATTCGGGCGCTTTGGTGTCGAATACGTTCTTGAACTTATATCGCAAGAGCTCGAGGACCGGGGCGGGGTAAATTTCTCCGAGAGACTGCGGGGAGTAACCGGCCTTGCAGGCAAAAGATTTACCGTCGGGAACAACGAGAAGAGTCCACCTGTAGCCGGCGTTGTCGGTCACCGCTTTGGCCACCACATTGAAGAAACTGTCCAGATCGAGGGCGGTGGATATGGCTGTGTTGATCTTGTCAATGAGGCTCAGGCGTTCCGCTTTTTCGGTAGTTTCTCTGAAGAGGGACGATTTCTCGATGGCCACCGCCAGAATATCGCCGATCGCTTCAACCGTATTGATATCCTCGGTTGAAAAGTTGTTAGGAGATACCGAACCCAGGCCGAGGATGCCGATTACCTTCTCCCCGGACGTTACCGGC
>CAZDAH010000060.1:4235-8222 GCA_964503405.1 uncultured Ignavibacteria bacterium
GACCACGCTGCGGAGTCCCCTGACGCCCGGGAAATAGTCGGTATCGTCCAACGCATCGCCGCAATAGAGAGTTCTGGCCGCGTTGATTGTTCGCCCCAGCAGGTTGTTTTCGGTGACCTTGAAGTCGAGGCCGTTGACTTTCATTGTGCTCAGGGATGATTCCTGGGCCAGGTGGAATTCTCCGGTTCGGCCTTCTTTCAGCATGATGAAAACAAGATGGCATCCGAAAGTGTCGCGGATGGAATCGGCGGCCAGCTCCAGGACCTCGGATACGTTCAATGTCTTGGACATCTGCCTCGAGAACTCATAAATAATTTTGAGCCGCTTGGAACGTTCCTTTTCTTTTTCGAAAAGCTCGGCTTTATCCATGGCCACGGCAATCTGGGAAGCAAGCGATTGCAGGAATTCTTCATCGATATTCCTGAATGAATTGCGGTTATGCTTGCCCACGCAAAAAACTCCGACCACGATTTCTGAAATCCTGATGGGCACGGCCAGCTCGGATAACGCGCCGGGGAAGGAGTACTGGAGATTGGAATCGAGACGGGTATCGTCGATAATGACGGACTCCCCTATTGACGCCACCAGGCCGGGTACCGAGTTGTTGCTAATTTGTAATATACCGTCTATTCCCGAATCCGGAGTGAAACCTCTGTAAGCCAGGGGCCTGAGCGTTCCCTTTTCGCCGTTCACGCTGTATATGACGGAAAAATCGAAGTCGAGATACTCTCCGGTGGCGTCGAGGACACGATTGAGCATATGGTCTATCTCGATTTCCGAGTTGATGATCGCGCTGACGTTGTATGACGCGGTCAGCTGATCGACCTGTTGCTTGATGAAGCCGTAAAGCCGCGCGTTTTCTATGGCCGAGGCCGCTTGCGAGGCAATGGCCTGGATGATGGTGAGCTTGTCCCCGCCAAGGGATCCTCTGGCCCGCGCGCGTTCCTCGCCAAGAACTATCGACCCGATGAATTTAGCGGAGTGGGCAATGGGCAGTACAGTCAGGCTCTCGATGGATTCGCCGTTGAAGAATGCCCGTTCCTCCGCGGACAGGTCCTCGATATCCCGCCGGTCGAGCACTGTCGCCTGATTAGCGGAAATCGTCCTGGCCAGTCCCGGGTATTCCGCAAGGTTCAGCCTGTCCAGCGGCGGCGCCTTCACGCCTTCCCGTCGTTTGCTGAAAAACGAGGCTACCTCGATCGCCTCGCTTCCTGAAACGTTGAGCAGGATCATGCAGTACGTAGCCGAGGTGTAATCTGTAAGGCGGTGAGCGACAATTCGCAATACAGACGACAGATCGAGGGTGGACGATATCGCCAGCGACGTCTCCTGCAATATCCGGGATCCGTCCGCGCGAAAATGCTTGTCTTTCTCCAGCAATACTCCGCGTGTCAGGATGGCGATCAATTGCACGAGCGTCTCCGATAAGCTCGAGAAGAGCTGGATCTCCCGCTCGCTCTCCAACGATAACATAAGCAGGATCCCGAGCAGCTTTCCTTTCACTCCGAGCGGTATTATATACACAGCGGCATATTTCGAAAACAACTCTCCGAGATCGATTTCCGGGGAAGTCTCCTGGATGTCCTTCAATCCGGTCCGACGCGGCTGTCTGGCGGCGATCTTCAGGAAACCCTGTCCCTTCGGGGTCTTTTCCAGGGCGTTGACGATCTCATCGCCCACGTTAAATTTGCAGAGAGCTGTCGACGGTTCGGACGACTGACCGTTTGTGAAGATTACCGCTCCGTAATCGGGCATCCCCTTCAACAGGAACTCGAGAATGTCGCTTAATGATTTGCCGTCGAAACCCCTGTCGTTAATGACCTCCAGAATCATGCCTATCTGTTCATACGATTTTTTAAAATACATCTTCTCGGCCGAGCTTTCGCCGGCAAGACTGAAAAGCCCGGCAAGTTCGGGCATATAAGTTTCCATGACATGCTGGTCGCGTCGAAATATCTCCACTCCCGACCGGTCCGAACGCAGCAATCTGGCCAGGGCCACGGAATGATCCGAGAAGGAAGAAAAATATCGGAATATTATGTACAGGAAAAGCACGACGCACAGTATCGGAAGCAGACTCAGCAGCGTCGCCTGCCAGCCCCAGAGGTATTTATCGGCGAAAGATCGATATATGGTTCTTACGCGGGCTCTCCCGATTTCAGTTCCCTGACTGGAACGCAGCGGCATCCAGACGGCGGACTCTGATGATTCATTCTCGAAATTGTTATCGAGCTTCAGAGTTCCCATGTCATACTGCGAAATTCTCTTATCCCAGTCCAGGTTTTTATAGACCGATTCTCCCGGGGCGGCCGTCACCAGGGCCCAACGGCCCTTATTTTTTCCGGCCACGAGAGTCACCGGCGATACGGCTATCAGATAAAACTCGCCGCGGATAATCGCCCGAAACTGACCTTCATCCCGAGCTCCGATAATATCGATAATTTCGGAAACCCCGATAGACTCGTCATCCGAGGTATAATACATTGAATCATCGGCCGAATTGAGAAGCCAGAATCGAAGATCCTCGTTGCGGGTCCTCTGGAATTCCCTGCGGTATTCGGTAATAGATTCCGAGGGGTTGATCGAGGGTCCGATCCTGGCGGTCAGCGTCTGAGCGGCTGAATCGGCTCGACGTTCCATCAGATGGATGGCGCCGTGCTCCACGCGGTTGAAATACTCAGAAGCTTCTTTATTCCAATAATCTTCCGGCCCTTCGAGAATCGCCTGCCCCAGGGAGATAAACAGCACGATTGAGGCTATAATGATCAGTAAGCCGGTGAATGCCGCTTTCTTAAAGAGTGTTTTGTGAGCAAGAATTACCCGCATTATCAGCGCCTACTTAAACTACAGACTGACTTTTTCCCCGGGTTTTTGCGTTATGTCGTGAATTCTGGCGGCGCTCCGCTGTATGACCCCGAGGTAATGATCGATACCGGTACGATCGTAATCGTCCTCCCGGCTCTTGAGAAACTCGCAGGAGGCCAGTATACTCGCCAGCGGCCCGTTCAGGCGTGTCCTCAGGCTGGAGCCGAAAATCTCGTCTGGAGATTTTGCGGTCGATTCTTTCTTCATAAACTTCAGGGATTTTTTCCCTTCGGTGCTAATGAGGTTTCGTTTATCCTTGTGCCAGGTCAGCACCATGGACATCAAAGCGGCGACCGACCTGATAAACGATTCAGTCTCTCCGTTCAGGGCGTGCCTGACGTGCTCCCGCGCTTCGCCCACGGTCAACACGCCGACCGTCCTTTTGCCCATGAAGAGCGGCACGATCAACCCGTGCTTTATCCTCTTCGGCATCAAATGACGCAGTTCCTCGACTCCGAGAATGCCGTCCATATCATTCATCGGTCCGAATCGAGCAAGGGCGCCGGAATCCACAGCTTTGCGGTGAAGAGCGTTTCGCGGCAGGGAGATACTCGAGGTATCGTTAGCGGGCCAGCTCAATTCCCTGGCCTGGACCAAAGCCACGGTCCTGAATTGTTTCCGGCTGCTATCGGTGAAGATGATCCGGCTGAATGTCGCCGGGGCGAGATCGACAATCAAGGAGGAAAGTTCCTTCAAGTAAGACTGAATGTTCGACGTTTGAAGCCCTCTGGTCTGGAAGTACTCCATGGCTCCCAGCCATTGACCGGTTTTTTCAAGCGATTTCTCATTTCGAGTTTCCGAAAGCCGTTCCCCGATTCTCTGGCAAAGGGACGATCCCAGGAGAGGCATATATGACGATTTGCCGGCCGGATCTCCGAGGTCGATTTTCAGATTTGCCAGAAGACGACCTCCGCCGGATATATCGAACATGTAACTTTTCTTATCGCGGCTTGTGGTAATTCCCCGGGCGCCTATCTCCCATCCTTTGGAGTCCCGTTCCGCACGATTCAGCTCCGGGTAGTTTTTCGGGGAGAAATAGCCGCTCCTGATTGCCACTGTTCCACCCGTGGAGAGTTTGAAATCAGATTTTTGAGGATCCCCGTCGCCGTGCATGAATAACGT
>CAZDAH010000060.1:8232-8914 GCA_964503405.1 uncultured Ignavibacteria bacterium
AATAACGTCATCATCTTGAACGGGACATAACCGTGAATGAGCTTGGCCGATTTGATCAACGCGGATATCAGCGATTCGCCGTTCTCGAAAGGGCGGGCCGCGAGTACGAGCATTTCCCGGTAACGAGAAACCATGTCATACTTCTTCTCCGAGATATCGCTCTCCAGCGAGATTCCGAGGCCGTTCACCATTATTTCCAGCAGGTCGAGATCGTTGTCGATAAAAGGATTGTTGTCGGAGCGATAAGCGGTCAGCACGCCCAACGTATTATTTTCGAATCTTACTGGAACGCTGATAGCGTTTCTGAGGGGTCCTTCCCGTGACGACAGCCTGGTGCCGTCACCGAAAACAAGATCTTTTTCGCTGGCGACCGCCTGGCCCGTCGAGGCCGCTGTCCAGAACATATGATTCCGATCCGCCGGCGAGGTTATCAGGTCTTTGTGTCCCGGAGACAGGCCGAAATCGTATGCCAGGCGCAATCCATTCTCAAGGTCGTACTTGTGCAGGGACAAAGCCTGACATTCCAGAATTTCGGCGAGTTCGCCGGCGATTGAGTCCAGCATCTGGGAAGGACGATTGCCTTTTATGAGCGACGAGGCTACTTTTTCAGTGATAACCCTGGCGTTTATAGTGACCAGAGGTTTGCCTTTACGGTCGAAGAACCCTTTAGTCCAGCGAATCA
>CAZDAH010000060.1:8924-17979 GCA_964503405.1 uncultured Ignavibacteria bacterium
ACACCGGCGACGACAAAGGCCCATCCGAGCACATACCCGGCTATCGATTCGAAAAAAAGCGCCTGACCTGACGGGGAGAGCCTGCCTGTAGACATGCCGATTTTGGTTATAATTCCCATAAGCGACCCGGCGAAGAGCAAGGCGAACCCGATTTTCACCCGTGTCAGCACCGCTTCGTTCACCCCCGCCCGGCGAAGATTCAGCTTGAAAAGCAGGATCAGAATTGCGCCGCTGCCCATCAACCATACGAGTTTTTGCTGGATAATATCCATAGCTAACCTCTTTATCTTTTATTAATTTATCGACCTTTTCGCGGCAAAATTGAGGCTGATTGCCCTTGACATTTGCGCTTTCGACGCATAAAATTTGTCTGTGATTTTGTCGAGGTTTTTTCCTTTTTTTTGTTTATGCTCTTTTTTCGCGATCTGCTCCTGCTCGAAGCCTCTCAAGGAACCGCCGGGCAAGCTTTACGGCACGGTAACTCTGGATCCTGACCCCGGACCGGGGGAGAACTGGGCATATCTTAACGCGACAAGCGAGATCGCGGCGTATGAGACGATGTCCGACCCGCAGACGCATCAATTCGCTTTTGAGAACCTAAAGGTTAAAGATCTTTATACCTCTTACTATCTGCTCGCGGAAAGGCCCGGGTATATTTCCTACGCCGATTCGATACTGATAGAAGCAGGAATTGCCATTTCAAACTTCAACATCGTCCTGCGCCACGGTCTCAGGCAGGATACGTCGTTTCAGGACGGGGTCTATCCTGACCCCTCGTATTTCGGCTGCATGGATACTTATATTTCTTACCCAGATTCCACGGAAACATTCGGGGGCAGCCCCGTCTTGCTGGCATCCGGCAGCGCCCCTGATACGGTTAACAGGGTCCTGATTCGATTTTCGTTCGGGTGGCAATCGTATTTTCCGGCCCCTGACTCAATGCCCGCGGAGATCGAAAAGGCGACACTATCGATCTACATTGACTCGGTTTTTACGTCGGGCTCGGTGAGTCTGGCCGTTTTCAATCTGGAACATATATTCGACGAGAATTCGGCCAGCTGGTCTGCTAACGGTTTCAATCCCTGGCCCGGGGGTCCGGGCGGAACATGGGGGCAGGTCTCGTCGGATACCGTGTCGGTCGAGGGCCTGACCACCGGCTGGGTACATTTCGATATCGCCAGGATAGCGGCCAACTGGCTGGCGGCAAGATCGCCAGGACCCATGATGATCAAGCTCATAGACGAGAGCCGGCCAAGTTCTGTCTATATGCGATCCTCAGAGCACCCTTCGGCCGGACATCATCCCGAATTGAATATCGCAGTAGTGTATCCACAATAAGAATCGAAAGGGAGACGATATGACCGATCAAGAATTTCAACCCTATATCAAGCATGATCAAGCGCCGCCCGAGTTCACGTGGAAATCGGTCATTATCGGCACCCTCCTGGGGATTGTGTTCGCCTGGGCCAACGCCTACGTGGGCCTTATTTCCGGTCTGACAATTTCGGCGTCGATTCCCGTTTCGGTAATGTCGGTGGCGATATTCGCGTTTCTACATAAGTTTTTAAAAGCCAAAAGGGGATCGCCGCTGGAAACAAACATGTCGCAGACCATAGGATCGGCAGGCGAATCGCTGGCGGCCGGGGTGATATTCACTATTCCGGCCATGTTTATGCTTGGCTGGAATCCGGCCTACGGCGCACAAGTCATCACCATCATGATCATCGCCGCTATAGGAGGCGTCCTTGGCGTCACCTTCATGATCCCCCTCCGCAAGTATTTGATCAAGAGGGAACATAACGTACTGCCGTTTCCGGAAGGCACCGCCTGCGCCGAGGTCATCAAGTCGTCCGATATCGGCGGAACATCGGCAGGATACGTATTCGGCGGATTGGGCATAGGCGCTCTAATCGAATTATTGAAAAACGGCTTCACCGCGTTCGCGGGGACTGTGGAGGTTCCGATATTTTTCGTCAGGAAAATGGTAGTGTCGCTGGAAGCCGCCCCGGCGCTTCTGGGAGTGGGCTATATACTCAAAAGGCGAATCTCGACCATAATGGTGGCCGGCGGGGCAATTGCCTGGATAATTCTCATTCCCATAATCGGCGAGTTTGGCGACAACTGGAATATGTTCCGATTCCTTAACGAAAAAGCGGTTGCCGCTCTGGCCGCCGGAGGGATCCACAGTGTGGGCGATATGTCGCCGGGCAATATCTGGAATTATTTCATACGGTATATCGGGGCGGGAGCGGTCGCTTTCGGCGGAATTATCACACTGATCAGGGCTATTCCGACAATCGTCGAATCATTCAAGCTGGGGTCTAAAGAGTTGATGTCGGGGCAGGGGAATTCCGGCAAAATCCGCACCGATCAGGATCTATCGATTAAGGTCGTGCTTTGGATTTCGGCCGTAACGGTAGTTGTCCTTGGAATAGCCATGGCATTAGGTCTGGAACAGATGAACGCCGGTACCTCGATCCTGTCGGCTTTTCTGGTGGTCATATTCTCGTTCTTTTTCGTTACCGTGGCCTCTCGCATTGTCGGGCTGGTGGGGTCTACATCATCCCCGGTATCGGGTATGACCATAGCAACTCTCCTGGGAACCTCGATTATTTTCGTGGCATTCGGTTTGACAACTGGACCGGCCAAGATCGCCGCGTTAACCATAGGCGCCGTCGTCTGCATGGCCGCCTGCACGTCGGGCGATACGTCGCAGGATCTGAAAACAGGTTTTCTTATCGGGGCCACTCCGCGTCGTCAGCAGCAGGGCGAATTAATCGGAGTGCTGTCGTCGGCAGCGGTGCTTGGTTTCACCTTGATCATGCTTTATAACGCTTACGGTTTCGCCGAGGCCCCGTCGCCGATGACCGGACGAGCCGAATTGCCCGCACCGCAGGCGACGTTGATGAGTTTTGTGGTCAAAGGGGTTATCGACAAGAACATTCCCTGGCTTCTGGTCGGAGTGGGAGCGGCCATCGCGGCCGTTTTCGAATTGTTCAAGATTCCGTCGCTTCCGGCCGCGGTGGGATTGTACCTTCCCCTGGAAACGACAACGCCGATATTCGTTGGCGGGCTCTTGAGACATTACCGGGATAAGAAGTCGGCGGAGAAAGCATCGGAGACCGACAACGGAGTGCTGTTTTCGTCAGGGCTTGTTGCGGGCGTCGGAGTGGTCGGAATTATACTCGCCTTTACGGCAGTAATACCTCTTCCCGGCGGCGATTTCCTTCTCGACGCCATGCGAATGCCCATGGCCCTCGTCTGGGAACATCTGCCGGGCGGTGAGATGCTATCGATGATATTGGCCGCGGTCATATTCACGGCGCTGGCTGTCGGATTGTTCAGATTGGCCAAACCAAGAGCTTAATGACTTGAGGTAACGGATATGCGATCAAGATTTTTCCCGTCAATTGTCCTACTCGCCATTATCGGCTATAAGTCGGTGTTCGCTTCGCAACCCATCCTGATTAAAGCGGGCACGGTAAGTACAATTACCAAAGAAACCATCGAAAATGGCGACGTGCTGCTGAAAGATGGGAAGATTTCGGAGGTCGGCAAAAACCTCAAGGCCCCGAATGGAGCCATAATTGTCGATGCCTCCGGCAAGTTTGTGATGCCGGGAATTATCGATACCCATTCTCATATCGGTGTATATTCATGGCCCGGCGTGCCGGCTCACGACGACGGCAATGAGATGACTCATCCCATCACGCCGGAGGTGCGGGCCAAGGATTCGTTTAACGCCGACGATCCGGCAATCGAGAGGGCGGTTGCGGGAGGGGTGACCACTATTCAATCGCTTCCCGGCTCGGCCAACCTTATCGGCGGGCAGGCTTTCGTGGTCAAGCTAAAACCGGGCCGGACCGCCGAGGAAATGGAGTTCAAGGGAGCGCCCGCGGGCATGAAGATGGCCTTGGGGGAGAACCCCAAGCGAGTTTACGGCGGAAGAAACGAAATGCCGTCGACAAGGATGGGGAACTACGCCATGATGCGCGCCTGGTTTGTCAAGGCCATGGACTACGCTCGAAAATGGGACGATTACGGCGCCAAAAAAGATAAAGATGAACAGCCGTCGCAGGATCTCAAGCTGGAGGCGTTGGCCGGAGTGCTCAAAGGCGAATTCCTTGTTCACGTGCATTGCTACACCAAAGACGAGATGCTTCGTATGATGGCTGTGGCCGATGAATTCGGATTCAAGATCAGGAGTTTCGAACATACTCTCGAGGGCTACAAGATCGCCGATACGCTGGCGGCAAGGGATATAGCAGCCTGCACTTGGACCGACTGGTGGGGATTCAAGGTCGAGGCTTTCGAGGGAATCCCCCAGGCTCCCGGAATTCTGGCTTCAAAAGGAGCCAAAGTGGTTTTCCACTCCGATTCGGGAGACCAGATTCAAAGGCTATGGCTTGACGCGGCAAAAGCGGTCAGGTACGGCATGGATCGCCGGAAGGCAATGGAGGCGCTAACCATCAATCCCGCCTGGACGCTGGGCCTTGAGAATCGAATCGGTTCCATCGAGAAAGGAAAAGACGCCGATATCGCCATTCTCTCGGGCCATCCGTTCAACATTTATTCGCTGGTCGAGATGACCATAATCGACGGCGAGATCATTTTCGACAGATCGCAGAAACCGTCTATGCCGGGGGGCGGCCATGAAAAGTAAATTTTTTTTGGGACTTATTCTCTTGCTTTTGTCGAGCGCCACCGCCAACGCCTGGATACTGGCCATAAGAGGCGGCCGTGTTTTCACCATGTCCGACGGCATTATGGAAAACGGAGTGATACTGATAGAGAACAACAGAATCTCCGCGATCGGCAAAGACGTGGCCATACCATCGGGCGCGGAGGTTATCGACGCCGCCGGGATGACTATTACACCCGGACTTTTCGATTCCTATAATCAAATGGGCCTGGTCGAAATAAGCGAGACGGAGTCGACTGTCGACAAGGATGAAAAATCGAGTCCGATCACTCCAGAGGTGCGGGTTATCGACGCGTTCAACACTCAGTCGAAACTCATTCCCGTAGCCCGGATCGAGGGGGTTACCACCGTCCTCGCCGCTCCGGGAACTCAAAACGTGATAGCCGGGCAAAGCGCTGTCATGGAGTTGTCCGGATCCACGGTGGATGAGATGCTGGTGAAATCACCGGCCGCGCTGCATATCAACCTGGGAGAAAGACCGACAAGCGCCTGGCGGGCCAGGAAGAAAATAGATACCAGGATGGGTTTGATCGCCATGCTCAGACAGACCCTGATAGACGCTCGTCAGTACGGCGAAAGGCTGGACGATTACACGAAAAAACTGGCCGACTACGAAGCCAGCATGAAGCTTCCCGCGAAAAAAAGGGGTAAGGATTCCAAGACGCCATCCAAACCGGATCGGGACCTGGGAAAAGAAGCGATATTGCTGGCGCTCAAGGGCGAGATTCCGGTGATTGTCCTGGCCAACAGGAAAGACGATATCATGGCGGCCATCAGGATTGCCGAGGAGTTCAATCTGAGATTGATCCTCCTTTCCGGGGCCGAAGCTTACATGGTCGCCGATGTTTTAAAGAGAAAGAATATTCCGCTTCTTTTAGGACCAATCACCACGCAGCCGGCTTCTATGGAGTCTCAAGGGGCGATTTATGAGAATGCCGCTTTGCTCGAGCGGGCGGGCGTTCTTTTCGCCATAATGGCCGGAAGCACCCACAACGTGAGGGACCTGAGATTTCAGGCGGGGATCGCCGCCCAATACGGGCTTTCTATTTCCGCCGCGTTGAAAGCGATCACGATCAACCCGGCCCTGATTTTGGGCGTAAATGATGAACTCGGTTCCATCGAACCGGGAAAGATCGCCAATTTGGTTATATTCGACGGCGACCCGCTGCAGCCGTTGACAAAGGTTGTAGAGGTTGTAATCGAGGGGCGCAGGATTCCGCTGAGATCGTTTCAAACGGAACTTTATGAAGAATACAGATAGACGTTTGAATAAAGGTCCCTTGTGCGGGTATATGTTCCTGTCAGGAGCGCAGAATGAACGAATACCCGCTGAGAATGGCCGGAATAACGGCAGGCAGAATGGGGCTAAGAGCCGGGGAAATCGAGAGCGATGATAATGCTCTTGTCTTTCAGACGATCCGGGGACAGATAAGCTCTTTCAGAGAGTTGGTCGACAGATACCGGAACCAGGCGTTCTTTTTCGCCAGGGCCATGGTCGGCAACCCGGACGACGCTTACGATCTTTCTCAGGAAGCTTTCATCAGGGTGCATCGTCACCTGAGGAAGTTCAACCCTGAGTATTCATTCAAGACCTGGTTTTTTCACATACTCTCCAACTTATGCAAGAACCATTTGAGACATCGGAAGATCAAGAACAGCCACACGGCTTCGCTTGAGTCTTTCGAGGGATTGATTATGTCCGGTGAGGATCAGCCGGATATTGCATTCCAGAGAAACAAGGTGCAGCAGGAAGTCTGGCAGGCCATAGGGGAACTGCCCGAGAAATTCAAAGAGATTATCATCCTGAATCACTTTGAGGAGATGTCTTATGAGGAGATTTCGCGGGCTCTGGAGATTCCCCGGGGGTCGGTGATGTCGAGGCTTTATTATGCCCGGCTCAAATTGCGGGAAATCCTCGAAAAACGGGGGGTGAGCTTATGAGTTGCGATGAAATGAAAATACTCCTTTCGGGACTGGCGGATAACGAGTTGGACGGCCAACAGAAAAAGGACGTGGAAGATCACGTCGTCGGCTGCGATTCATGCAGGCACGAATATTCCAGGCTTCTAAAACTCAAGGAGGTTACAAGCGACATGAAATATTTTGATATTCCCGAGAGACTCATGGAGGGATACTGGCAGCGTATTTATCGACGGGTGGAATGGGGCCTGGGCTGGCTTTTTCTTTCGGCCGGCATCATTATAATGATTGCCTTCGCCGTCTGGGAATTAATGAACGGCTTTTTCCTGGATCCGACAGTGCCGCTGTTCTTGAAAGCAGGGCTGGCCCTGTTATTGGGCGGGTTGATTATACTGCTGGTTTCCATAATCAGAGAACGTCTTTTCGCCCGCAAACACGACAGATACGACGAGGTAGAATTATGATCATCGTGACCACCAACGAAATAGAGGGAAAAGAAATCGCCGAAGTCCTCGGCCTGGTGAGGGGCAACACTATTAGAGCCAGGCATCTTGGGCGGGATATAGCGGCCCTTTTGAGGAATATTATCGGCGGAGAGGTGAAAGATTACACGAAGATGATGGCTGAAGCCCGCGAACAGGCTCTCGATCGTATGGTGGCGGAGGCCGAAGCTCTGGGAGCCGACGCCATAGTCGCACTCAGATTCTCCACTTCGTTTATTATGCAGGGAGCGGCCGAGCTTCTTGTCTATGGCACGGCGGTAAAATTCAAATAAGCGATCCGGAGTAAGTCATGCAGACCGGGTGAATCCAATAAGACCATCATTCCATGGCAATGGCATGGCATCATAATTGCACTCTTATCGTTCGATTATGACGTATTTTATTGAAAATAAAGAAGTTAACAGCCCAGTGAACACAAGAACCGATCTAATTTTTGCAATATTTTGCACATAATTCACAAGGGGTCCTCGGATGGATGGCAGAAGCGGCACGCGCGTTGACACAACAGTTCTGATATTCTCCGTTTTGGCGGTATTGGTGGCAGCGACATTGACTATGGCCACCATATCAGGCAACCCGGAAGATAGGCAAAGAATCGACGAATACGAGCTGGAGACCCCGGATCCCCTCAAACGCGCCGAGGCGGCCGCCGGCGCCGGTTTCGAGGCGGCCAAATTTCATATCGAGTGTCACGGAAGATTGCGAGCCGGACGACTGGCGCCGCGGTATTTCGTCAATGGCGCGACGTATACGGTTGAATGGGACGACGTCGATCCGGCCGACTCAACCGCGCTGGTTCGCAGCAAAGCGGCTTTCTCCTGGGGAGGGGGAATAGATTATGAGGTCGAGCTCGAATCAAAGATCAAGATCGACTTCATACCGTCGCACAACTACGATATCCTCGACAGTTATTATTCACGCGATGGGCTGACGGTGGGCGACGCCGCGCGTTAGACAAAAACCGATTCGATGTCAATTTATAACGTCGAATGACTTGAATACGGTATTGTTATCGGTATCAATATTTACGGCGCCGTTCCACCATATAGTTCGAGCCGGGGAGCGACTTGGTATATTTCTTCAGATCGGCCATCATGTGGCTCATCTCCCCCGGGTGCTTGAACATCTTCTTCTGATTGATGATGACCGCAATGGAGAGAGTGATGATGGGGAATTTTTCAATTTCCCCCTTGCGATTCTCGACCTCGATCCAGCCTCTCTCCCGGTCGGCGTCGGCATAGCGAAACGGAATCATTCTATCGAATGTCGCGATGATATTTTCGCAAACCGGTTTGACCTTGTCGGCTGGAATGATGAATATGAAATCGTCGCCGCCGATATGACCCAGAAAGCCGTCGGGGGCGAGGTCATAGACCACGTTTCTGATTATGTGGGCCGATAGTTTGATCATCTTGTCGCCGTATATGTATCCATAGTAATCGTTATAAGCCTTAAAATTGTCGATATCGGCATAACAGACCGCCAGCTTTTCTCCTTTCTGCAGTCTTCTGTCTATCTCGTATTCTATGGCATTGGGGCCGGGGAGACGGGTCGAGGGATTCAGGCTGACGTCGCGGCGGGAACGGGCCAAGAGCATTTCCGTCCTGGCCGCAATGATCTCCTCGTCCCAGGCATCCGACGTGAAGTCGTCGGCTCCCTCCCTGAGGGACGAGACGATCAGGCTTTTCTCGGCATTCGGGGCGTAGATCATAATGGGAATATACATGAGAGTGGGATGAGCCTTTATCCGGCGAAGCATGTCGCTGACCCAGTCCTTTTCCGGGCCGCTGGCAAGGAAGATTATATCTATATAAGATCTTTGGAAATGCTCATAGAGCTCTTCCGTAGTCTCGAACCTGTGAATCACTATTTCCGAACTCGGTTTGAGCCGCCTGATCTCAGTTTCGATTGTGATGCCGTTCTTGCACAG
>CAZDAH010000061.1:0-831 GCA_964503405.1 uncultured Ignavibacteria bacterium
CCATGGTGAGCGCCGCCGTCAACGTCGTCTTGCCATGATCCACATGACCGATCGTCCCCACGTTAACGTGCGGCTTCGTCCGCTCAAATCTCTCCTTGGCCATCAGGACTCCTCGATATTTCGAAATTGCCTATTCATCCCAATAACAGGACTTTTATTGCTTCCTGATTTTCACCGGCGACCAATATACAGAAATAAACGCCGCTGGCAATGTCTTTTCCATCCGAACTGGAACCGTCCCATAAGAATTCGTAAAAACCGGCTTCTTGGAAACCTCTGGGAATAGTACTCACAACGCGACCCGATAAATCGTAAATGTGAATAGTAACCTCTAAACCCTCTTTTAGGCCGTATCTTATCAAAGTAGAAGAATTAAAGGGATTAGGAACGTTTTGAAATAGTCCCGTCTTGTCTGGACTTGCAGGAGCCTCACCTCCATCTTTGGCATATTCTGATCCGTCCGGGGTGATGAGACAATTATCCCAGGAGCCAGTGGTTACATCTTGCTTGGTGTAGATACTATAATTGTTGTATATATCTTTTACCCTAACTCCAAACACATAGGGTGTATTCAATTCGGAGCAAACATATACTGGAGAACCAAGAAACGGCCCATAATGGGCAGAATATAATCCCTGCTTTCTTCTAACCCAGTATTCAGATAACGTACCCGGTTTTTGCTGTGTAGGGGGATCCCAACTTACTCTGACTCTGTTGGATAAACCCGCATATGCAAGGAAGTTCATCCACATCTGCGGCAATACCCTGAGCGGCCATGAGCCCGCATAACCAGAATAATATGAATCATAATACGCGCGAATCTGATAAAAG
>CAZDAH010000061.1:841-4808 GCA_964503405.1 uncultured Ignavibacteria bacterium
GTACATCTCACTTCCCAGCGCCGTATTATCTTCAAAATAGTCCTGCCCAGTTACCCTTCCGATCTCGCTCCATCCACCCGAAGGATAAACACTTCTTTCAATCGCCACGCCAATACCGGGAGGGACAGGGTCCCAATGAATTAAGACATTCTGCCACTGTTCCTCGTAATTTCTATTATTAATAACGCTAATTCCCGTAGGAGTTTGGGGAGTTAACGTAATATTCCCTGATAAAGGAGAAGCCGCATTGCCGCCGGCATCCCAAGCCCTGATTTCAACGTCGTAATTCCCCGGAAATATGCTGGATAAGTCGATCGACTGTTGTCCGCAAAACAAAAGCTTATCGAAAAGCGGTCTGCTAACTTCTTGCCCCTGACTCAGAATCTTAATCCTGACAAAATCGCCCGCCGTGTCATCGTCAGTTAGATGGAAATGGAGTATACCCCCAGAGCAACTTAGACCGCTTAAAATTGGGACGAATTCATCGGTATCCGGTGTAATTTGGGGGCGATTCTGACCGTTAACTTGAATATTGTATATCTGAAAAGTTACCCTCTCTCCGGCGAAATTCGTACAATCCCAAACATAAAATCCCTCATTGTTTTGATTTACATTATGATTTTCAGGAGTAACCGGAATCTTTCTCACGTGTCGACCCAGGTTGTCTAATATATCAATCATATCGCCCGGGTTTACGTTCCAAATGTTCTGGCTCCAGCGGGTATTCCTATCCGGCGCTTCGTTCCACTGGTCCCCGTCATAATCGTGCCAGCCAATTTGGCCTTCTGTCCAGTAGCATGCTGATAAGGCTAGATATGGTCCCATAATACATAGATCAGGATCGGAATTGCACACCTCGCAGTTCCCGTTTACTACATGTAAAAATCCATATTCGGTTGTACAATCTGATTGAGAGCACCCACCTGAATATTCATCGGCTGCACCAAATACATGGCCAACTTCATGTTGTGCGACCCGGTCTATATTCTGTGGCCCCCACGCTGCATTAAAGTAGGTTAAGACCGCGTGAGGGCCCCCTAAGCCCGCATACGCTGGAGACCCGTCTGCGAACCTATGATCCTCATCCAGGCTGTCCATGACAACGAAATTGACAAAAGCCCAATCGCAAAGAAGACTGACACGAAGGTTCCGAATAAGATCATAAATTCCATCCCAGCCATCCGCGTATCCTAAATATGCCAATGCGTCGTTCATCCATAAGAATTCCCAATGCGGCAGGGTCCAGTCGTAATATGGTACGCTACGCTCTTCAATTGGTTCATATGAAGTTGGCACCTGCAAGTGAATATCATAAAACCATGATAAAGGTGAATCATTATCAAACGCAAATTCCGCCCACCGATCCAACCCAATAATTATCCCCGCGAGAGCAATATCTTCTTGCTCAGAGCTCCAGTTTTCCCCATTCCCCGCACTCTCCATGAAAAACAAGGATATTGCCACCCTTCCACTCATATATGAAGAGGTTGCATCCGAGGCATTGGTTAAAGACAGGATTCCCGGATTCCGCTGTTTCCAAATTCTCAAAGGCTCTCTGACATCCCCGGCCAGGGATATTGTCTCCTGGGGTAATTTGACCAAGGCATCTGTTTCCATCAGCCTATCTTGGACAAGATTGCATATAGAGATGAGTCTTTTTTCAAAGCTATCCATATTCTCTGTATCATTAACACGATCAAATTTATTATACACAAACTTTATATTCGTATCCCAATGTAAAATATTCTCGCTTGGCGAATCATAGTATCCCAAAATAATTCTACGCGAGAGAATATGTCGCACTCGAAATCCTCTATTTTCAAGGATTGCCATAGATCGTTGGGTCGCTTCCTGGTCCTTATTATCCAAAATAACGAGAGTATTCGTAGACGCGCACATCCCTTCTACGCGATATAAAGATACTATTGCGATATATGCCAGTATTGCTATTCTTAAATGTACCATCGTACTCATACTTTCATTTCTCATTCCTTCTAATCATCTTTAAAAAGACTCTTACCGGGGCTCTAGATAAAAATCAACAATTATCGACTCGCCGTGCGCGACTTGGTATCCTCTCATACTCGTATAATATCCCTCCCTGCCGCTAAACAATAAGCCATCGAGGGACAGGGTCGGATACCTATATTGCCCCATGGAGTCTGTAAAAGAAAACGCGAATCGCGTTGTATCAAATGTGCTATCGGGTCCGATCCAAGCATTTTCTAAAAGCATATCACTAACGCTGTCCCGGACCAATCCCGTAATAACGCCGGGAGGCTTTTCGGTAATTATTTTATGATCGTCACATTGACACATAACTAATATCAGAGCAACCAATGACATTGCGCAGAAGTAGCTCCGTAGCGCTCCGTAACGCCTATTGGGCTTCGTCCTCTCGAATCTCTCCTTGGCCATCAGGAAATCTCCCGAAATTTATTCATTGGAAAATTATCTCCTCTGCCCCACGTATACTCCCCGCACCTGCTGCACCATCTTCTCCTGTACAGTCTCCGGCACCGGGGAATAATGCGAAAATTGCATCGAATATACTGCCCGCCCCTGCGATAACGAGCGCAGAGTGGTGGCGTAACCGAACATCTCCGAAAGCGGAACCTGCGAGGCCACGACCACGGCGTCGGGACGATGCACCATGCCGGCTATTTTGCCGCGCCTGGCGTTTAAATCGCCTATAACGTCGCCCATATATTCCTCAGGCACTACAACCTCGATATCCATGACCGGTTCGAGGATGCGGGGTTTCGCTTTCCTGGCCGCCTCCTGCAGGGCGATTGAACCGGCTATCTTGAAGGCCAACTCCGACGAATCGACGTCATGATAGGTGCCGTCGATCAACTCGACCTTAACGTCGACCATGGGGTATCCCGCCAGAATGCCATTTTCCAACGACTCTTCGACGCCTTTCTCGACGGCCGGGATATACTCCCGGGGTATCGTGCCACCGACAACCTTGTTGACGAACGCGAATCCTCTCCCGGTTTCGTTGGGGCTGACGATTAGTTTGACATGGCCGTACTGCCCATGACCGCCGGTCTGACGTATGAACTTGCCTTCGGCCTCCGCTTTCCCGGTGATGGTTTCTCTAAAAGCAACCTGCGGTTTGCCCACATTGGCGGCCACTTTGAATTCGCGAAGCATCCTGTCTACCAGGATCTCCAGATGAAGCTCGCCCATGCCCGACATAATAGTCTGCCCGGTTTCCGGATCGGTCTTGACCTGGAACGTGGGATCTTCTTCGGATAGCTTCGTCAAAGCGTCGCCCAGCTTTTCCTGATCGGCCTTGGTTTTGGGCTCGATGGCAATATAGATGACGGGATTGGGGAACGACATCTCTTCCAGAATGATCGGCTTTTTCCGATCGCAGATGGTCGCCCCGGTTGTCGCGTTCCGAAGACCCACCACGGCGACAATGTCGCCCGCGGACGCCTCGGTGAGATCGGCCCTCTTGTTGGAGTGCATGGCCAGTATCCGGCTGATACGATCGCTTTTTCTGTTTACGGGGTTATATATGGACTCGCCTTTGCGCACCTTGCCCGAATAAATTCTCACGTAAGACAATTTACCGACGAAAGGATCGGTCATGATCTTGAATACCAGACCGGAAAGAGGTTCGGTAGCCAGCGGCTCTCGCGCTATTTCTTTGCCATTATCCGGATCATTGCCTTTGACCGGGGGAAGATCCAGCGGCGACGGCAAATACCAGACTACGGCGTCGAGCAGCGCCTGCACGCCCTTATTTTTATAGGAAGAACCGCATAATACGGGGAAGAATTTCAAGTCGACAACAGCCTGTCGCAAAGCTCGTCTGATTTCGTCCGGCTCGATATGCTCGTCGTTTAGAAACTTCTCCAATAATGTATCATCGTAATCGGAGATCTTCTCAATGAGCTGTTCTCTCCTGGCTCTGGCGTCCTCATAAAGATCGGGCGGGATGTCCTCGTCGGTG
>CAZDAH010000061.1:4818-11002 GCA_964503405.1 uncultured Ignavibacteria bacterium
CGGGACACCCTCCGCTCCCAGACGATTTTTCATCATCTCCACAGCCCCGTAAAAGTCCGCGCCGATCCTGTCCATCTTGTTAATATAGGCAATCCTCGGCACCCTGTATTTATCGGCCTGCCGCCAGACGGTCTCCGATTGAGGCTCGACACCGCCTACCGCGCAGAATAAAGCCACCGCGCCGTCGAGAACGCGCAACGACCGCTCGACCTCCATGGTGAAATCGACGTGCCCGGGAGTATCGATGATATTGATGGTATGGTCTTTCCAGAAGATGGTGGTCGCGGCGGAAGTGATCGTTATTCCGCGCTCTTGCTCCTGGACCATCCAATCCATGACCGCCGCGCCGTCGTCGACCTCACCGATCCGATGCGTCTTCCCGGCATAATAAAGAATCCGCTCGGTGGTCGTGGTCTTACCGGCATCGATATGAGCCATGATGCCGATATTGCGCAGTCTTTCCAAATTCCTGTCCGTTGACATAAAAAAATCCACTGTCGAATTCGCCCCGAAACCCAGGGGCCCGCGACAGCGGATAACTCCCGGTTTTCAGCGATTATTTAGTCGATCCTCATTAATTTCGAGTTCACCTTGCCCGCGTCTACCAGCGGAAATGAGCGAAGGCCTTGTTGGCTTCGGCCATCCTGTGAGTATCCTCTTTCTTCTTCACCGAGGCGCCCTCGCCGCGCGACGCGGCCAGGAATTCGGCTGCCAGCTTTTCGGACATTGTGTATTCCGATCTGGCCTTGGCGTAAGTAATCAGCCACCTTATCGCCAGCGCCAGCCGTCGTGCCGGCCTGACCTCCACGGGCACCTGGTAATTGGCTCCTCCGACCCGACGCGACTTTACTTCAAGCAGCGGCTTGACATTGTTCAACGCTTTCTGAAAAGCGTCGAGCCCGCCGTCATTAGTCTTCTTGTCGATAGATTCGACGGCGCCGTAGAAAATCCCCTCGGCGACCGATTTATTGCCGCCGGTCATCAAACAATTGACAAATTGTGTCACCACCGGCGATCCGAACCTCGGATCGGGAAGCCTGTCTCTTTTTACCGCTCTGCTTCTCCTCGACAACTCAACCTCTTACGATTTCTTGGGTCTCTTGACCCCGTATTTCGATCGGCTTTTTTTCCTGTCGGCCACACCCGTGGTATCTAATGTGCCCCGGATTATGTGGTACCTCACGCCGGGAAGGTCCTTCACCCTGCCGCCTCGGATCAGGACGATCGAATGCTCCTGCAGGTTGTGTCCCTCGCCGGGAATGTATGCCGTAACTTCGATTCCATTGGTCAGGCGAACGCGGGCCACTTTCCGCAACGCGGAATTGGGCTTTTTCGGAGTTGACGTATAAACTCTCACGCAAACCCCCCTCTTCTGAGGACAACTCCTTAACGCGGGTGTGTTGGGCTTGCGCAATACCCGCTTACGTCCCTTCCTGACCAGTTGATTAATCGTCGGCAATCATCCTCCATTTCAAAAAATACAGATTCACAAGATAAATCCTATTAAACGACTGTCAAGCAATTTTTTAACCCACTGTCTCTATTTTCTTCTCGATTTCGTCCGCTTTCTCGTCCTCGACTATCTCCACCTGGTTGTAACGCTCCAAGCCGGTGCCGGCCGGTATCAACCGCCCGATAATAACGTTCTCCTTCAAACCAAGCAGGTGGTCGATCTTTCCATTAATAGCAGCTTCCGTCAATACCCTTGTGGTCTCCTGGAATGAGGCCGCGGATATGAAACTCTCGGTCGAGAGAGAGGCCTTGGTGATACCCAGAAGGAGCGGCTCGTATGTGGCCGGATTCCCGCCTTCGTTCTGCACTCTGGTGTTCTCGTCGAGAAGCTTAATTCTGTCAACGACTTCACCTTCCAGCAGGTTGGTGTCGCCGACATCGAGCACCCTGACTTTCTGGAGAACCTGTCTGATGATCACCTCGATATGCTTATCGTTGATCTTCACGCCCTGCAAACGATAAACCCCCTGTATCTCGTTTACAAGGTACTCTTGAACTGCGTTGGGACCCTTGATCCCAAGAATGTCATGTGGATCGATCGGCCCCTCGCTAAGCCTGTCGCCGGCCAGAACATGATCGCTCTCGTGCACAAGAAGGTGCTTTCCGTGTGGGATCAGGTATTCCTTGTCCTCGCCGTGCTCACCGTGAATAATGATCTGCTGGTTGGTTCTTACTATCTTGCCGTATTCGACCACGCCGTCGATCTCGGTCACAACCGCCGGGTCTTTGGGATGGCGCGCCTCGAACAGCTCGGCCACCCTGGGCAGACCGCCGGTGATATCCTTGGTCTTGTAAGCCTCCCGCGGTATTTTGACCAGCATCTCTCCGGCCTTGACCTTCTGCCCGTTCTTAACGTGCAAGTGCGCGCCGACCGGGATGGAGTAATCAGCCAGCTTTTTGCCATTATCGTCAACTACAGCGATGTGGGGCCTTAATACCTTCTCTTTGGTTTCGATTATCACCTGGGCCGACAGTCCAGTCGATTCGTCAAGCTCCTCGCGGTATGTGACATTTTCGATAATGTCGACAAACTCAATGACGCCGGCTTTGTTGGTCAAAATAGTATTGGTATGAGGATCCCATTCGAAAATGACGTCGTCTTTTCCCACCATCTGACCGTTTTTCACTTTCAGCACACAGCCGTAAGGGACCGTGAAGCGCTGACGTGTCCTGTCTTTTTCGTCGACAATTCGAAGTTCGCTGTCGCGCGATAACACGATATAGGAATCCGGAACTTCTCCAGGCACGGTTTTGATCCGCCCGAATACCGCCTTGCCCGCGGTTTTCGTGGTCAGCTGGGATTGCGACGCTATAACCGCTGCCGTGCCGCCGATATGGAACGTCCGCAGGGTCAGCTGGGTGCCGGGCTCGCCAATCGATTGAGCGGCGATTACCCCGACCGATTCGCCGTGATTTACAATCTTACCCATGGAAAGATTGCGGCCGTAGCACTTGACACAGACTCCCCTCCTCGACTCACAGGTCAATACCGAGCGAATACTGATCTTCTCCAGCCCGCATTCCTCAATTCTGGCCGCAGCTTCCTCGTCGATCTCGGCGTCGGCAGCGACTATAAGCTCGTCGGTGATGGTATCATAGATATCCAGAAGAGCCATTCGACCGAGAATACGGTCGCTCAGACTTTCGATGACTTCCTCGCCCTCTTTCAGGGCCGCAATATCGATACCCAGGATCGTCCCGCAATCGTCCTCTGAGATGATAACGTCCTGAGCGACGTCCACCAGCCGCCTTGTCAGGTAGCCGGCATCCGCCGTTTTTAAAGCGGTATCGGCCAGGCCTTTGCGGGCTCCGTGAGTGGAAATGAAGTATTCCAGCACGGTCAAACCCTCGCGGAAATTGGCTGTAATCGGCGTCTCGATGATCTCGCCCAGCTGTCCGGTGATTCGCTTCTGGGGCTTAGCCATGAGACCGCGCATTCCCGCCAGCTGTCTTATCTGTTCTTTCGATCCTCTGGAGCCGGAATCGGCCATCATATAGATCGGGTTGAAACCTTGGTCCATCCTGGTTAGATTCTCGAACATCACTTCCGCGACCTCGCTGGTCGTTCTGGTCCAGGTATCTATCACCTTGTTGTATCTTTCCCCATTGGTGATAACGCCCTGCTCGTATTGTTTCTGGATGTTTTCGGTCTCTTTGTTGGCCTTCTCGATCAACTTCGCTTTCTCGTCGGGAACCACCATATCGTCGATTCCGACCGTTATGCCCGCGGTGGTGGCAAATTCGAAACCGAACAGTTTAAGATTATCAAGAAAATCTGCCGTCTTGTCTACCCCGATAATCCTGTATGCGGTCGATATGAGCTCTTCCAGCGCTTTTTTCGAGGCCACCTTGTTGAAATATCCTAACTCTCCGGGAATGATCTGATTGAAAAGCACTCGGCCGACCGTCGTCTTCATGTACTTGTCTTTTGCGCCCGGCATGAAGATTTTGATTATGGCATGCAGATCCACCGCTCCCTGAGAATGAGCGTATATGACCTCATCATGGCTGCCGAAAACTTTTCCCTCCCCTTTCACCCCGGTTTTATCCTTTGTAAGATAATAGCATCCCAGTACCATATCCTGCGACGGCACAGCCACCGGTTTGCCCGACGACGGCTGCAGGAGGTTTTTTGATGCCATCATCAAGACCCGCGCTTCCAACTGAGCCTCGAAAGATAGAGGTACGTGAACCGCCATCTGGTCGCCGTCAAAATCGGCATTGAACGCGGCGCAAACCAACGGATGAAGCCTGATCGCCTTGCCTTCAACCAGTACGGGATAAAACGCCTGGATTCCGAGCAAATGCAAAGTGGGAGCACGGTTAAGCAAAACCGGGTGATCCTTGATGATCTCTTCCATGATGTCCCATACTTCGGGTCGTTCCCTCTCCACCAGCCTCTTGGCGGACTTGACAGTCTGAACGAATCCTTTTTCTTCCAACTTATTGATAATAAATGGCTTAAAAAGCTCCAAGGCCATATTCTTGGGCAGCCCGCATTGTCCGAGCTTCAGTTCGGGACCCACAACGATCACGGTGCGGCCCGAGTAATCCACTCTCTTGCCGAGCAGGTTTTGACGGAACCTTCCCTGCTTGCCTTTGAGCAGATCGGAGAGCGATTTTAGCGGACGTTTCGAATCGCCGCGCACCGATCGGGAACGCCGGCCGTTGTCGAATAAAGCGTCGACCGCCTCCTGGAGCATTCTCTTTTCATTTCTCAGAATGACCTCGGGCGCTTTTATTTCGATAAGCTTCTTCAAACGATTATTGCGGTTGATTACCCGCCTGTAAAGATCGTTGAGATCCGATGTCGCGAACCTTCCGCCTTCCAGAGGGACCAAAGGACGCAAATCGGGCGGGATAATGGGAATAACCTCCATGACCATCCACTCCGGCTTGTTTTCCGACTGCCGGAACGCTTCGATGACCCTCAGCCGCTTGAGCGTATCCTTCTTTCTCTGAACCGAAGTCTCGACTTTCACTTGCGCCCTCAACGAAACCGCCAACTCCTCGATATCGAGCTGGCGAAGAAGATCTCGAATGGCTTCGGCCCCCATCTTGGCAACAAGTTCCTTGCCGCTGTCCTCCAGCTCATAGTATTCGTCCTCGGAGATAATATCCAATTTTTTAAGCGACGTGCTGCCCGGGTTGATGACCACGTAAGACTGGTAATAAATGATCCTCTCAAGCTCCCGGACCGAGAGATTCAGAAGGTAGCCTATTCTCGACGGCAGCGAATGGGAAAACCAAATATGAGTTACCGGCACTGCCAGATTGATATGCCCCATCCGTTCCCGACGCACTTTTGACTGAGTGACTTCCACCCCGCATCGATCGCAGACTATGCCGCGGAACCTTATCCGCTTGTATTTGCCGCAATTGCATTCCCAGTCTTTGACCGGACCGAAAATGCGCTCGCAGAATAATCCGTCCTTCTCAGGCTTGAAACTGCGGTAATTTATCGTCTCCGGCTTGGTTACCTCCCCGTAAGACCAGGATCTGATAACCTCGGGCGAGGCGATCTTGATCTTAATAGCCTCGAAATCCGAGGGCCTTTTCAGGTTCTTCGCGAAAGGGTCGACCACGAGAGTCTCCTTATTTTAAATCCTTCAAGGACAACGCTTACTTTTCAACCAGATCAACATCAAGGCCCAGAGATTGAAGCTCCTTGACCAAAACATTGAACGACTCCGGAATTCCGGGCTCCGGAGGATTCTCTCCTTTGACAATAGCCTCGTAAATGCGCGATCGGCCGGTCACGTCGTCGGATTTGACAGTCAGCATTTCCTGCAGCGTGTAAGCGGCGCCGTACGCCTCCAGCGCCCAAACCTCCATCTCGCCGAATCGCTGACCGCCGAACTGGGCCTTGCCTCCGAGAGGCTGCTGGGTTACCAGCGAATATGGACCGATGGATCTGGCGTGAATCTTGTCGTCAACCAGGTGCGAGAGCTTCATCATATACATATGCCCGACAGTGACTTCGTTATCAAGTTTCTCGCCCGTGCGGCCGTCATATACCACGCTTTTGCCGCTTTCCGGCAAACCGGCTTTCTTCAGATACTGTTTGATCTCCTCGATAGTCGCACCGTCGAACACCGGGGAGGCGAATTTCAGGCCCAGAGCCTGAGCCGCCCAGCCAAGATGCGTCTCGAGAATCTGCCCGACGTTCATG
>CAZDAH010000061.1:11012-17616 GCA_964503405.1 uncultured Ignavibacteria bacterium
TTCGGGGACGATCTTGGCGACCACGCCCTTGTTACCGTGACGGCCGGCCATCTTATCGCCCACGGAGAGAACCCGTTTGGTGGCGACCGAAACCTTGACCAGCTGCACGACTCCCGGGGGAAGTTCCGCTCCCCTGACGACTTTCTCTATCTCAATTTCCTGTAATTCGTTTTTGCGCTGCATGAGATCCTCTGACTGCTTCAAAAGCGCCATCGCCTTCTTGTTGATCTTCTCGTCGCTGGCAAAACCGTTCTCCGCGATGAGCTTTTGAGCTTTGCATTTTTCGAGGCTTCCCTCCTTGATTTTAGTGCCCGCCTTGATCACTACCTCGCCGTTGTCGTCGACAACGGTCCTGGCCGTATGTCCGTCGAGTATGGCCTCGAGATTGCGGTTGCGCATTCCGATTATATAATCGATCTGCTTGGCGAAACTCTTCTTGATCTTCTGAGTCTCCGCCCGTTCCTGCTTCTTGGCGGCCTCGGAACGTTCTTTCCTCGAAAATACCTTGGTATCGACAACAATACCCTTCATCCCCGGAGGAGCTTTCAACGAAGCGTCGCGAACATCGCCCGCCTTCTCGCCGAATATCGCCCTCAGCAGCCTCTCCTCCGGAGACAGCTCGGTCTCGCCTTTAGGGGTTACCTTGCCCACAAGTATATCGCCCGCTTCCACCTCGGCGCCCAGTCTCACAATGCCCCTCTCGTCGAGGTGCAGCAGCGCCTCCTCGGAAACATTCGGGATTTCCCTGGTTATTTCCTCGGGTCCTCTCTTGGTATCTCGCACCTGAAGTTCGAAAGATTCGATATGTATGGAAGTAAAGACGTCATCGTAAACCAGGCGTTCGGAGACGATAATGGCGTCCTCGAAATTGTAGCCGCGCCAGGGGATGAATCCCACGAGGGCATTCGCGCCAAGAGCAAGCTCGCCCCCCGCGGTCCCGGGCCCGTCGGCTATTATATCTCCGGATTCCACCTTATCCCCGGCCTTCACCAGCGGTTTCTGATTGATGCAGGTATCTTGGTTGGTCCTTTTGAATTTCTCCAGTTCGTATTCATCGACCTCCACCAACTGCATGAGCTTCTCCGATTCTCTTAGAAGAGGCCGGATAATGATTTTTTCGGAGTCGACGTAATCCACGACTCCCCCTCGCCGGGCGATGAGCACCGCCCCGGAATCAACGGCGGTTTTCAGCTCCATCCCGGTTCCTATAATGGGGGCCTCGGTTATCAGAAGAGGGACGGCCTGACGCTGCATATTGGAGCCCATCAATGCCCTGTTCGCGTCGTCATGCTCCAAGAACGGAATCAGCGCCGCGGCCACCGAAACGAGCTGCTTCGGGGAGACGTCCATAAAGTTGATTTCCTCGGGCCTGGCAAGAATAAACTCGCCGTGATGCCGTGATTTCACCAGCCTGGCCTCGAATCTGCTGTTTTCCGTCAGGGCGGCGTTGGCCTGGGCTATTATGTATCGATCCTCCTCGTCGGCCGAAAGATACATCACGTCATTTGTAACCTTGGCGTTTTTCACTACCCGGTACGGGGTCTCCAAAAATCCGTATTTATTGATCCTGGCATAAGTGGCCATTGACGCGATAAGGCCGATATTCGGCCCTTCCGGCGTCTCTATCGGGCAAACCCGCCCGTAGTGAGTGTGATGCACGTCGCGGACCTTAAAACCTGCCCTCTCACGGGTGAGACCGCCCGGGCCCAAGGCGGAGAGACGTCTTTTGTGTGTAAGTTCCGCCAGCGGATTGGTCTGATCCATGAACTGGGATAATTGCGATGATCCGAAGAAAGCGTCGATTACCGAAGATACCGTTCTGGCGTTGACCAGATCGTGCGGGGTTATATGCTCGTTGTCGCGCAGGCTCATACGCTCTCTAATAGTCCTGGCCATTCTGGAGAGACCAACTGAAAATTGGTTGGCTAAAAGCTCGCCCACCGTTCTGGCCCTCCTGTTGCCCAGGTGGTCTATATCGTCTACGTCACCATGCCCGGCCCTGAGCGCGATCAGGTATTTCACGATAGCCAGAAAATCTTCTTTCGTTAACACAGTCTGGTCCATCGGGATATTGAGCTGAAGCCGCTGGTTGATCATGTATCTTCCGACCTCGCCCAGATCGTAACGGTTGGGATTGAAAAAGCGCTTCTCCAGAAGGTCCCTGGCCAATTCCAACGTGGGGGCGTCCCCCGGTCTTATCAACGAATAAATCTTAAACAGCGCCTCTTCGTATGAAGTTGTGGTATCTTTCTGGATGGTATTCCTGATTATCCCCGCGTCCGATGAGAAATCGACTTCGATGATATTCAGCGAATCCAGTTTCATATCGCTGAGTTTCTGGAATATCTCCTCCGTAATCTCGCTGCCGGCGTGAAGGAATACCTCCCCGGTTTCCGGATTAACGGCGTTCTGCGCGCTGACTTTACCCACAAAACGGTCGCGTTTCTTCGATGAGATTTTTTCGGCGGTTGATTTGTAGAATTCCTTCAGGAGATCCTCATTGGTTGAGAATCCGAGTGTCCGCAACAGGGTCGTGGCGGGCAGTTTGCGGCGGGAGTCTATATGGACGAACATGATATCGTTGACATCGAGGGTGAATTCCACCCACGATCCCCGATAGGGTATTATCCGCGCCGAGAAAAGCTGTTTCCCGTTGGGATGGACTTCATCATCGAAAAATACGCCCGGAGACCGATGGAGCTGACTGACAATTACCCGTTCGGCGCCGTTGATAATGAATGTTCCGCTTTCGCTCAGCAGAGGAAATTCGCCGAGGAAAACGTCTTTCTCGATAATATCCTTGACAACTTTCTCCTTCCCCTCTTCGGCCTCCCTGACCACCAGCCGCAAAGTCGCCTTGAGGGGCGACCCGTAAGTCATATTCCTCTCGCGGCATTCTTTCAAGGAGTAACGAGGCTCGCCGAGCGTATACTGTACGAATTCGAGGGAGTAGATTTCCTTTACATCGGTAATCGGGAAAATCGACGTGAATACAGCTTGAAGCCCGGCGTTCTCCCTTTTCACCGGGAGCACGTCGCGCTGGAGAAAATTCTCATATGATACTATTTGAACGTCGAGAAGATCGGGCATCTCGACGTTTTCCTTCAGCTTGGAAAAGCTAATACGCTTGTCCTTCAAAGCTGATTTCACAGAATCCTCCTATGGGAGATATCCCAAACGTTCCATATAATCAGGCAACCGGCCTGATATTTCCCGTTACTTCAACACCACTGACGCGCCGACTTCCTCCAATTTGCTCTTGGCGGCCTCGGCGTCTTCCCTGGTCACCCCTTCCTTTATGGCCTTGGGGGCGCCGTCAACCAGTTCCTTGGCTTCCTTCAGCCCCAGGCTGGTCAACTCGCGCACAACTTTAATAACCTGAATCTTCTTATCGCCGGCGCTTTCCAGGACTACGTCGAATTCGGTCTTCTCCTCGGGGGTTTCGCCTGCGCCGCCGGGGCCCGCCATCATTATCGGGGCCGCGGCCGCGGGAGAAACCCCGAACTCTTCCTGCATCTTCTTGGAAAGGTCAGAGAGCTCGACAACCGTCATCTCCTTGATAATATCGAACGCCTGCTGTACTTTGTCACTCATCTTTAAAACACCTCGTTTTTACCGGTAATCGCCGGAAATTTCATTTGTCTTTTTATCCTACTCAAAACCACCTTCATGCGGCTGAAATCGCCTTCCCGCAGACGATTTAGAAGCGCAGCCGCGATCGGGTCATTTCGCCTTATTGTTTGCTCCTGGCCAGAGCATCGAGAGTGCCTATCAACTCCCGTGTCGCGCCTTCGATAACGCTGATAAACTGGCTTATTACCCCGTCGAGCGTGCCGATTAGCCCGGCCAGTACCTCGTTTTTCGAGGGCAATTCGGCCAGCCTCTTTAAGAAGCCGAAATCGTATTCTTTTCCTTCATAAAACAGCGATTTGAAGACCGGCTTTTCGAATTCCTTGATGGAATCGTATATGATTTTTATGGGAACGGTGGGATCGTCGTAACCGAAAACGACCGAGGTCGGCCCCTGGAAGTGCTTATTCAACTGCTCAAGATCGGTGTCGGCGACAGCGATTTTCAAAAGCGTATTCTTGGCCACTCGAAATTCCGCCCCGCCTTCCTTTAATCTGCGACGAAGAATCGATATGCCGGCGACATTGATGCCGGTATGGTCGGCGATTATGACGTTCACGGCCCTGCTCAATTTGTCCTTGAGAATCTGGACTTCTCGTGTTTTTTCTTCTTTGTTCATAATATTCCTCTATCTTCCCAGGGCCGAAATCTCGGCCGGATCGAGCTTTATTCCCGGGCCCATGGTGCTGCATAGCGACGCGTTCTTGAGATAAGTGCCTTTGGCCGATGCCGGTTTCGCCCTCATGATGGCCCCAAGAAATGTCTTCACATTCTCCAAAAGTTGCTCATCGTTGAAGGAAAGCTTACCGATGCCTGCCTGAATATTGGCTGTCTTATCGAGACGATATTCAATTTTCCCGGCCTTGGCTGCGGATACCGCTTTGCCGACGTCCATCGTTACGGTACCCGATTTGGGATTGGGCATCAGTTTCTTCGGCCCCAGTATCTTGCCCAGTTTGCCGACTTTCCCCATCATGTCGGGAGTGGCTATTATGGTATCCACGTCGGACCAACCGCCCTGGATTTTTTCGATATAATCGTCATCACCCACAAAATCAGCCCCCGCCTCTTCGGCTTCTTTGGCCTTGTCCCCCTTGGCCAACACTAATACTTTGATCGACTTACCTGTTCCAAAGGGCAATACGGTAGTCCCCCGAACCATCTGATCGGCCTTCTTCGGATCTACTCCAAGCCTCACCGAGGCTTCGACCGTCTCGTCGAATTTGGCGTGAGAAGTCTCCCGCAGCACCCGAATCGCGTCGGCCAGGGTGTAGGCCTTCTCGCGATCGACTTTCGCCGATGCCTCTTTGTACTTTCTTCCTCTCTTCATTCAACACTCTCTTTCTTGAGGTCTCCCCGATAACGACCCCGATACCAACAAACTGGCAAAACGCGCCAGATCGATTCAATGTTCCACTGACCGATTCGAAATCGGCCAGAATCCGCCATTTTCGCAAACGGCTACTTTTTTCGCTAACCTTCCACCGAAATGCCCATGCTGCGGGCAGTACCGGCGATAATCCTCTCGGCCATCTCTATCTCGGTGGCGTTCAGATCGGGAAGCTTCAGCTGCGCGATCTCCCTGACTTGGGCGTTGGTCACCACGCCCACTTTGTTCCTGTTGGGTTCGCCCGAACCCTTCTGGACTTTCGCCGCTTTCTTGAGAAGTTCGGCGGCCGGCGGGGTTTTGGTGACAAAACTAAAGGACTTGTCTACATATACGGTTATGATCACCGGTATGATCGTCCCCGCCTGGGCCTGGGTTCTGGCGTTATAAGCTTTGCAGAACTCCATTATATTGATACCCTGCTGACCGAGAGCGGGACCCACGGGGGGCGCCGGAGTGGCGTTGCCGGCCGGAATCTGAAGTTTTACAACGCCTGCTATTTTCTTTGCCACAAATACTCCTTAAAAGATCAAAGGTTGGTTACCTGTAAATAATCGAGTTCCACCGGGGTGGGACGGCCGAATATGGAGACCATCACTTTCAGCTTGCGCTTTTCCACGTTGACCTCGCTCACGGTGCCGGAGAAATCGGCAAACGGGCCGTCAATCACCTTCACTGCCTCGCCAACTTTATATGGGATATCCAGAACTTCGCGGTTTTTGGATCTGTCTATCTGGGCCATGACCCTCTTGACTTCAGACTCCCGCAGGGCGACGGGCTTTCCCGAGGCTCCCACGAAATTAGTGATTCCAGGAGTGGAAGTCACAAGGTGCTGAGTCTGCTTGTTCAATTCCATTTCGATCAGAATATAACTTGGGAGGAATTTCTTGACCGAAGTGTGCCGTTTCCCCTGTTTCATCTCCACGATTTCTTCCGTCGGCACAAGTATGTCCCCGAACAACTCGGCCAGCCCCTCGGCATCGGCCGCGGCATTCAGATATTGTTTCGCTTTATTCTCATGTCCGGAATAAGTATGAGCGACGTACCATTTTTTTGCCAAAATCACACCCGCCTTAGCCTGTAGCCAGATCGACCAGGATACCTACCAGTTCTTTCAGGACTAAATCCACGGCCCCGATGAATATTGATACCAGGAGCGACATGATTACCACGACGATAGTGGAGCCGATCAATTCTTGTCTCGATGGGTAAGCGACCTTGCCCAGTTCCTGATAAACGTCGCTAAAAAACTTCGTAATTTTCTCAAACATCTCGATCTCTTTCAACAATAATACAGGACAGGAGGGACTCGAACCCCCAGCCCCCGGTTTTGGAGACCGGAGCTCTAGCCAATTGAGCTACTGTCCTGTAAAACCTATCTTGTCTCCTTGTGGGGAGTATGTTTCCTGCAGTGAGGACAGTATTTTTTGAATTCAACTCTATCCGGATGAAGTCGTTTGTTCTTGGTGTCGCTGTAATTCCGACGTTTACAGTCGGCGCATGCAAGTGTAATTATATCTCGAGGCATCTTCTTGTCCTATTCTATAACTTCCGTGATTACGCCGGCTCCGACGGTGTGGCCGCCCT
>CAZDAH010000062.1:0-2428 GCA_964503405.1 uncultured Ignavibacteria bacterium
CGACCAGGAATCCGGTTTCGCCGTGAATGCCCACTTCCGGCACTCCTCCCACCCTGCTGGCGACTACAGGCAGTCCGGCGGATGACGCTTCCAGGGCCGCGACGCCGAAGCTCTCTCCGTCTGAGACAGAGGGCATCGCGAAAATATCAATACTCGAAAGGAATTCGGGCAGGCGGGCATGATCCAGAAATCCCTTGAATTCGATCAGCGGGGATAGTTCGAGTGTATCCGCCAGATGTTTGTATTTTCCGGCGCATTCGCCTTTGCCGGCGATCGACAGGCATATATTATCATGTTTTTTTGACAGCTCACCGAAAGCGCGTATGAGGATGTCAATTCCATATTTAGGCCGCAGGGATTTAGCTATGCCTATTCTCAAAGTCCTGTTTTCAGAACGTTCCGGGAAACGGAATTGTTCGGTGTCTATTCAGAAGGCAATTAACATTATATCTTCTCTTTCGGGAGTCAGCGACCGCACCGCTTTTTTCAGAAATTCGCTGGTGGCCGTGAGGAAGTGGGCGCGTCGCAGGGCACGCTTGACGATCGCTTTGAAAACGATATTTTCGCCGGGAAATACGATAACATCGTTGCCCCAGACCGACAGCGCCTTCCTGGGATGATCCACGAAACTGGCCAAAAAACCGAAACTGGAAGCGTAATGCGCGTGAAGTATGTCAGGCTTAAGCTCGCTGACAATCCGGCGAAGTTTGAAGATCTTGGTCATATAAGATATCTTGCCGCCGGCGTTCAACGAGATCCCGCCGATATCGTCCCGGTCTTCTTTTATCAATGTCACAAGATCCACGTTGTGTCCCAGACCGCGCAGTCCGCGCACCCAGCGCCTGGTATGTATCGATCTCTCGTCGGAGAAAAGACAGATATGATATTTGCGGCTTGTTCCTGCTGTCATGGGAATACCGGATGTCCTAATAGTGCTTCCTAATAGCCTTTATCATCGCGTCAGTGGCAGATCTGAATAATTCCCCAAGACTCCTCTCGGGAACCGCCTCGAGACGGTCGTCGAGTCTGAATTCGTATCCTGCAACCCGGACCCAGCCCGCCTCGACCAAATCGATCCATTCCGTCTCCGGCCTGGGGACAACTACCCTCTTTCCCAGGAATGCGCTCTCTCTCTGGACCCCGCCGGAATCCGATACCACGAATTGGCAGGATTTCAGAAGGAAAAGCAAATCCAGGTATCCCAGAGGGTTGATAATGTGAACGTTGGAGGGAACGAGTCCCCTCAGATCATATCTATCGATCATCTTCCGCGTTCTGGGATGAAGCGGAAGTATTACCGGCAAGGTTGTCGTGCCCAGGGAGCGCAGGATATGTCTCAGGTTGTCCTGAATATCCACGGCCTCGGCTCGATGAAGCGTGGCCAGGACAAACTTATCGGGAAGCTCGATTCCCGGCGGCAGGCCGGACGGAATACGCGTCATGTGGATTCTGAGGCAATCGTATATGACGTCGCCGGTATCATAGACGTTTTCGGTTCTGCCCTCTTTTTCCAGGTTTTTCACCGCCGACGGCGTGGGGCAGAGATAGCACTCGGAGACGGAATCGGTGACGACTCTGTTAATCTGCTCGGGAAGATATTTATTCCTGGAGCGGACGCCGGCTTCGATATGAACTACCGGTATTTCGAGCCTGGCCGATACCAGGGCCCCGGCCAGCGTGGAATTGGTATCGCCTATTACCAGGCTGAAATCGGGATTCTCGAATTTGAGCACCGATTCCAGTCCGGCGATCATCCGTGACGTCTGCCTGGCGTCGGAGCCCGAAGCGGAATTCAGATGATAATCCGGCTCGGGAATATCAAGCTGGCCGAAGAAAAGCCCGGACATGTCGAAATCGAAATGCTGTCCGGTATGAACCAGTATGATTTTATAGAAGCGCCGCAATTCCGCGAGCAGAGGGGCGATTTTTATAAATTGCGGCCTGGCTCCTACAATTAACGCGGCCTTTTTCATCGGTTGCGGTAAAATTCCCTGATAGAATCAGCTACAAATCGCTGTTCGTCGAACGTGAGCTCCGGGAATATCGGCAATGAGATGACCTTGCCGGCCAGATCTTCGGATATCGGCAGGTCCCCTCTTTTATAGCCGAGATCGCTGTAGCATTCCTGCATATGCAGGGGCAACGGGTAGTAAGTATCGAGACCTATTTCCCTTTTTTTGAGGAATTCCTTCAATTCGTCTCTCTTTTCGACTATCAGCGTGTATTGATGGTAAATATGATAATTGTAATCTCTGACCAAAGGAGTTTTTACCTCCGTCTCGTCTATGAGCATTCGATCATAAGCGGCCGCTTTTTCGCGGCGGGCCTCATGCCAGGACGGAAGGTATTTCAGTTTGACTCTCAATACCGCCGCCTGGATCGTATCGAGCCGGCTGTTATAACCGACAGTGGAATGATAATATTTCGG
>CAZDAH010000062.1:2438-4950 GCA_964503405.1 uncultured Ignavibacteria bacterium
ATAGTTCGGTTTCGCTCCATGCACCCGGAGCCGCCGCAGGACATCGGCCAGCTTATCGTCGTTGGCGGTGATAAAACCACCGTCGCCGTAAGCGCCGAGATTCTTGCTGGGAAAAAACGAGTAGCACGCCGTAGCTCCAAACGACCCCGCTTTCTTGCCTTTGTATCGGGCGCCGATAGCCTGGGCGGCGTCCTCCACCACCGGAATATTCTTTCTCCCGGCGATTTCGGCGATTTCATCCATCTCCGCCGTCTGGCCGTAAAGGTGGACCGGGATTATGGCCGCCGTCTTGTCCGTCATGGCGTCCTCGATTCCGTTCATATCCATATTGAACGTCCGCGGGTCGATATCGACGAAGACCGGCCTGGCTCCCAGCCTGCTTATCACGCCCGCGGTGGCGAAGAAGGTGAAAGTGGAGGTGATAACTTCATGGCCGGGGCCAACACCGAGGGCTCGCAGCGAAAGGAGTAAAGCGTCGGTACCCGAGGCTACCCCGATTCCATGCTTTGAATCGCAGTAATCGGCCAGTTCCGATTCGAGCTCTTTTACTTCGGGCCCCATGATGAACATGCCATGATCGAGAACCTTCTGAATAGCGTCGTCGATCTCTTCCTTGATCGCCTGATATTGCCTGGAAAGGTCAAGCAGGGGAACTTTCATGCCACAACACCTCACCATTTCTGGTTTTCGAGAAGCTGTTCCGCAGGGACCTCGCGGAAATCTTTGGCCGGAACGCCGGCGATGATCCTGCGCGGTTCGGCGTCTCGAGTCAGGAGAGCTCCGGCCGCTATCAAGGCGTCCTCGCCAATGACTTTTCCGGGAAGGATTACGGCGCCCACGCCGATTCGCGCGCCTTTTTTCACAGTCACGCCTTTGAAATGCTTGAACCTCTCCTCAGTTCTGCCTACAAAATTATCATTCGACGTGGCGACACAGGGAGCGACGAACACCCTGTCCCCGATTTCGGAATAGGCTGTTATATACACGTTTGTCTCGAGTTTGCAGTAGGCTCCGATTCTGCAGAAATTCTCGACCGCCACGCCGCGCCCTATTATAGTATAATTTCCGATTTCGACATTCTCTCTCAGTGTGGACAGGTCGGCGACCAGCACCCTTTTGCCCAGTTTAGCGCCTCGATAGATGACGGCCGAAGTCCCAATAATGCAATCGTCGGAAATTTCGAGCGCCGGCAGCTGCTGATCCTTTGTGGTGGCGGAATTGGCCGCCCTCATGGGATATTTTCCCAGCACGGCGTTATCGTCGATTCTGACATTGGAGCCGATCCTGACACCCTCGTGTATAACGACCCCGCATCCGATCAAACAGCCGTCGCCGATCTTGACCCCGGGGCCGATATAGCTGTTATATCCGATTTTCACGTTTTTTCCGGTAACAGCCGAATCGTCCTTATGGAAGTTCATGATTCCTCGCGTTTGATTGGTTTTATATCGACCGGCGCACCCCCGCCGTTCATCGATTCCTGAGCGGCGGTGAGCACGCTAAGCACTCTTAATCCGTCGTAACCGTCGGAGCGCGGCCGGGTCCTGTTTTTCACGCAATCGACAAAATGCTCGCATTCCGCCAGCAGCGGTTCCCCGGAGTCGAGTCTCGGTATGACGATATCTCCCGCCCGAAGGCTCATATACTCACCGTAAGTCGCGTAATCGCGCTTCAATTCCACACCTTTGTCGTACAGCCATATTTTTTCCGAGCTTTCGGTATCGTCGAATACGGCCATCATTTTCGATCCGACTATGGTCAGCTTGCGTTCCTTATGGGGATCGAGCCAGCTGACGTGAATATGAGCCATGATACCGTCGGGAAAATGCAAAGTCATAAAGGAAACGTCCTCGATTTTGCTCTGCAGGTATGACGCCCCCGTGGCGGAAACTCTAACCGGCGCCTGATCCAGCAGGAATATTATCAAGGAGATATCATGAGGGGCAAAACTCCACAGCGAATTTTCTATATCCCGGACTTTTCCCAGATTTACCCGCGACGAATATAGATAATAGATTCGACCGAGCTTCTCGCTTTCGATATATTCCCTTAATTTCAAAGCGGCCGGATGATATTCCATTATATGCCCGACCATGAGGATTCTATCGCGGGATTCCGACAAGGCTACGAGTTTGCAGCCGTTTTCCAAGCTCAGCACAAGCGGTTTTTCGACGAAAACATCTTTTCCGGCTTCCAGGGCCATAGAGGCGAGTTCGAAATGCGAGGCCGGAGGGGTGGCTATTATCACCGCGTCTATATCGGGATCAGCGATAATCTCCCGCGGGTCCTTCGTCCAGTTTACGCCCGGAAATTTCGAGCTCAAAGTGGAGAGACGCGATGAATCGGAATCGCAGCCGATTTTAAAGACAACGTCGGGTAAATTATGGAAGGTTCTGATGAGATTTCGTCCCCAGGCTCCCAGCCCGATCTGCCCCAGCTTAACGGGCATCCCCGTCACCCTTTTTTCTGAAAATCGACCTGATCAAGTAAAAATCCTCATTAAGCATATTGG
>CAZDAH010000062.1:4960-5640 GCA_964503405.1 uncultured Ignavibacteria bacterium
TTCAGATAGAGCGCCGAATCTCGTTGGCGCTCCCTATTCATGAATTCAAGGACCATAACCGCCATCAGGGTCAAACCGAAAGAGAGAATTCCAGCCAGTATCGACATGGAGACTCTGTGTGGACGGCTTTTCCGCTCGGGCGGCCTGGCCTCGTCGAGAACCTGGACGGTAGGAGTATCCCTCAGTTCCTGAATCTTAGCCTGCTCGTACTGCTGCTTCAAGAGCTCGAAGATGGTCTGCTGGATTTTCAGTTCGCGCATCAGCCTGGCGTATCGCAGGCCCAGGTCGGGAGCATCAGTCATGGGGACATTCAGTATCAGCGAATCCTGCAAAGCGGGATTTCCTCTTTCGAGTTTGTCCAGCTGCATTTTGATCTGCTGAATCTTGAAGTCCTGGTTTTTGTAACGGGCATTATCGGGAGAAAGCGATTTTTTCATGACTCCGAATTCTATTTCGGCCAGGATCAGCTGGCCGCGCAGCTCGGCGATCGCGTTGATCGCCGCCTTGATTTGCTCATCGAGAGCTACCGCGTTATGTTCGATTTGGAACTCCTTGAGATCTTCCTCGGCATCGGTCAGATCCCCGATTGCCTCCTCCAGCCGCCCTTGGGCCCGAAAGGCGTTGGCCCGGTTCAGGTGCGCGTCGGCGTAGTCGGGCTGCAAGGCCAGCGCCCGTTCGTA
>CAZDAH010000062.1:5650-11379 GCA_964503405.1 uncultured Ignavibacteria bacterium
GCCCCTCGATGAACTGCCGCATGGCGCCGGCTTTGGAGACCAGATTTTCCTGGTTCACACGATTAAGTTCCTCCATGAAGCTATTGGCGATTCGCGCGGCGCGCTCCGCGTCGGTATCTTCATGGGTTAATCGAATTATTCCCTCGGGGGTCACCAGGATCGAGGTTCTGTCATGCAGCTCCATTAAAGCGTCCTCATCGAGTTTTGCGTCATAGACTTCCTTGAGGCCGTGTTTCTCCAGCACGGCCATGGAGACCTCGCGGCTTTTTAACACCGCGGCGTAAAGTTCGGACGGTGTGGCCAGTCCCGGCAGGGCAAGTCCGCTACCCCCGAGAAGCGATGACAGACCCGAAGGCAGCAGGCCGGAGAATCCCAGGCTTCCGGTGTCCTTCTCAGGGGGCATAACCGACGTCGAGGCCATATACCAGTTGGGGAAGAACAGAAGTATGGCCAGCGTCAAGACCGCGGCCGCCAGGAAATTGGCGGCCAGAAGCCTCCGCCATCTGAGCAAGATCTCGATAAAATTCCAGATAAAGGGATCGTCGTTATTCATGTCGGTTTCTCGCGTCATTTTGTGGCCTGCTCAATCACAAGATATACGGTGGCCAAATTTCCGATGAAAACCAGGGTATCCCTCGTGATGCCCCAGTAATTGCGCTTCTTTCGCTCGGGAACCCAGATCGTGTCCCCGGCTTCGAGGCCTTTCCCTTTCCTGGCCTCCTTCCATTCGCTGGTCACTCCTTTGACAATGGTGACCTTGCCTTTGTCAGCCCTGTCGGAGAATCCGCCTGCCCTGTCCAAATAGAACCTGTAATCAACGTCGGAACGAAAAGGCTGTATGCCCGGATTCGAGACCTCGCCTATCACGTTGATCACGCGGCTCTTTCGAGGCACTGTTATCACGTCGCCGTCGCGCAGAATAAAATCTCTGCTCGAATCATCCTCGGTAAACAACCCGACGAAATCGACCGCCACTCTGCCCGGCTTGCTTCTCGATTTCGTCTTGAAATAGTCGTATTCGGAATCGAGCATGTCGGGCACGTTCATTTTCTTCAGCCGCTCGAATTCGGGATCCACGAGTTCTTCCGCCGAAACCCTGACGACCTCGCCTTCCTCCAGCGACGCGGATTCCGTAAATGCGCCGGCCGATTTCACGATCTCAGAGAGTTTTGTGGAATCTTTACTGATGGGATAGAACCCGGGATACCTGAATTCCCCCTGCAATTCGACCTGGTACTTTTCCCGGTAATCATTATGGGCTTTTATATAAACCCGATCGTCGGGGAACAAGGGAACATTCCAATCAGCCGACGTCAGATCGATGGCGATCTCGAAAGTTTGCCTGTTATCTTTGCCGAATCTCACTATGGAGACGCTCGACGAATCGGCGCTGGCAGTCAGGCCGTGAGCAATATCGAAAAGGTCGGAAAGCGAATCGTGGGGAGAGTACTCGAAATAGCCGGGATTTCTGACCGCCCCGAATACGCCGTAGAGGTTTATGGTGTTTTCGCGCACCGGGACGAAAATCCGGTCGCCATCCATGAGGGTCGGATCGTATTCGGTACGTCCGGTCACCTCGAATCGGAGGATATCGGCCGGAATCGTACTGCCGTCCTTTCTGAGGATCTTCAGATTTCTCTTGGAGGACATCACCTGGCCTTCCGGGATCCGTCCGGAATCCCAGATGTGTTCTCTTTCATTGCCGCTTAAATAATGAAGAAACCCGCCCGCGTTGGAGATTATCTCGGATACCCTGGTCACGGCAGTGGCGGCGTAAGCTCCCGGCGCGTTCACCGCTCCGCCCACATAAACTTTGAATTTTCTCAGGCCGACAAGAGAGATGACAGTTTCAACATTGCGGTATCGTTCGAGAATTCTGGACGTTATTCTCTGGCCGGCGGTCTTGATGGTGAGGTTGGCAACAGAAATCGGGCCTATTTCGGGGACAAGCAGCACCCCTTCCGGCGACACGGGAAGAGAATATTGCCCCTGGAAATTACCCCAGGTGAAGATCGATATGATGTCGCCGGGACCGAGGATATAAGTCTCGGGATCCACTTTTTCCTCCAACAGGACATCTTTTCGCGCGACTTCTCCCGACAATACAATTGAGGAGGGAGCTTTTTCAATGGCGGATAATGACCTTTCTTCTTCCGCGACCTGCCCCGACACGGGCCGGCTAATAATCAAGATAAACAACAAACCGAGCCGAGCCGCGTTCGACGCAAACTTCATATAGACATAGAAACTGGAGTTATTCATCTATCGGGAGCACCCTCCGTTAAAGCCTGATTCTTCTCTCAACGTAAAAAACGTACCAAATTTTAGCTTTCTAACCCGGCGCTCCTCCTTCATGATAGAGCGGGCAATATATCTCTTTCTGACAAAAGGTCAAGTGAAATATCCTTTCAATCGAGGGCCATCCCGACAACTTAAGATAAAGCCTTTCAGCTACTTCTGCCACAATTTTATGAGTTTGGCGTATTTTTTGGCAAGCTCCCTTGCCGCGGCCGGTGATTCCGATTCGGCCTGCACCAGGAACTGAGCTTTCTGACGATCAGGTCTGACCAGGACCCAGCCGCCGTCCTCGGTAATCCTGGCGCCGTCGACCAGAATCCGTTCCGACTTTTCCGAGTGACTCATCAGCGATCTCATCACTTTGCCTTTTTTGCCCCACGAGCAGGCGGCTTCCTTCGTGATAATGTGGAAATCTTCCCAGGGACCGGTGAGCTCTCCTATCTTCTTCCCGGACGCAACAAGCAATTCGAATATTTTCACCGTGGCGAACATGGCGTCGACGCCAAGTTGAAAACCGGGGAAGATGAAGCCTCCCTTCGTCCCGCCCACGAATACAGAGTCCGTCGACGCCGCCGCTTCCATCATGGATTGATGTTCGCTGGGGATCCAGCGGAGCTTGCAGCGGAATTCCGAGGCTATCAGAGCGATTCCCGCCGAAGCTGTCACCGGAACGATAATCTCCCTGGGCTTATACTGCTTGCAATACAGGTGCGCGACTCTCAACATGGCCGATTGATGACCAACGGTTTCGCCTCGTTCGTCGACGATAACTATCTTCTCAGCCGCCGAATTGAGCAGGATCCCGATATTGGCGTCGAGGGATTTGACTATGGAACCAAGCTGCTTCAACGCGTCCCGTCCCCCGCTGGTGAAATAGCGGGCCTGCCTGGGATCGACATAGGCGTTCAATCCAACCGAGTCGATGCCCAAAGACCCAAGGATACCGGGCAGTATTTGAGAGGCGCCTCCGTAACCGTAGTCGATTATCGCTTTGAACCTGGTGCTTTGAAAAAGGGCGGAGTTGATATGGGCCAGAAATGAATCACGGTAGGCCTCGAAAACGCGTTGAGGATAATCGAGGCTTCCCGTCTCGGAGACCGGGGCCCTGCGAAAATCCTCCCTGAAAAAGAGCCTCTCGATACTCTTGGCTTTTCCCGCGGGAAGATCCCAGCCGTTATAGTCGAAAAATACGATGTCGAGATACTCATTCTCCTCGGGGTTGAGGCGAACATGAATTCCCCCGGCCATCCGCCCGCTCTTCAGCTCCTGCCGCAAAACCGGAATCGGAATTGTCCTCAAGTCGGCGATATTTCCGCCGGAGGAAAGGAGTCCGCTGATAATCGCCCTGCTGACCATCCTGGAGACGTCGGATGCCCCTCGGCAAACCGCCACGGTTCGGCCCATACCCACGACAGCGCCATAAGCCGCTCCCAGCTTGGCAGCGAATTCGGGCGTTATTTCCGCGTTGCCAATACCGGTGACTTTGGAGTCAGTGAAAAGTTCGCGGCTCCAGCTTTCTCCCCAAATCAGGCTCGACGTCAGGATCGCGCCGGCTTCGACCTCTTTGTTGGGCCAGATCTTTACCTTGCTTTTGATCCAGGCTCCCTCACCCACCCTGCTATTATCCGAGAGGATGCATTCTTCTTCGACAACAGCGTTTTCGCCGACGTAGGCGTTTTGGCACAGAATCGCCTCGGTGATGGAGGCTTTCGGCCCAACTGAGACTTTTTCCCATCCGATAACCCGGTTGAGATCAGCCTCGCGGCCTACAATAGAGCCGGCGCCTATGACGCTGTTGAAGATTCTCGCTCTCGGCCCGATTCTGACCTTATCGCCAATAACGACCGTTCCGGAGAATTCGGCGCCATGCGCAACATAAACACCTTCACCGAGGTATAGCGTGGCCTCGTTTGCGCCTGATTTCTTGCCATGAATGTCCAGGCTTATCTTACCTTCGAGAAGATCCTGATGGGCGTGGTAGTATTCCTCGATATTGCCGATATCGCGCCAGTAGCCGTCGGCGATATAACCGTAAAGCTTCTTCTTTTTCTCCAGCATCAGGGGAAAGAGGTCTCTTGAGAAATCGTATTCGGTTTTCGGGGGAAAAAGTTCCAGAGCGGCCGGCTCAAGGATGTAAATGCCGGTATTCACGGTATCGGAAAACACCTGTCCCCAGCCCGGTTTTTCCAGAAACCTGGTGATTTTTTTTGTCTTGCCCGTAATCACTATGCCGTATGACAAAGGGTTTTCCACCCGGGTCAAAACTACCGTGGCGAGAGCTTTTTTCTTTTCGTGAAAGGCCGCCGCCTGTCCCAGGTCGAAATCGGTGAGAACATCGCCGGAAATAACGATGAACGGCGAATCGAGCAGATCAGAGGCGTTTTTCACCGAACCGGCCGTGCCGAAATCGGCTTCGGACGTGACGTACCTGATGTTGACGCCCCAACGCGACCCGTTTTTGAAATACGACTTGATCTGCTCGGATTGAAAATAAAGTATGGCGATAATATCTCTTATATTGTGTTTTCTCAATAATCTGACGATGTACTCCATCACCGGCCTGCCGCCCACCGGCACCATAGGCTTCGGAATATTAGCAGTCAACGGCCTTAACCTGGTCCCGAATCCCCCCGCCATGATCACTGCTTTCATAGTATTCCCTCCACACCCCAAACTTATCTAATAACCGTGTCCCATACAACAGAATTCCTGCTACCTTGTCATCCTCAGGAAACGAACATCTGTCTCCGAGTTTGGGCCCTGACAACGCGACACAACGACTTCCTCTGTCTCGAAACCGAGAGATTGGTATAGTTTTATAGCCCGGTTGTTCTCTGTTGACGGGGTCACCATAGTTCTGGCTTCGGGCCAACGATTCGCGGCCGCGCGCAGGAGCGCAAGCCAGACCTGCCTGGCAAATCGTCTTCCCGAATATTCCGTAAAAAGCTCGAGATAATGGCGGCAAACGCCAAAATCATCGGGAGGCGCTAATCTCGCCTCTCCGAGAACGCGGCCATACCCGTCTTCAACCGCCAGACAGACTCCTACGGAATTGTCGGGGATAATCCTCTCTCGTTGTTCGAACAGGCGGCTCGTACCCTTTTTAGATTCCCGAACTTCCGGGAGAGCGGCCCCGTGATTATCCATTTGAAAGCATAGATTCACGACTTTATTAGCCAGGAAAATCCTCTTTTCCAGAATTTCCCGGAAATGTCTGAGAACGTCGTTGAAATCCTCGTATTCGTAATAGAACCGGCCGCTTTCGTCGAGATGCTCCGCCAGAAATGATTTGGCAAATACGATGTCGGCGTTCTCAGCCGCGTGCGCGTCGGAGTGGCCGTCGCCGATGAATACAGTCGATTGCCGGGGATGGGAAAGCCGCCTTATATGATAACCCTTGCAATTTGAGCATTGGCCGCAGCCGTCACGGA
>CAZDAH010000062.1:11389-17536 GCA_964503405.1 uncultured Ignavibacteria bacterium
AATAGGGGAATTTCGCGAGCAATAGACCGTTCTGATATTCGGCTATATTGGTGATCCTTTCAATCCCTTCGTATCCGTTTTTGTCCAATATCCTGTTAATGTAAAAATCGAATCCCTCGGACAGGATGCACAATTCGATTCCCGTCTCACCGGCATACTCCACGAAATTATCGAAACCGGGATCGAGCGGCCGGCTGTCTATGAAGTCAAGGACATCTTTTATAATCGGGCGTTTTTCGTTCCATATACGGCATTCTGCGGATAAACACTCATGCGAGGTAATCTCTCCTTTTCGATAGGGCGCGACAACCGATTCCGAGGCGCCGTCGGTAAATCTTCCGAACATCTCGTAGCCGACATCGTTAACCGCGATGGTGCCGTCGAAATCGATAAATACCTTGTACTTCGAATTCATCTTGCCAGCAAAAAAGCGGCTGCATAGACCGCCAGGATTAAGGTCGCATAGAGCAAAAGGCGTCGATTACCGTGCCTGAGCGAGAATATGGCCACGGTCAAAACGCCGGCGACAGGAGACAGGGCTATTATCCCCGCGCCGATCAGGCAGACGAATGCGGTTGACGCGGAGTCGAGCAGGTCGAGAATGACTCCCAGGACGAGCAAAATGAGCGCGGAAAGCTGGAAATATTTCAGGACGCCGGCCACGCGGAGCGGCAAATTCGGCTGACCGCCGATAGTCATAACGCCCTCGCGATCAGCTTATAGGCGGTGTAGAGCATGACGGCCACGAAAAGCAGGCGAATGGCCAGGGCGTTGATCTTGTAGGAGATCGAGGCTCCCAATTTGCTTCGGGCGAAAATTCCTATGATCAGAGGGGCGGCTTTATGAAAATCGATATCTCCCCTCATCATATATATGATCGCTCCGGAGGCGGTCGTTACTCCCACCATATAGCTCGACGTGGCCGTGGCGATTTTCAGCGGCACTTTCATGAGCATATTCATAACCGGAACCTTGATTACTCCCCCTCCCACTCCGAGCAGGCCGGAGACGTTTCCCGCCAAGAAGGACAACCACATACCGACTGACAGGTGTTGCGGATAAACGGGCATTTCATTTTCCGGGTTTTTGCTTTTGGGGCGCGCCATATTCAGCGCCGCGTAAATCAGGACGACAGAAAAGAGAATATGAATCACGTCAGGCGAAACAAAACCGGCGAGCAGTCCTCCCGTCAGCGCCCCGAAAACCGTGGTGGTTTCCAGTTTCAATCCAAGGCCAAGATCAGCTCTGCCCGATCTCAGGAAATCAATAGCGGATGTCGTCGAATTAGCTGTCACGCCGAGGAGGGATATTCCCACCGCCTCGGTGATGGGTGATCCGAAGACCAGGGTCAGGGCCGGCACGGTTATGATACCGCCCCCCAGGCCAAGAACAGATCCCAGAATTCCCGCCCCGAACCCGGTTATTACCAGGTATATAGTCTGCATCGCGCCTAATCTATGGATTTTGTCTGAAAAAGCAAGTATCAGCGTTGACCGAATATGGCGGAGTATTTATGATCGTTAGACAGAATCTCGACAGCGGCGTTTACGGGCGGGCCTTTCGAGACTCTCGTTTCGAGCCATGACGTCTCGCCGAATTTCATATTAATCACATTTTTTTCGAGTTTTTCCGCCAGCGCGCTATAATTCGATTCGAAGTACCATTTCTCCCTCGAGTCGATCCCGCGGTCGAGAGTTTCCAGCGCTTTTTTCGCCTCGCTGTCGCCTCCGCGAATGCTGTTTTTCAGATCATTGTAAGCGTTTCTCTCTTCGTTTTCGAAATCGAATCCGGCGGATTCGATAAAGGCCTTGAAATCGGCCATGATCTTGTCATCGGGCTTGAATTCAATATCGACGTCGGCAGTTCTGATCAGTCCGGCGGCGAAATCGAACAGCAGGAATTCTCTTTCGACAGCTGAGACGTAGTCGGATTCGAGATTCTCGTCGAGGAGTATATCCGGAATGATCCCCCCTCCCCCGAAAACCGGCCTGCCCCCGGCGGTGAAGTAAATCGAATCGGAATCGTCATATTTTTCGCCTCCGGGCATCAGATCGAAGTCCGACCAGTCGGGCTTTTGCAGGCATCGCCCCGACGGCAAATGGTATCGCGAGGTGGTGATTTTCAGAGCTGAATCATCCGAGACCATCAGCACCTGCTGGACCATTCCTTTTCCGTATGAGGGGGTTCCGATTATCACTCCGCGGTCATGATCCTGAATCGCGCCGGCGACAATCTCGGCGGCGCTGGCGGTATATTCGTCGATAATGACCGCGAGATCGCCCTCGACAAATGCCGGATTGCCGTAGGCATAATACGAGGCGATGAGCATGCCGTCTCTGCCCCTGGTCTCCACAATCGGGACATCCCGTGGAAGAAACAAGCCGGCCGTTTCTATAGCCTCGGACAGCAGCCCTCCCGGATTTCCCCGCAGATCGAGAATCAGGGAAGTCATTCCCGCCTGCTTCAGGTTTCCGATAGATTCCCTCATATTTGAAGCGCATTTGTCTGAAAAACGGGAGAGCATTATATAACCTATCTTGTCGGCAGCCAGGCCGGAATATGGAATTGACTCGATATGCATTTCCTCGCGTAAGGCCGAAACCCGGAATTCATTTTCCCCGGGACGGCTTATGAGAATTTCGATGGCGGTTCCTTTTTTTCCGGCCATCAGCGGACGGATATCGTTCATATCCAGGCCGGTGGCGGCAAGCGAGTCGATCATCAGCACTCGGTCGCCGGGAAGAATCCCGGCCCTCTGACCCGGCGTCCCCTCCAGAACGGAGGTCACGGTGAGGGTATCATGGTGATAATCCAGGTAGATTCCGATACCGTCGATCTTGCCGTCGGTAGTCTGCTGGAGACGCAAGAAATCGCTGCCGTCGAGATAGCGTGTGTATTTATCGAGTTTTTCGAGCATTCCGTCGACGCCGGCTTTGACCAGCTTCGACCTGTCCACTCTCTCGACGTAATTCTGATCGATGATAAGTGCGATGCGGTCGAAAAGGCGAATTGTGGAGAATAACTCGTCGGATGTCGACCATGTGAAGCCGAGGGCGATGACGGCCAGAATGACCAGGGTGGTCGTCCAGCCGTATCGTCCCAGAAAATCGAGCAATCTACCTATTGACTTCATCATACTCCGCAATTCGCAATATGGGTCATAGCGATATATTATCGACATGGCAGGAGCCGATAGGGGCGGATGTCGAAGGCTATGGCCGTTTTGTTTCACGATGCAATACGAAACTGGTCAGAATTGGGACAGACACGGAGTCTTAATTCGGCGGTCTATAGATAATGTCTCCTCGCGCCAATCGCGTCGACTACACGTCATCGCGAGCTTGCAGAAGCAAGTCGGCGCGGGAAGCGATAGTTTTGGCTATCTGCGCTATAGTCTGCGAGCTGTCGATCACCAGAAATCTCTCAGGCTCCTCATCGGCGATCCTGAGATAACCGTCCTGAACTTTCGTCCTGAAATCTATAAATTCCCTCTCCAGGCGATCGTCGAAAAGGTCGGGGCCGAAACGCTTGACCCCCTCCGTCGTGCTTATGGACGACTTTTCTATGACCAGGAGCACGGTCAGGTCGGGCACGAGCCCCTGGGAGGCTGTAAAATTGACATGCTGCACGAAATCGAGATCCAGTCCGCGTCCGTAACCCTGGTACGCGGTCGAGGAATCATAATATCTGTCGGTGATAATGATGTCGCCCCTGGTCATGGCCGGCTTGATGATCTCCGACACCAACTGAGCGCGGCTGGCGGAGTACAGGAAGAATTCCGTCAGCGGCGATATCTTGCCGGTCATGTTTCTGTCGGCCAGAATTGCCCTGATTCTCTCCGAGACTTCGGTGGAGCCGGGCTCGCGAATAGCCAGCGGCTCGATTCCCCTGCTTCTCAAATGCTCTATCAATCGGTCGACCTGAGTCGATTTGCCGACTTTGTCCATTCCTTCGAAACTGATCAGCGTTCCCTGTCTCATACGCTCCTTTTCGATCGCATCCTTGTCATTACCATGGCCACAGAAACAATAATTATAGCTCCGCCCAATATTGTTGTAAAGATCGGAAATTCCCGGAAAATGATCATCGCCCAAACGGTGGCCAGGACTGGTTCACCCAGGATAGACATGCCCACGGGAAACGCCGGAAGATGACGAAGCGCGTAATTATAGAGGCTATGCCCGAAAACGGTCGGTCCGAGCGCCATCAGGAAAAAAAGAAAGTAATCGTAGTTTCCGGTCGGGGCACGAAGCGTGCCGCTTATGCTCCCCATAATCAGTATGGTCAGTGTCGATACGCCGTATACGGTCGTTATGTAAGGGATGAGGTTCACCCTGGGACGGACGAAACGCCCGATGAACAGATAGGAACCGGCCATAACCGCGCCTCCCAGGGCCAGCAGGTCGCCTTTCAAATGCGCCGCGTCGATGGTAAAATCGCCTCGTGTGATCAGATAGGAACCCGAGACCGCCAAAATCACCGCCGCGATTCCCCCGGCGCCTATTTTCTCTTTCAGGAAGAGATAACCCAGAATGGCCACGAATACCGGCTGGGTGGTGACCAGCACCACCGATGACGATATCGACGTGTACGACAGCGAGGCTATCCACAGGAAGAAATGCAGGCCCAGCATTATTCCTGACAATATGGAAATAAGAAAATCGGATTTCTCCGAGAACCAGCCCGATCTATAAAAAGGGATAGCGCATGAAACCATGATGGTGGAGAATAACATTCTGAAAAATGCTATGGTTGTCGGAGCGGAATCGGCCATGCGGATCAGGATCGAGGCCCAGCTTACGAAAAATACGGCTATTATCAGAACGACCGCGCCGAAGGAGGTCGAGATTTCTTTACTGTCGCTCAATTTAACGGAAGCTCGATATTTGCCGGCGAGTCCGGGATATCAATGCCCCGAAAACGGTCCGGGTGATAACTCTTCAACTGCGTTGATAGTCCCAATGCGAGGAGAATTCCGGTTCAAGGACAAAGTCGGAGAATTGGATGCTTTGTTTGCGGCCGTAAATGTATCCGCTGGATTCGGCGGCTCGACCGACTTTTCCGGCGACCTTCACGAATGTTCTTTGACCGATCTCGAGGCACGCACCTTGACAGTCTTTCCATGGCAGATGCCGTGCACGACGTCGGGGACGTCGCTGATGATGCCGGTGACGCCGAATGATATCAGCGTGGAGATCAGATCCGGCTCGTTCACAGTCCAGACATATACGGAGAACCCGGAATCGAGAAGGCCGTCGATGATCTCGGAAGAAGCCAGCTCTTTGTGCAGGTGGATGCTGTCGTATTGCGTGCCGGAGAAGAGGTTTCTGACCAACGGTTTTGTGAGAAACCTGACGGCGCCGGAGACTCGCGATCCCACCACCAGCCCGGTGAGAGCCGAGGGATCGATTCTTTTGACCTGACGGATAATCTGCGGTTTGAAAGAGGAAATCACCGGGCGGAATTCAGGGGACGAACATTTCAGCATTTTGATAAGTTCGCGCTCGAATCCGCCGATCTTGACTTCGATATTCATGGCAATGCGGGGGCCGAAATCGGAGAGGACCCGCTCGAACGTGGCCAGCTTGAAACCCGCCTTGCCGGTGTATTCAGCGAGCTCCGAATATGTCATGCGGGAAACCGCCTGCTTGCTGCCGTCGGCAAGATCGATATGAGAATCATGATAGACAACGATTACGCCGTCGGACGTGCGTCTCAAATCGAATTCGATCATATCGGCGTTTCTGACAATGGCTTCTTCGAAGGCCTCGACGGTGTTTTCCGGCGCGTAAGCGCTGGCGCCTCGATGGGCAATATTGCGGACCTGACGAATCTCCATGGGCCTCTTCCCTCCATTCGGGTCAATTTCCAACGCGGCTATTGTATACCGGATCGGCCAAAATGGCAAGAAAATGTTTGAGCGGGGGAAAAAAATCTGACGGCGCGGACGGCCGGTCGACGAGGCAATCGGGCAAACGATTGTCGCATCAAGCCTCGCGTTCGCCGGGGCCGGGCATACGACGGCGCCTTTGAATATGGCTTTATTTCAAATAAAGCAATTTGATCGCCGTATCATGTGCCGCGCCTCTTGCTCTGGCGAAATAGATTCCCGAAGAGACTTTATTTCCCAGGGCGTCACGGGCGTCC
>CAZDAH010000063.1:0-2590 GCA_964503405.1 uncultured Ignavibacteria bacterium
CGTGGGGCTGGCCGCCTGCGCTACCTGGCTGGCTATCGCCGCGCTGTTTCGCTATTCGTCGCTGGCGTCGTTGCTTTCTCTTGCCGCCGCGCCGCTTTATGCTTGGTTGCTGATGCGCGATCTGCAGTTGGTGCAGCTCGTTTTCCTGCTTGCCCTCCTGGTCTGGTGGCGTCATCACGGCAACATCCGCCGCCTGTTCAAGGGCGAGGAGCCCAAGATCAGTCGCTAGGCGCCTTGAGCCGACGCCGCTTGACGGCGGCGCCAGCCGACGCCCAAGGTGGCCCGATGGAAGCTGTTACTCCGCGCAACTTGAGCCGGGCCGAGCGGTTGGCGTGGCTGCGCCTGATCCGTACCGAGAATGTCGGGCCCATAACCTTCCGTCAGCTCCTGCGCCGCTTCGGCTCCGCCGATGCGGCCCTCGACGCGCTGCCGGACTTGGCGCGGCGCGGCGGCCGGGCGCGGCCGATCCGCATTTGTTCGGCAGCGGCGGCGCGGTGCGAGCTGGAGGCACTCGAGGCGCTGGATGCGCGGCTCATCGCGCTGTTCGAACCGGATTATCCGCTGGCGCTGGCGGCGCTCGACGATGCCCCGCCGCTCATCTGCTGCTTCGGCCTCCCCCACCTGTTGCAACGAAATGCCGTCGCCGTGGTCGGCGCCCGCAACGCCTCCGCCAACGGCCGCCGCCAGGCGCGGCAGATCGCCGCGGAGCTGGGCAGCGCCGGCCTGCTGGTGGTCTCCGGCATGGCCCGCGGCATCGACGCGGCCGCGCATGAAGGAGCACTCGACAGCGGCACCGTTGCGGTGGTCGCCGGCGGCGTCGACGTGATCTATCCCGAGGAGAACGGCGCCTTGTACGGCGAGATCAAGGCGCGCGGCGTGGTACTTTCCGAGATGCCCGCGGGCACGGTGCCGCAGGCGCGCCACTTTCCGCGCCGCAATCGGCTCATCTCCGGCATGGCCTTGGGCACCTTGGTGGTCGAGGCGGCGCCGCATTCCGGGTCGTTGATCACGGCACGCTTCGCCCTCGACCAGGGGCGCGAGGTCCTTGCCGTGCCGGGCTCGCCGCTCGATCCGCGCGCCCGCGGCTGCAACGATCTGATCCGCCAGGGACGAGTACGATCGATTCCCATTCATGTCGATTCTCCCATGGCCATATCGGTAACCGACGTTTACTGCGATTATCATGATTTGCACAGGCTCGATATCTCGCGCATGCGGGGGCCGGAGTGCGTTCTGGAAGGCCCCAATGTTCTCAGGCATCGAGAGCGAGCGGAATCCAAAGCCCTGAACAGGATCGGGGGGCCGGCCATTATCATTTCGGCCAGCGGAATGCTGACCGGGGGCCGGATACTCCATCATTTAATCAACCGTCTTCCCGATCCCTCGACAATATTATTGACAGTGGGATACATGGCCGAGGGGACTCTGGGACGCAAGCTTCTAAACGGCGACCGGGAGATTTATATTCATAAACGGCCGGTGGAAGTGAAGGCCAAGATCGCGTCTATTCACGGGCTCTCCGGGCACGCGGACTATACTGAACTGGGCCACTGGCTCGAAGGGATGAAGAATCCGCCGTATACGGTATTTATCACACATGGAGAAATATCGCAGTCGGCGGCGTTGGCTGAATATTTGAAAAAAGAGCGCGACTGGAGATGCCACATACCGATATTAAACGAGAGCGTACGGATTTAGCCTGAATCGGCGGAGGAATGAGCAAAGAGAAGAATTCTTACAACAGGGCCAAGATGGTGGCTCGTCTTAAGCAAAACCAGGCATATCGAATTGCCTATAAAGACCCCGATTTTCTCGATAGCGGCCACGCCCGGCCGGTGCGGCTTCAGCTCGAATTGTTGAAGACCGAAATCGGGATGAGAAAGAACAACATAAAATCGACCATCGTTACTTTCGGCGGCACCCGGATAATCGAGCCGTCCAAGGCCGCGCGAAGGGCAGAAGCTCTGGAGAAAAGACTGGCGAAAAAACCGGATAATCGGCGTCTGCGAAAGGAATTGAGCGTCGCCAAATCGGTGTTGAAAAAATCGATCTATTATGAAGAGGCCAGGGAGTTCGCCCGCCTGGTCTCATCGGAATGCCAGATACAGGATCATCACGAATATGTCATAGTCACCGGCGGAGGGCCCGGCATCATGGAGGCGGCCAATCGGGGCGCCCGCGAGACCGGGGCCAAGTCTATCGGGCTTAATATTACCCTGCCGCTTGAGCAGGAACCCAACCCCTATATCACCCCGGAACTTTGTTTCCAGTTTCACTATTTCGCCATCCGCAAGATGCACTTCATGCTCAGGGCCAAGGCGCTGGTGGCTTTCCCGGGCGGATTCGGCACGCTCGACGAGCTATTCGAAGCGTTAACCCTGGTGCAGACTAAGAAAATCGACCCTCTGCCCATAGTCCTGTTCGGCGAAAAATACTGGCGCAGCCTTATTGATTTCGAATTCCTGGCCGAACAGGGAACAATCGACGAGAAGGATCTGGGTCTATTCACCTACGCTGATAGAGCGATAGACGCCTGGAATTATATCAAGCGTTTCCATTCCATTTCGGGCAGAACAAGCGGTAACAACGT
>CAZDAH010000063.1:2600-8277 GCA_964503405.1 uncultured Ignavibacteria bacterium
GCTTGTCCCGAATTGCCCGATTTCGCCTGAAGTTTGGGGATAATCAAAGGTCGATCCCGAAAGTCGGGGTTCAAGCGACCTCCAGGCGGGCATTCGGCGCAAGGAACGGGTTCCGGGCTGCCGATCTGAAGTTTGGAGAAGCCGACGACAATATCGGCGATATTGAAGTTGCAGGTATTATTCAGATCCATGGCCACGGCCCAGACGTTACCGCTGCCGGGGGGGCATTCGCACGGATAAGCCGGCTCCGGGGCGCCGGTTTGCAGCTTGGAGAACGCGGAGATAACGTCGGCGATGTTAAAGATCGCGTTTCCATTGAAGTCTCCTACCACATAATCGCAAACCGGGCCTCCGCCCACGGTAAATGTGACCGGTATGTTGACGGAGGATTGACCGGGATCGTTGCAGGTGATCAGCAGAGCGCCCGTATAATCCCGTTCCTCGAGCTCGGAGGCGTCGAAAGTGACGACGGCGATAGTGTCCTCTCCGGATTCCAGAAGCCCGCTGTGGAGGCTGGAAGAGAGCCAGCTGGGCGCTGAGAAGATCCTGATGGCCATATCGGCGTGGACATAGGCGTTGTCGAAGGCGATCTGGAGGCCGTCGGTACCGCTGGAATTCTCAATTCCGATGGTATTGCTGTAAAGATTGTCGCTGCCGGGGTCCAAAGTGCCGTATTGCAGAATTATCTGGCCGTTGGGATAGAGTATGGCCTGAAAATCCAGGGCCCCGCCGCCGCCATAGTTGGGCACGTCGACAAAACTGGCGATGAATCTGTTATTGTCGGTATCCCGGTAGTAATAGACATGGCCGTATTGCGGGCTGAGATCGTCCCAGAGTATGGCTATGAGGTTATTCGGGAGGCCGGAGTTGGGAATATTGCTGTTGACGTAGACTCCGGAGCCGGTTCCGAACGTGAGATCGCCATTGGAGTTTATGTATATCGAGGAATAACTGTTTTCGTAGAATGGGAAATTAAAACCGAGAGTAATCGGCCCTGCCGAACCGTCCTCGCCGGGATAGACCTCGGTGCCCGGGCCGGAGATATCGACCCAGGAGAAAACCGGCCCGCCCGGCTCGTCGGAGTCTATCCATCGATTGCCGAAATTATCCGGACCGCCGAAATCAGTAACCACGGGAGGATAAATCAGTTCGACGCGATCGCCCTCTTTGTTAAACGGTCTATCGATCGATCCGATGGGCTGCTGATTAAGCACGATTTCGCCGGACCCGTCGTCGATAAGGCGTCTGTCATCCTCGATTTCAGTGATAGTGAAGATGAGGTTTCCTTCACCGGCGTTGGAGATATACAGGGTGTCCGTAACGGTCTCACCCGCATTCGCGAACGCGTGGAACGAATCAGGATCGTAGACGATTTCCGGAGGGGGCGCCAGGCCGACGTCGGTGGTGATCTTTATCGCCCGGCCGGTTGCCAGAGTGGCCGCTCCGGGATGATACATATTATCGAAAGTGTACTGCAGGCCGCCGTTGTTAAAATAATTCTGGATACCCACCGAGCAGTAGAGACCCGGGTCCTCGCCGCCGTCGCCGTCGATATTATTGACTGTGTGGTATTGGAAGACCATCTCCGCGTCGCCCGTGGGCGTGGGATAAAAAGCGGGGTCGTATAATATCATCTGGAAAGTCTGCTGCGAACCGTTGGAGGCGTGGGTGCAGTTCTTCCATTCGATAATATACCGGTTGTTGGCCGTATCGTAGTAATGAAACACGCCGTTGTTGCCCGAGTACAGGATATCGTCCCAGTACGGCGCGATCATGCCGTATGGAGAGCCGGGATCCGGAATAGGCATATTGTGCGAATTGGAGTAACGGTTGCCGCCCATGTCGATTCTGGAGGTATCGAATGCCACGAAACCATTGATGCAGACAAGCATGTAGTCGTAGGTTGCTCCGTAGTAAACGAAATCGAAGGGCAGATTCACCACAGTGGAATTATCGTCGGTGTTGCCGCTGAATGTAATTCTCGTGCCCGGACCTCCGGCGTACGGGCTGATCTCGATCCAGTTGTAGAGAGGGGCCTGCGTGTAACCGGCGTCGGTGTTATCGTACATATAATAGCCGTAGTCATCGGGGCCGACCGGATCGTAAGAGGCGATATTGCCAACCGACACCGGGATTACCCGGTTCGACACCGAACCGTTGCCTGACGTTAACTCGAGGTCGAAATTGATGTTGGCGCCATTATAGATAGCCTGGTCAAGAGTCACCGCGAACGGAGAGGCGCTGTTGGAACCGGTCTCTGCTATTCCGATATCGCCGAAATCGGCAATATTATCGGTGACGGTCACGTGGGAATTCGATGTCGAAAGGATTCCAGTCAGCGCCGTTCCTCCGAGCTCGCCCAGGTTCTGAAGCTCGAAAACGACCGAGGATGACTCGCCGGGATCGAGCCGGCCGTTGCTGTTGCCCGGATACTGCGTATTCAAGTGCAGGAAGAACATCGATTTGACATCGACCGGCACGGCTGCAGTCCAGTCCCCCTGGTCCGAGGTGATATCGAGCTGCATGAGTATATACTCGTTATGCGGAATATCGCTCTCGAATGAGGCGGCGAACTTGCCCGAGTTGGCGTCGGCGCCGGGGGCGATACTGCCGTAGGTCTGATTCGGCACCGTTATGCTCACCCGCGGATCGTCGCAGGAGAGCGACGCTTGCACGTTGGTGGCGGTGGTGGTATTGCCGAAGTTATGAAGCGTCACGGCGAACTCCGCGGTCTCCGACGGATTGACGTTCCCGTCGCTGTTGCCCGACGAGTTGCCCGAATTGTCGTCGTCGATAATCGATGCGTCAATCCCGACCGCGACCGGCTGAGTCTCGACCAGCGAAAATCCGCGGTGGGGCATGTAATTTCGGCCGGTTACAGTAACGAACAGCGTATCGGGGGTCGTTGAGTTGAAGTGAAGCGTTATATGACCGGCAGCGTCGGTGCGTCCGCCGACGAAAATCTCTTCGTTGGCGCCGTATCCCTTCACAAGATTGACATAAGCTCCCTCGGCGGGAAAGCCCCCTTCGATGGATACCGAGACTTCCATCATATTAGTTCCTACGGGGATGGAAGAAGGATAATTAACCATCAGCGTTTGCGGCACGGCTGTTCTTATATCGAGCTCTGGTTCTCCCAGGGTGTTGTAGGTATGGTGGTATTTCTCCACTCTATCCATTCGGCTGGGGAACGAATTGTACATTTGCATCTTTCCCCGGGCCGCCGCCAGGCCGAAATTATATATCCCCTCTTTGAACAAGCCCCAGTAGTAGCCGTACATGATAGGGTTGTTCCATTTTGTGTGAGTGCTGCCGTCGGTGGAACCAAAGAAGCCCGGGCCCCCCTTGGGATTTGTCACCGTTCCGGCCCTGATCCATTTCTCGCCCCAGCATTCGGTAGCGCCGAAATTACCTATACCGCATGTTATGGCCAGGCAGATTCCGATCTTCCAACCGTGAGTGAGCTGGTCTATGCGGCTTGTGGGGTATACCGGCGCGCCCCATTGAGAGGAGAAGCCCCATCCCCTGTAGCTAATGATGGAAGTGCCGCGGCTTATGGCCGCGTGAATGCTGTCGGCTCCGGGGTCGCTTGTCGACCAGGCGAAAACCGTATCCACTCTATTATAGCCGATTTCAAGGAGTCTCTGACGAACCCATAGAACAGTCAGGCGGGGGGTGACCGATCCGATGTTGCCGGCCGATGACAGGGCCCTGAGGTAATAAGCCGGATCTCCCATGAAGGGATTTTGATCGAACGTCAGCGCCTTCTGCATGGCTACCCTGAGTTCCGAAAGGCTCCTTACGGACATGCGTGATATCATCACGTCGGGTATCAGGTCTGTGCCGTCGAGGCGGGCGTATTGATGATCGGAGTTATACCCCGACCAGGGGAAATCTGCGATTCTGTAGGTCCCGTCAACGTCCCCTACGATACAGATGAATTCCGGAGGATATTCCCACGTATTGTAAGCGTTCTGAATATAATTCTTGACTTCGGTGTAGGTGGGATCGCTGCCATTGGGATCAACTTCGGAAGCGGTGGCGATTACGACATTGTAGCCTTTTAGATGCTTCCAGCGGCCCAGTATCGCAATAGTATCAGCGAATAGATCGGGGGTTATAATGAGGTATCCCCCGCGGACCGGCTCATAAGCCGACAGGAGCTCGTCGGCATTGGGAACCATGGCCCTGTAAAGAGGCATGAACGACTCGGCTATCCTGTTGGTCCGCCTTACCTTGACATTGCGGTCGTCAAACCCTTCATACACGATGTTGTAATCGAGGCTGGTGTAAACCCTAAGTTCTTTGGTGACCGGATTATACTGAACCGGACTGATAATCACTTGAATCATACGCAGGTCGCGGCAGATTATCGGCTCTCCGAGGCTGGCGACCTCTGCCGGATAGAATTCGTCCCGGCCGTAGAAGTTGTCGTCCTTGACAAATGGCAGAATCTCATCGGAACCTTCAATTGTCGGTGTCTGCACCGGAAGGATATCGTATCCTTCAACGGTCTCATACGAATATGAGAGTATTTCCAGTCTCGCCCCGGCCTGATCCGGTATGCCTACCATATGAGCGTAAACAGGCAGCTCGGGACGGCCCTCCTCCGCGGTGCGGCCGAAAAGCTCCTTTTCCTGGGCGATAGGCGCGACTGAGTGATAATTGCCGCCGTCGAGGGCTATGTCCTCCACCTCGATTCCCGCCATCCTGAAACCGAGGTCAGCTTGAAAGGGGTCGGCCCCGAATTTCTGAATAGTCGGCGTGTTCACGTTGGCCGGATACAGCATCAATTGCGACATTTCGGCCATGGCGCTTGTCGCGATCATCGCCACGAGCGGAAGATAGAATCGAATTTTCATGACATCTCACCTGCTGTCTGTTGGGTTTGAAGTTGTCTATTTTAAATAAAAAGATTCGATTTGGAAGGAAATCGACCCCTAATAGCGGGAACGAAGGTTCTGCCCGATTCACTGAATCGGGGCGAAAACCCGAGAAGAGAGCGTCTGATTTTTTCAAAACACCTCTGAGAAACCGCTCGGAGCGCCGGAGCGAGGTTTCGGCCGCCGAGAAATCACCTGCCGCCCTAATCATCCGGAGTGGTCTGTTCTGGATGCCCGAATCAGGCATTAAAATCGGACATCGATTCTGATCCTCAAGATAAACAAAATCAGTTGAGAGTCAAGTTCCATATATTGGGTTTGATGTCAAATTAGACTTACCTCTCAACGCCATCTTGCTTGTTTTTCCGGCGTTCCGAGATTCCATATCGGCAAATTCGGGGCAAAATTACTTGATAAACCGTGGAATCGAATTATATTTGATTTTGAGCTTCGTGATTGATTCGATGAACTGGAATCGTGAAAAGCGGAGGTGGCAGTGAACTCTAGTAGATTCATCGCGCTTGTTTGCCTTGCATTCGTTCACTCCATTGCGGGGGCGCAGCTTCCCGGAGTTTACACGACTTACGACGAGGCTCTTCAGATTCTCTCGGATCTGCAGGCCGATTATCCAGCCATCTGCAAGCTGGACACTCTGGGTTATTCCACCCGCGACAATATCCCAATAATCAGATTCAAGATCTCTGACAACGTTTCCACGGACGAGGACGAGCCGGCGGTGTTCTATTGCGGGGGCGTGCACGCTGACGAGGTCTTGGTAGTAGCGGTAGTCGTGA
>CAZDAH010000063.1:8287-12154 GCA_964503405.1 uncultured Ignavibacteria bacterium
CGGAAGGGCATATTGTGGTTGAGGACGGCGACACCGAATGGCGCAAGAACAAATGCGACAATGATGAAAATGGCATATTCGATTTCCACGACGGGGTGGACAATAACCGCAATTACGATTTCGGCTGGTATATCGACGAAGAAGCGGGGGCTAATATTCCGGAATCGCTCATGTTCAAAGGTTTCGCCCCCTTCACTCAGACCGAGAACATAGCTATGGCCGATTTTGCCTGGCAGTATCGCCCATTAGTGGCGCTGGATTACCATTCGCCCAGTTACGGCCGGCCCAATGTCGCGTATTATCCCTGGTACTGGTATCCCAGCGACGGGGGACACGGGATGAGCCCCGACGAGGCTCTCATGCAATCGATTTGCCAGTCATTCACCAACCTGATAGAGGCGATACCCGATGATTCCAATACGGTCCACTACACAGCCCGACGGGCGCTTGTGAACAAGGGCGATTTTAAGACCTATTTTTACGCAAATTTCGGGACTGCGGCTTTTTCGGTTGAGATTTCAGACACGACTATTCAGGATCCAGCGCTGTATGATTCGATTGTGGCCGCCCATTTGCCGGGGCAATATTATCTCCTCGAGCGCACGCTCGGGCCGGGGATCACGGGAATTATCAGAGACTCGCTGACCCTGGCTCCTCTGGAGGCGGAGGTGCAGGTGCTGGAGAGAATGAATGCCGACATAAACCCCCGACTTTCCAGGCCCGATTTCGGGCGTTATCGCCGATTCCTGGCTCCCGGCACGTATACTTTGAGATTCATCAGGGCAGATTATTTTACCAAGACCATTTATAACGTTTCGGTCGGCTCCGGGGGGCCGGCTGTTGTAGACGTCTTGCTCGCGCCGGAAAACCCTATTCCTGCTCCGACTCTTTCCCAGTGGGGCTATATATTCCTGATTTTGTCGACGCTCTCGTTAATGACGGCGGTGACCGTACGAAGGAAAAAATGGCTGCCCTCGAACGGGTGCCGAGTCGATTAATGATTATTTTTCGGCAATAAAAAAGACCGCGGGACATCCGCGGCCTCAAGACTGAATTTACCTCAGCCGCTATAGCGATCTATGCGAGAGAACATATCGTCGTCTGATAATGGCTGCCGTGCCTGTCGAAAGCAGGATCAGCGAGAACATAAGCAGCCCCCATTGTCCCAGAGTAGGGACATTCGCCAATTCTTCGCAGGCGTCATCGATACCATTTCCATCGTTGTCTCCGAGGCAGAAAGTACCCGGCCCCATCCAGTCTCTGCCGGCTCCCTCGCAATCAACCCTCGTCGCGTCATAGCAGAAACCATTGGGGCTGCAGCACGCTCCCAGCCCGTTTTCGCAGGCGTCGTCGACACCGTTGCCGTCTGAATCTCCGAGACAATCGCTGCCCGTTCCGAGGAATTCCCCTCCCTGCAGGACACAATTCTCCTGTACCTCAATCGAGCAGGAACCGTCCTGAAAACAGCAGGCGCCGAACGAATCCTGGCAGGCGTCGTCTTTGCCGTTGCCGTCGTTGTCACCCTGGCAGGCGGAATTCGGCCCCAGCCAGAGGCCGACGGCGGCATCGCAATCCGGACGGCTCAAGTCGAGGCAATCTCCCGATGTGAAGCAGCAGGCCCCGGGGAGCAATTCGCAGGCGTCGTCGACACCGTTGCCGTCGCTGTCCCCCAGACAAGTCGTTCCCGGTCCCATCCATTCCCTTCCCACGGAGAGGCATTCTTCCTCGGTCATTTCCATACACATGCCCTGCGGGGCACAGCAAGCCCCCATCTCCTGGGCGGAGCTCCGGGAGGGCATCAAGCAGACGTACAGAATGAATCCGAAATGAATCAATATGCCCTTTCTCATCGTTTCTCCCTTAACATGAATTTTCCTGTTTAATCGCCGGAACCCGTTTGCGGCCGAATTCTCGGTCGGGCGAAGCGTTAACAAACTCCATTGTAATTATACTCGATTTTGCCCGTCTGTCAAGAGATTCAGCCGGATATCGGGGCCGAAAACGAACACGGTTTTTTAGCATGAAGAGCATCTCTTGGCCTGTCGCATTCTCTTATGATTTCAATTACGGGAATTAGAATCTGAATACGAAAACCGGCAATAATCGGTGCCAGAACGTCGACTTAATCATGCAATACGGATTTATGAATACGGAAGAATAGGGCTGAAGCCGATGACCCTCGCCGCGGAACGATCTAATATATTTGGGTTGCCATCGGATATAGTTTGAGTTATTATATGCGGCGAGGCAATGATGAGGAGAAAATCGAAGATCTGGGCTTTTTTGATATTGATTCTTGCGGCCCTCTGTCTATCGTGCGGTGAAAATAGTTCGGAGACGGGGAATCCGCAGCTGGCAATATCGCCGGAATCGCTCGAATTCGGAGTGAATCAGGCGGAATTGAGATTTACCGTCGCCAACTCCGGCACAGGCAGTTTGAGTTGGACCATAACCGAGTCCATGAGTTGGGTTTCCGTCGTTCCCGGAAACGGGCAGACGGGCTCCGAAATCGATACCGTCCTGGTTTTTGTCAACAGGCCCGGATTGTCGGACGATACCTTGTCCGGGGCGATAGCCGTCCAGTCCAACGGGGGCGCGGCGGATGTAGGTGTGACCGCGGTGGATACCGCCGTTGCCGCAACAGGTATATACGCGGAGTTTTTCCTGAACAGAAGACTCACCCCGCATGGGCATATGGGGCTGATGCGTCGAGACCTGATCAGCGCCCGTTTCGACAGCACCTTCAGCCCGTGCAACTACGAAGTCGCATTGCAGGCCGATACCGTGACATGCGGCCAGTATTATCTGGAGTGGGACGACAGCCTGACGATTTATGAATACAGCCAGTCGATGCACTCTTCGTTCATCGACCTCGGGGCAAACTACGCGTTCGGCGTTCACGGCAATGAATACGTGCCGTCCATCGCTGATTCCATCCCCTTTCCGCTTTATGAGCCGTATCTTTCGGATCCCGTCGACGGGGACAGCGTTTCAAGATCGATCGATCTAATAGTTACATGGGAGAATTCAGGCGAGGGGACGATATTCGTGGCCTTGGCGAGGGCGGCCGATTCCGCCTGCGTGATGCCGGGCAATCCCTCCGGTATCGACGGCTTGTTTATCGAGCCCGATAACGATGGAGAATTCACCATAGTTTCATCGGAACTCGCCGGCCTGCCGCCTGATGATTACGTGCTCGAACTGGATTATTATGCTGTTCGTAATATCGATTTCGAGGATTATGATCCCAGGAGTTTCATATTAGCGCGGACCATAAGCCGAATCAGCCTGCATCTTGACTAATAGATAGTCCGGGCAGACGGCGGCCGTACGCGTTTGAAACGGCGATGGCAATTTTCGGAATCATGAGTTTGCGTGAAAGATCGAATCGGTGGAACGATCCTTATCCAATGTAAGACTGATCATCCTGGTGGCGGCGTTATTGTTTATACTTGTTCTGACTCAGTCGATATTCGAATACCGATCGAGCCGAAAGGCGGTGGTGGATTTGATGAGCAACCAGGCCGAGGCTCTCATATCGAGCGTGGCCAGGGCCGGCGAAAAAGGCTTGATCGCCTACCAGATTCAACAGCGTAAGATCACCGAACATCTCCTGACTCTGGCCAGATCGATAGACGGCCTGGAGAAAGAAGGAAGGCTCGATAAAGCGGTCATCTCAAATCTCTATGGTTCCGAAAACCTGATGCTGACAGGCATTTGGAGCGGGAATGGAACACTCAGGCAAAGCATCTTTTTCGAGAAAGGAATCGCCGAGGGCCACGGATTCGACATTAACCGCTTAGCCCCGATTTTTGCCGGGCAAGAAACGGAGATTCTGCTCGGCCTGATCGAACTGGGAGCGAAACG
>CAZDAH010000063.1:12164-16854 GCA_964503405.1 uncultured Ignavibacteria bacterium
TGCGGCGATCCTGAAGGATGGCGCTATCCTGGCGGCATCAAGGAATTTCCCCCCGGGCGTGGGCGGGCGTTGGCCCGCGGACGATACGATCGAATCGCGGGATGTAAAGACCAGAATCAGGAAAATCGAACGATCTGATTCCGAAACGGTATTCGAGATTACCAGCGCATTCATGCTGGCGGGCGAAAACTACGGGGACGTTGTGCTGGGCCTGAGCACGACTTACCTCGAAACGCTGACAGACAAACTCCGACGGGATATTCTCTGGCGTTCGATTTTATTTTTGATAGTTGCGGTAATTGCAGTGACGGGCGTGACGATAAAACAGAATTACCGCATGTTGACGAATAGATACGACCAGATTAAAAAGGAGGTTCGCAAGCTCGAGTCGGACAAGGCGCAGAGCGAGAAACTGGCGGCAATGGGAGAACTGGCCAGCGGCGTGGCGCACGAGGTGCGAAATCCACTGAACGCCGTCCGGGTCGTGGTCCAGCGGCTGCAGCGCGAGTTCGAACCGGCCGTCGAGAAGGAGGAGTACCGCGAGTTGACGAACCTGCTGATTACGGAAACGGACCGCATCAACCAAACGGTCAAACAGTTTTTGACGATGGCCAAGCCTCAGAAAATCAACAAAACTCGCGGAGATATCGTTCAATGTCTCTACTCGGTAATGTCGCTGATCGAACCGCAGGCGTCGGCCGAAGGTTGTGTGATAGAAACGAAGCTGGAGAAAATCCCCGAATTCAATTTCGACCCGGAGTTATGCAAACAGGGCATACTGAACTTGCTCGATAACGCTCTCAACGCCGTCGGTGACAGGGGAAAAATGAGGATAAGCGCCCGGTTAGACTCCGGCAAATGCCGTATCGAAATTGAGGACAACGGCCCCGGCATACCCGATGAGAATAAATATCGGGTATTCGATATGTACTTTACCACCCGCGATACGGGGACCGGCATGGGCCTGCCTATAGTCATGAGAATTGTCAAAGAACACGGAGGTACGATCGAGATCCTCGACGGTGAATTGGGCGGGGCGCTATTCAGACTGGAGCTTCCGATTGAGTGATAAGGCGAGAATACTTATTGTCGACGATGAGGAAAGCCAGCTTAAAGCCATCGGCGGGTTCTTAAGGAAACTGGGCTACGACGTTTCCGCGGCTACCGACGTAAGCAAGGCGATATCGATTATCGACGCACAACCGGTCGATCTGGTTATCTCCGATATGCGAATGCCGGGGAAGAGCGGCCTGGAACTTCTCAGAATCGCCAGGGAGAAACTGCCGGATATCGCTTTTGTCCTGATGACCGCCTACGGCTCGGTCAGCGACGCGGTGGAGGCGATGAAGCTCGGAGCCTTCAATTATATTTCCAAGCCGATCGATCTCGATGAACTTGAGGTCGGGATCGCCAAAGCGCTGGACAACAGAAGATTGATAGCGGAAAACCGCCGGCTAAAAAACCTCCTGACATCAGGCAGCAAATTCGAGGGTATTGTGTCGGAGTCCCCGCAGATGGAGGAGATCCTCAATCTGGTCGCCAGGGTGGCTCCTGCCTCGACGACGGTGCTGATTCGGGGAGAATCGGGCACAGGCAAAGAACGGATCGCCAGGGCCCTTCATTACAGCTCGTCCAGGGCGGAGGAGCCGCTGGTGACGGTCAATTGCGCGGCGGTCCCGGAAACCCTGTTGGAGGCCGAGCTGTTCGGCCACGAGAAAGGGGCCTTCACTGGAGCTCATATTGCCAGGCGGGGCAAGCTCGAGAACGCCGACGGCGGAACTTTGTTCATCGACGAAATAGGTGATATGCCCATGACCACCCAGCCCAAGCTGCTTCGTTTTCTTCAGGAGGGGACAATAGAAAAGCTGGGATCGACCATCAGCAAAAAACTCGATATCAGGGTCATAGCGGCAACGCACAGGGATCTGCGCAGGATGATTGAGGAAAAGAAATTCCGTGAGGATCTTTTCTACAGGCTCAATGTAATAAACATAACGATCCCTCCACTCCGCGAGAGGCGAAGCGATATTATCCCGATCGCCGAGCATTTTATCAGGATTTACTCGGATAGGAACTCGAAAAAGGTGTTCGGGCTGAGCAGGGAAGCCAAGGACGCCATAATGAAATACGATTTCCCGGGAAATATAAGAGAGTTGGAAAATGCCATTGAATCCGCGGTTGTGCTTGCCCGCGGCGAAGCGATCGAAATCGACGACCTTCCTCTGGCCTTCAATCCCGATAATGTTATTGTCGACGCGGATGAAGACGCGCCACTGCCCGATCGGCTGGAAACGTTAGAGAAAAAAATAGTATTCGATTGTCTGAAGAAGGCCGGGGGAAATAAAAGCGAGGCCGCTCGCATGCTGGGCATTTCGGAAAAAAACATTCGCGACCGCTTGAAGAAATGGGGATATAGATCCCCTAATTAGGTAACATTATTTAATACCAGCCGCATGGCGACACTTCCGTCGCCGGGCTCGACATAAATGTCGAGAAAATTATATCTTATTCTAAAAGACCTATTTTACTCTTTTCATAAGGCGTTGAAACAAATTGCCTTAGGCCGGCCGCGTAAAAATGGCATGGATGTTGCGTTGAAAGAATTCAAAAGAAACGCAGGAAGGAGATTCAAAAACCGGGGAGGTGAGTCAAAGACAGCCAAAAAACCGGCAAAAGTCAAACCGGCATTGAAAACATTAAAACCGAAAGGGAGCAAGGGAAGATGAGGAAGTTGATTCTAATACTGGCAGCCATAGTGGCCATTCCGGCCTTCGCGTTGGCCCAGATGACGGGCAGCGTGAGCGGAACGGTTTCCGATTCCGATAGCAACCCCGTGGAGGGGGCGTACGTTCATCTTACAGGCGACGGCTGGCACGGCGGCGGTCATCACGGCGGCCATGATGGCGGAGATAATTATTTCGCCGAAACTGACGCCGATGGCAATTTCGAGATTTTGGAAGTTAACGCGGACGTATATTACGCTATGGCCTCCAAGATGGGGATAGGGCACGATTCAGAAGAGATTGAAGTAGTTTCCGGCGAAAATACGGTGGTCGATTTCGTGCTGGAGATGGGTGGACATGACGGGGGCGGCCATCATGGCGACAGCCTGGTGATTGTCGAGCTTTCCGGCTGGGCTATGGTCGAGGAAGACAGTTTCTACACGCACTACTATCTTGACACAGAAAACGACGGCGAGGCCGATTATCGTCTCGGATTCGGCCCCGAGTGGTACGATCCGGGCAGCGGGGCAGAACGTCCGGCTGACGGCGACTCGATCTGGGTGGTCGGCGGACTGATGGGATACAGCCAGCCTCAGATGGTGGTTGTATATGAAATCAACGGTCTTTTCTGGCGCGAGCAGGGCGACGGCCATGGCGGCCATGGCGGCGGCGACGGCGGCTGCGATCCCGATTCGCTTGATTTGATCGAGGTAGAAGGGTTGGCTATTGTCGAATCCATGCATGGGATGGATATGTATTTCCTGGATGAGAACTACGACAATACGGCCGAATATCATCTCAATTTCGGCGCTCCCTGGTATGATCCGGGCAACGGCGCCACCCGCCCTGAGGACGGCGATACTGTCTCGATCGTGGGCGGTCTCATGGACGGATGCGACAACTGGCCCGTAATTATAGTATACGAGATCGACGGTCAGTTCTGGCGCGATCCGGGAGACACCACCGGGCTGTGGCTTAACCCAACTTCGGTGGATAATCCCATCTCCGCCATACCCAAGAAGAAGCTCATTTCCTCCAGCTATCCCAACCCGTTCAATCCCTCGGCCACCATATCGTTCGTCCTCGATACGCCGGACCGCGTAAAGATTACGGTATTCGATTTGCTGGGCAGAGAGGTTTCTATCCTCGCGGACCAGGGTTATCCGGCCGGTGAAGCGAATGTAATATTCAATCCGGGCGCGGTCGGCTCGAGTTCAGCGGTGTACTTCTACAAGATAGAGTCCGGTTCGGGCACGGCATCGGGCAAAATGACCATGCTCAAGTAGAGCAGGTCCTTTACAACGGGATATTGAGACGGGCGCCCCATTCGGCGCCCGTTTTCTAATCTCGACATTTCGGGTGGCTGCTTTCGACAATTCTGTCGAATTATGCCTTTTCTTTTCGGCGGCAGTTCGTACCTGTCAGCTAAGATCAATAGCAGCAACGAAATATTATCTGGTCTTAAATTTGTTGCGGGCATCGCATTTGCAGATATATATTGTCAGGAGAGAATATGAGGTACTTAATTCCAGAGGACAAGCAAAGGAGATCGGCGATCGCGCTGGTGGCGATGATGGCGCTTCTGCTGATCTTGCCCGCGGGATCCATTTTGGCGCAGGAGGAATTCGTGCCCGGGGCCGGTGGATTTCTCGACGAGGACGGCGACGGATTCAACGATCTTCTGCCCGATACCGACGGCGACGGCATTCCCGACGCCCTCGATCCGGACGCCAAAGGGCACAAGGCCGACAGCATTTATATGCACGAGCGAAACGAGCGGCAATATCAGAATACCTGGCAGCACATGAACCAATACGATAATCAGATGGAGCACGGCGAACCCGGCATGTTCGGACCCGGGGATTCCACCATGCACGGGGGCATGCATGACGACGGCGGAGGCGGAGGTCATCGCGGGGGCGGCGACGGAATGGGACCGGATGGGGGGGGAAGTCCTCCTGATGCCG
>CAZDAH010000064.1:0-5203 GCA_964503405.1 uncultured Ignavibacteria bacterium
AAGGACGCGTTCAATCAAAGTCGTCTTCCCCACGCCTGGCCGCCCGGTGATTGCCGGCCATAGCGGCGATCTGACCGTAAGTGGCAACCTTCCCTCTCGGAATTTTCTTAATGACCCATTTGATACGCTGGCTCAGTGTTGATTCATCTTGATCTGGATTCAACGGTTTCGCCATATCATCTGATCTTTATCTCACAAAACAGGCTGGAGTCATCGATTTCCTCAATCTCGATTTCGGCGTGCAATCCGGCGGTCAGCGAACGGAACTTGTCAGCGTCGACCGTTGTGGCGGTGAAGCCGTCATTGCAGACGATAACACCGTCGCCCGTTTTTTCATAGTCGATTTCGCCCAGCAAGCCCTCCTTCGCCTGTTCTTCGAACCATGAGAGCCGATGTCCCCAGAATTTTTCCGTATACGACGAGAACAATACTATCCCGCCACGTTTTGTCACCCGCATGCTTTCGGCTATCAGCCGCGATTGATCAACATGAAATGCCGAAATTCCGTTCTGGATGCAGATGACGACATCGAAAACGCTCTCGCCGAACCCCAGCGCGGCGACGTCCATGCAGAATAGATAATGATTCCGAACACCGGCCAGCATTTCGCGGCCCAGATGCAGGCTCTCCGCCGAGGAGTCGATACCTATGACCATACCTGCTTTTTTCGCCAGTTCGGGAATGACACGTCCGTAGCCGCAGCCGAGATCGAGGACCGTATCGCCGGGCTTGATTTTCCAGACAACATGCTCCGTTTCAGCATCGAGATATTGCCGCACCCGCGGCGTGGCAATATCATAGACCCGCTTCAAACGCAGGCCGGAGAGTTTTTCAGCGTAGTAGGGCATATTCAAATTATAAGTCACGCGAGGTATTCTTTCATAGCATTTATAAACCCTGATAGCGAGATATATTGATAATTATGTCATTCCCGCGAATGGGAGGGTTCGACGCGTTGGATTTTCGCCATCGCGATCCCGCCGCAGATGGGAGAAGCAATCTATCCTATTTCGTTTCCGTGATCGGCAGACGTCCCCGTCTGCCGACAACGTGGCTAACCGCCGGCCTCTCGATCCTTCGCACCGCCGCCACCGTGCCCGCCGTCAGCAAGAGCAGGGACATGATGATCATTCCCCATTCCGAGAGGGTCGGAGCTCCGTTTACCGGGACTATCTTAAATACCTCGCCGCCTATATCTACAATGTACAACTCTCCAAAGGCATCCTCGCCGAACGAGGAGATATCATCGATGGAGAGCCCGCCGCCGGGGGCGAGCTCGGCCGTCCTGTCGGTTAGCTCGGTCAGGTTGTTGCCGTCGTATAGAAACGACCAGATCTGCTCGCTGCAATAATCGGCGAAGAAATACCGCCCCTGGATATCGGGAATGGCCGATCCCCGGTATACGTATCCTCCGGATATGCTGCATCGAAAAGGACTTCCGCCGTGGCTGTATTCGTGGATGGGGTAAGTCAATCCGCCGGGATCGCAATCATTTGAGGGGTTATAGCAATGATTTCCTTCCATCAGGCGCCAGCCGTAGTTCTCTCCGCCGGGGCTGTTTGACGGTTGGAAATCTACCTCTTCCCAGGCGTTCTGGCCGACGTCGGCGATATACAGATCGTGCGTGGAACGGTCGAAACTGAAGCGCCAGGGATTACGAAGACCTTTGGCCCAGATCTCGTCAAGCGGATTCCCGGGGCCGACGAAGGGATTATCGGGCGGGATACCGTAGGGCGCCGGCCCATCGACGTCGATGCGCAGCATTTTTCCCAGCAGGACACCGTCGTTCTGGGCGCGGTTGCCGGGATCGCCGCCGGAACCGCCGTCGCCCATGCCGATATAAAGATAGCCGTCGCCCGGCCCGAAGGCGATCATGCCGCCGTTGTGGTTGGAGAATGGCTGGGTAATGGTCAGCATGATAGATTCGCTGTTGGGATCGGCGATATCGGGATCGCCTGTCACCGAAAAGCGCGAGATCACCGTGTTACCCGACGTGTTGGTGTAATCGAGGTAGAAATACCCATTATTGGCGTAATCGGGATGGAAGGCCAGGCCCAATAGCCCCTGTTCGCCGCCGTAATCTACCCTCCCGGTAATATCCAGGAACGGCGTCTGCAGCACCTCGCCGTTTCTCAATATTTTGATTCGTCCCGGCTGCTCGACTATGAATACTCTCTGAAAATCGCCCGCCGGCGAAATTATGAATACCGGGGCCGCCAGCCCGGAGGCAACCCTGGTCGTGGTGATTTCGGTGGCGTAAGCCGACGGCATTGCGTCGGCGCATGTTAGGAATATCGCGCTAATAATGAGCATGGATACGAATGATTTCATCTCCAGATCTCCTATCTTGAGTTGTCAATTCGGGCAGTCAGAAGAACCGGCCCTTCAGCCTTCGGATATCTTATTAACCCGGATAATAAGAAAGCGGTTTCTCGTTTTTCATCCGAACCGAGATCGACCGCCCCCTTTAAGCCGGGCCTATCTTGAGTTTAGATCTCCTTAGTCAGCTCCAAAAACCGCTTGTACGGAATCGCCGTCCAGCTTTCGGCCGAGAGCGCCCCGTTGGCCGAACTGATCATGGAGACTTTCGCCGCCGTCTCCTCGTCGGGTGCCTCGTAAATATCGAGGAAGTCATACGGCCCCAGTAGCGCGTAATGGCAGATAAACCTGACCTCCGGGCATTTCTCCTTAACCTGGTCCAGCCAGGCCCGGCCCAGCATGCCCCGATTCTTCATCTGTTTCGAGATTTCCGGCGATAGCTTGGTCATCATGACGAAGGTCTTCATGGCCGCCTCCTTCTTTTCCTATGACGGTATCTTGCTTCCTGCCGAAAGATAAGGCGTTATGGCCACGGGGGGAAGCGAATTCGAGGGCCGACAGGGTCCGACCCGGAACGCCCGAGCGAGATTCGTCAAATCTATTGACAAAGGCGACTGGCAAGTTATATTCGAATTAAGAGCAAAGCGGGCTATGAGTAGCGGAGCCGATATATGGCCGCCAGATGGTTTTTCAAGAGCAATTTCCGGATCAATGCCCCGGATTCTATAGGATCATATAGAATTTAGGCGAATGATTTGAAAGCGTGAAATCGGCGTAGCAAAACGAAGAATCGGCGATGTCAGGGGGCCTGGTGTAATGAGAATTAGGATCTTGATAATAATGCTGTTTTGGGGAATGTCGTTATTCATTCCGCCGGCAGGTCAGGCCCAAATCGAGCTTTTGGGTTCATGCGAACTTCCTGAGTATTCAAGGTTAGTCCGCGTTCAGGGCAATTACGCGTTTGTCACTGGGGGGGATCAGTATTTGACTATTGTCGATATCACGCAACCCGACAGCCCTTTCGTGGCAGCGACCTGCCAAAGAAGCGGCGACCCCTGGGGACTTGAGGCGATCGACGGCTACTTGCTTGTCGCCGACGGCCTGCTTGGCCTGCAATTGATCGATATAGCCGAACCATTGCAGCCCGAGCTGGCTGGAGAATTCGACGGTTTTCTAAACGAACACGATGTCAGAGCGCCGAAGAATATCGCCTGCCTGATAAATTGCAAGGACATGTACACTGTGGATATAAGCGAACCGTCATCCCCGATCGAAATCGGGAACATCCATATTAACTCGCTGGATTGCAACGGTATATATGTCGAGGGGAATTACGCGTATGTTCTGGCCTATTACGAAGGCAATCTCGTGATTGTCGATGTTTCCGATGCGACCAACCCCGTGATAAGAGGAATCTACGGCGGACTTCGACTTCACGATCGCTCATCCCAAGACTTGTTCGTCAGGAATGATTACGCGTACATCCCCGAGGGCGAAAGCCTCTCGATCTTCGATGTCAGCAATCCTGACGATCCGGTTTTGGCTGGCAATTATGATGCCGGATTTTATATTTATGGGTTATGTGTGGAAGAAAATTATATGTACTTGATAAATAATCTCTTCGGCCTGATAGTTGTCGATATTTCTGACCCCGCCTCTCCAGTTTATGTTGATCGTTATCAGATTTATGGCTATGGTTATGTTGATATTGTCACCCGTAGCGGACTTATCTTCGCGATCAAGTCATTTCAGCTTGATATTCTGGCGTTCGGGCAGTTGGATATCGATAAAGGTTTTGAAAAGGCCGATGCAATACACAGCGTCGATTCTTACCCCAATCCCTTCAACCCCGCCACCACCATCCGTTATGCCCTGTCTGAACAATCCGACGTTCGTCTCGAGGTTTATGATATCCTCGGTCGTATGACGACCACATTGCTTGACGGCCATGTCGAGGCTGGTTATCATTCCGTCAACTGGGACGCCTCGGCCTTCCCCTCCGGAGTATATTTCGCGCGGCTGCAGGCGGGGGCAGATTCGCAGAGTCTGAAAATGGTCTTGATGAAATAAAAGGAGTAAGATCATGAAATACTCGATCGTCATAATGGCGCTGCTCGGTTTGATGTCCATAGCCGCTTCTAATGAAATCTCGATCGGACTATTGGTCGACGGAACCGAATACATCGCCGGTAAAATCGTGGTCGTAGCCCGGGAGAATGCCCGACCCCTTCTGTTCGATCAGTCTGACAAACAATCGGCCTTCACCGGTAACGAGGAAATCGACCGGGTCTGCGTCCAATACGGCATCGAACGCGTGGAGCCGTTCTACAGGGGGAATCTGCGCAAAGCTAATCTGAAAAAAACCCTCGATCGATTCTTCATCTTCACGATTTCGGAGGGAAACGACATCATGGCCGCCATGGCAGCTTTAAATAATTGTTCGTCCGTGCGCTCCGCAGAATTTATGACTGTTCCCAGGCTGCATTACGAACCGAACGATCCTTATCTTTCCCAGCAATGGTATCTTGCGCACACCCGGGCTCTCGAAGCCTGGGACATAGTCAGGGGGGATACCACCCGCCATTCGGTCATCGCCATCATCGATACCGGGATCGACTGGGAGAACGATGATCTGGGCCCCAATATTTGGATCAACGCCGCCGAGGATATCGACGGCGACGGCCAGTTCGATAACGACGATATCAACGGCCTGGACGATGACGGGAACGGATTTATCGACGATGTCATCGGATGGGATTTCGGGGCCAACGACAACGACCCCAGGGAGGACGTCCTGCTGCACGGATCGGCGGTGGCCAGCGCGGCGTCGGAAGCGACAGACAACGGCATTCTGGGTGCGGGAATGGGGTTCTCGTCGCGGCTG
>CAZDAH010000064.1:5213-5506 GCA_964503405.1 uncultured Ignavibacteria bacterium
CGCATATCATCAACTGCTCCTGGGGGACTTTGGTTTTCAGTCAATTCGAGCAGGATATCATCAACGCGGTCTGGGCCGAAAATGCCCTGGTCATTGCCTCGGCCGGGGCCAGCGGCAACGTTTCCAACTACCCCGCGGCCTATGATCATGTGATGGCAGTTGCGGCCACCGACCAGACCGATCATAAAACTACCTTCTCCGGCTACGGCGAATGGGTCGATATCTCCGCGCCGGGGATCGATATCTATGTAATTTCCGACGATGAATACCAGCGTCATAACGGCACCTCCTAT
>CAZDAH010000064.1:5516-11370 GCA_964503405.1 uncultured Ignavibacteria bacterium
ATCATCTCAATCCAAGCTACGCGGGGATGCTCGGCGCGGGGCGTATCAACGCCTACAACTGCTTCAGCGCGCTGGACATAGATGACGGCTCCGATTTATTGCCGATCTCGCTACAACTGCGCTCCAGCCCCAACCCGTTCAATCCGACTACCACCATATTTTACACTCTTCCGCAATCCGGCGACATCGAGCTTACCGTCTTCAACATCCTCGGCCAACGTGCGAAGACTCTAATCGCTGGGAGTCAGAATGCCGGCGACCATTCTAAAGACTGGAACGCGGCCAATTCCCCTTCCGGCGTCTATTTCGCCCGCCTGCAGGCGGCGGGACGCTCGGAGACGGTGAAGATGGTGCTGATGAGGTAACGATGCCGCCTTCAATTCGCGCCCAGTATCAACAGCGCCACCCCTGCTATTGCCACAATCGTGCCGATTAACGAACCGAGCGTGACCCGGTCTTTGAATATCCAGTGAGCCAGAGGTATCAGGATTATGGGCGTCGTGGCCATCAACGTGGAGGCCACCCCAATGCGCGCATATTTGATCGCCACCAGCGAGAGCCAGACGCCCACAAACGGCCCGAAAAACGATCCGCCCAGAAGAGCCTTCAAAGCCGTCTTGTCCTGGAGGCTTCTGATAGTCCGAATAGCGTTTCCCCTAAGAATCGCCAGCAGCCAGATCACCGCAACGGCGGCAATAACCCTGATCAGGTTTCCCGATAGCGTCGGGAAACCGCCCTCCAAGCCTTTTTTGGACAAGATCAACCCGAATGTCTGTCCCAGCGCCCCGCCAACTCCCAGGGCGATGCCCCAAGCGAGTCTCTTGCCTTTTACCCAGCTCTTATCGCGGTTCTTGTCGGCCACCACCCAGACGATCCCGGCGACAGTCAACAAAACAGCCCCGATTTCCGCAATATCCAGAACCTCGCCCAAAAATATCCAGGCGAATAAAGCGCCCATGATCGGCACAAGGGACATCAGAAGCATGGAGACCCGCGTTCCCACCACCACGAACGCCTCGAAGAGCATGGTGTCGCCGATGACAAAGCCGATAATGCCGGAAAACCCCAGCCAGAGCCAGCGTTCGTAAGCAGCGTGAATGGGCAGAAATTCTCCGATCACAAGATAATTGGTTAATGAAAGGAATATCGCGGCCAGCAACAGCCGCAGCCGGTTGACATTGGCCGAACCGATGCGGGTTCCGCTGATGGTGAAGAATATCGAGGTGAAAGACCAGCAGAGTGCTGTGGTCAGCCCGGCGATTTCGCCCCAATATTGTGTCATTCGAACTTTCTCGTTCAGCCTTTATTCGGAATTTGGCCCTTATAATCGAGCGCTAATGATAATTTAAAAAAAGGGAAATGCCAGAGATTTTATTAGCGATTAATTACGGATTCCTGTCTTCAAACATCTGCACGTCGACTTGAAAATCGGTCTTGCTTGTCTCGATGATTGATAATATGTTCGGGAACAAGGGGCATTCCGTGGTCGTTTTGTCATTGAGGAATTGAAAATGGACAGAGAAAAAGACGCTTTGGATATCGAAAAGAAAGAATGGCTGGAGTCGCTGGAGTATATTTTCAAAAGCGACGGCGAAAAACGCACTTCGGAGATTGTGCGCGATCTTCAGATGTACGCCAAACGTCTCGGTGTGGATACCCAGTGCCCGGCCAATACTCCTCATGTAAACACCATCCCGGTGTCCAAACAGCCTCCCTTTCCCGGAAACCGCGAGATCGAACGCAGAATCAAAAGCATTATCCGCTGGAACGCCATGGTCATGGTGGTTCGGGCCAACCGCGAGGAACCGGGAATAGGCGGGCATATCTCCACCTACGCTTCGGCGGCCACTCTTCTGGAGGTCGGCTTCAATCACTTCTTCAAAGGCGGCAACGAATATCAAGACGGCGACATCATTTACTTTCAGGGGCATGCCTCTCCCGGCATTTACGCCCGGGCTTATCTGGAAGGGCGGCTGACCGAAAAACATCTGGAAAACTTTCGCCGCGAATTAAAACCAGGCGGCGGGTTATCGTCGTACCCCCATCCCTGGCTGATGCCCGACTTCTGGGAGTTCCCCACGGTATCGATGGGGTTAACGTCGATAATGGCCATCTACCAGGCCCGTTTCAACCGCTACCTCGAGGACCGCGGCCTGCTGAAAACCCCCGATCAAAAAATCTGGGCATTCTTAGGCGACGGCGAGATGGACGAGCCGGAATCGCTCGGGGCCATCACCCTGGCCTCCAGAGAAAAGCTTAACAACCTGATTTTTGTGATTAACTGCAATCTGCAGAGGCTCGACGGCCCGGTGCGCGGCAACGGCAAGATCATTCAGGAACTCGAAGCGGCCTTCAGCGGCGCGGGATGGAACGTGATAAAAGTCATCTGGGGCTCCGACTGGGATCCGCTCCTGGAAATGGACAAAAACGGATTCCTCAAAAGACGCATGGAGGAGCTTGTCGACGGCCAGATGCAAAAGTATATCGTTTCCGACGGCGCCTACATTCGCCAGGATTTCTTCGGCAGATACAAGGAGCTTCTGGAGATGGTCAGGGATCATTCCGACGAACAAATCCGCAAGATGGTGCGCGGCGGCCACGACCCGGTAAAAGTATATGCCGCCTACAAAGCGGCCGTGGAGCATAATGGAGAACCGACTGTCATCCTGGCGCAAACTATCAAAGGTTACGGCCTCGGAGAAGCCGGCGAAGGGAAAAACATCACTCATCAACAGAAAAAACTCAACGAGCAGGAGATGCAGGAATTTCGCACCCGCTTCGATATACCCCTTACCGACGAGCAGATTTCGGATGCCCCCTTCTATCGGCCGCCCGCGGACAGCCCCGAGATGAAATACCTGTTGCAGCGGCGCGCCGAACTGGGCGGATTTACTCCGCGGCGCAGGATCAGCACCAAGCCGGTGGAGCTGCCCGACAACAAGCTATTCGACGAGTTCTTCCAGGGGTCGGGCAACCTTGACGTTTCCACCACCATGGTGTTCGTGCGGATTTTATCGAAACTTCTCTCAGATAAGGGTATCGGCCAGCATATCGTGCCCATTGTCCCCGACGAGGCCCGGACCTTCGGCATGGAATCGCTTTTCCGCCAGGTGGGAATTTATTCGCACGTCGGCCAGACCTACGAGCCGGTCGATAAGGAAAACCTCCTGTATTACAAAGAAGCCCGTGACGGCGCCATACTCGAAGAGGGAATAACCGAGGCTGGCGCTATGAGTTCGTTCATAGCCGCGGGAACGTCATACGCCACTCACAGGCTCAACATGATCCCCTTTTTCATCTTCTATTCCATGTTCGGACTGCAGAGAATCGGCGATCTGATCTGGGCCGCCGGCGACATGCGCACTAAAGGATTCCTGATAGGGGGAACGTCGGGAAGAACGACTCTGGCCGGCGAAGGGCTGCAGCATCAGGACGGCAACAGCCATCTGCTTGCTTATCCCTATCCGAACATGGTCGCCTACGATCCGGCCTACGCTTACGAACTGGCGGTCATTGTTCGCGACGGTATCCGCAGGATGTATCAAAATCACGAGAATATATTTTATTATATCACCGTAACGAACGAATTCTACAATATGCCTCCCATTCCGGAGGATTCGGAACAGGGGATCCTCAAAGGGACCTACAAATTCAAACCGTCCGAACCGCAAAATGCGCAAACCGAGGTCCATCTATTGGGAAGCGGCGCCATATTGAACGAAGCGGTCAGGGCTCAGGAGCTGTTGCGCGACAAATACGGAATCGCCGCCGACGTCTGGAGCGTGACCAGCTATAAAGAGCTTTACCGCGACGCCGTCCTGACAGAGAGGGAAAACATGCTTAAAGGCGCCGGAAAAACACCCTATATCACAGAGGCGTTATCCGGCAATAATGGTGTTTTCGTGGCGGCGTCAGATTATGTGAAAGCTCTGCCTCTGTCGATTGCCAGATGGATTCCGGGACGGCTGATCGCTTTGGGTACCGACGGTTTCGGCCGCAGCGACGGCCGGGCGGCCTTGCGCGACTTTTTCGAGGTCGATTATCGCTTCATTACCCTCGGCGCGTTGCACGGCCTGTCGATGGAAAAGAGGATTCAGCCGGAGATCGTAAAGCAGGCGATCAAGGATCTCGATATCGATCCGGATAAGCCGAATGAGCATACCGATTGACGTTAATCGCTGCAAATGAAGCTCGAATACGATTTGGAGTAAAATGATGAACGATATAACATCCACAATACGCGCCCTGGCCAAAAAGCACGGCCCGGCCATGATCAAACTGCGGCGCCATCTGCATCAATACCCCGAAATCGCGCTGGAGGAATTTCAAACGCAGAAGACCATAGCCGCCAAACTCCGAGAGATAGGTATCAAGGCAAATACAAAGGTTTGGAAAACATCCGTGGTCGGATTGCTCGAAGGAAAGGGTAAGGGCAAAACTGTCGGTATCCGCTCAGATATGGACGCTCTTCCTGTCAGCGAGCAGACTGGGTATTCTTTCGCCAGCAGGATTAAGGGAAAGATGCACGCCTGCGGACACGATTCCCACATGTCCATCGTCTGGGGCGCGGGGAAGATACTGAGCGAACTGAAGCGCGAGCTTCCCGGAAATGTCAAATTCATATTTCAGCCGTCGGAAGAAGTATCTCCGGGAGGCGCGAAATTCCTGATCGAAAAAGGGGTATTGAAAAACCCGCAGGTTGATTTAATGCTCGGGCTTCATACCGATTACAGAGTGCCGGCGGGGAAATTCGCTTTGCTTGACGGTCCCATGATGGCCCAGGCCGACGATTTCGATATTGTCATTCACGGCAAAACCGGGCACGGGGCGCGTCCCCACGAAACGATAGACACGATTGTGGCAGCCTCGAACGTTGTCACCGCCCTGCAGAATATTGTCGCCCGGCAGATCGATCCGATGGAATCGGTGGTGGTGACGATCGGCTCAATTCACGGCGGCACAGCCCGCAACGTGATCCCCGACAGGGTGCAGATGACCGGCACCGCCCGGACGTTTCATCCCGATACTACCAAGGCCGTTCCCCGCATGATCGAGCGGGCGATTGCCGGCGTATGCAAATCTCACGGAGCGAAATACGAGCTCGACTTTCGATTCGGGTACCCCGTGGTCTCCAACAACAAGGCGGTCAACAATCTGTTTCGATCCGCCGCGTCTGAACTCTACGGCTCAGGCTCAGTCATTGACGCCGAAATGGTTATGGGCGGCGAGGATTTCGCTTATTTCGGCCAGCATGTGCCGTCGGCGTTCCTGCGGTTCGGCATCCGCAACCCGCATATCGGCGCGGATAAGCCTTGGCATCATTCCGCTTTTAAAATCGACGAACGCGCAATCCCTCGAACCGCGGCGCTGGTTGCCTTGGCGGCATGGCTGGGAATGGGATAAGCCATACGCCGTCAAAATGAACGCCGTCCGCAGAGAGCGGGCGTAATGAACTTTACGCCGTAACCTCCCTTACACTTCCTCGTTCAAGACAAAGTGGAACTCTCGTTTTACGGCGATGGCCACGTTGGAGAGGTGATCCCCGATTTTTTCCATAAAGGTAATATAATCCAGAAAATGTATGCCGGTATCGGGATTGGTCAAGCCCGCATTCATCCTAAGCAAATTTCCCTCCCGGGCCAGACGGTCCAGCCTATTGACGTTCTTCTCGATATTTAGAACCTCTTGGGCCTTTTTTTGATCCATATTCTTTATCGAATCTATCACGAGAGAGAGCATATCGCCGATATGTCCGTACATTTTTCTGATTTGCTGCCTGCCTTCCTCGCTGAAGACGATCTTGGCGTCAAGTACCTTGTCGGTCAGTTCGGCCAGGTTCTCGGCGTAGTCCCCG
>CAZDAH010000064.1:11380-13193 GCA_964503405.1 uncultured Ignavibacteria bacterium
AGTCCCCGACCTTCTCGATATCATTGATACTGTGCAGCCAGACCGGGATCTCGTCGGCCACCGATTGCGCCAGATTCTCCTTATACAATTCCACCATGTACTTGGTTATTTCCCTCTGAAGATCGTCGATTGAATCCTCGAGTTCGGAGACCTTATCCAGGTTCTTGTTATGAGAATCAAACAGACAGTCCATGGGGATGCGAACCGCTTCCCTGGCCATCTCGGCCATCCTGAGAACTTCCTGACGCGCTTCTATCAAGGCGACCTGAGGCGTTTTCAAAAGATTCTTGTCAAGTTTTCCCAAAACCTGCTCCAGGACCAGGCCTTTGCTGGGCGCCAGCCATGTCGCGATTTTCTCGAGGAATCCGGTAAAAGGCAAAAATACGAGGTTGTTCACCACGTTGAAGACCGTATGCGACATGGCGATGTTGACCATTATGGTCTTTTGAGAGATTTCGCCCGGCACGATCCATCCCACGAAGTTCGAATAGACGCCGGTCCAGACCAGCGGAATCATGTAGGTCACCCCGATCACGTTAAACGCCGTATGTGCCCTGGCCGTCCTTTTAGCGTTGATATTCCCCTTTATGGCAGCCAGTTCGGCGGTGATAGTGGTGCCGATATTGTCGCCTAGAACCAGCGATATCGAAGATTCGAAGGAAATCAATCCCTGGAACGCCATCACCTGAATTATGGCAATGGTAACCGACGATGACTGCATCAGCACCGTAATCAGCGCGCCCGTCAGCACCCCGAGAAGCGGGTTGACGCCGAAATTCATCATGAGCTCCTTGATGATCTCGCTCTCCTTCAAAGGCCCGAAAGCGTCCTTCATAATGGAGAGCCCCAGGAATATCATGCCGAACCCGAAAAACGCCAGCCCCCAATTTTTTACTCTTCTGCGTTTACCGAACGAATACATGAAAAAGCCGATACCCAGGGCGGGAAAGGAATACTGCGATAACTTGAATATGGCCATGGCGGAAACAAGCCAGGCCGTAAAGGTAGTTCCGATATTCGCCCCCAGGACCACTCCGATGGCTTGGGATAGAGTCATCAAGCCGGAGTTGACCAGCCCGACCACCATTACGGTCATAGCCGACGAACTCTGAATCAGGGCTGTAAATCCTGTCCCGAGAACGATGGCGATATACTTATTTTTTGTAAGGAGCGTCAGAAGCCGCTTTAATTTCTCTCCCGATATGCTCTTGAGCCCGTCGGACATCAGCTTCATTCCGAATAGAAAAAGCCCGAGACCGCCCATGGTGCCGAAGATGATCTCTCTCGCCATTTTTTAAATTCGTTCTCCGGCAGAAATTACAAAAAAAGTATTATGATATTGGCTGCAAGGATTCTCGCTCGCTGCAAGCATGACGAACGGCATTATACCGATATGTTTGAAATATGTCAATAATGATCCATTTAAAACGATTTCGATGATCGCTGCCGGAAACAATGAAGCCGTGGCGTGGAAATCAAGTGTCGCATTCGACCTGATTTCGGTAAAAACAGCTTGATAAATTCTGTCCATAAGACTATTATTCCCCGAATCTCGAGATCACTATTTTTTTTCGATAAGGAGCGTCAATGCCCGTCAAGAAATCGGTCAGGAAAAAAGGGATCATAAAGTCTGGAAAAAAAGTCCCCACAGCCAAAAAGGCATCCCCAACCAAGAGTAAGATTAGTAAATCGGCCAAAAAAACTGTCAAAACGGCAGTCGAATCATCCAGGTCCGTCGTCAAAGCCGCGGCAAGCAAAAATTCTGAAAGTAAACGTCAACCAAAAGCCGCACTCATAAGAGAGACCAAAAACC
>CAZDAH010000064.1:13203-16824 GCA_964503405.1 uncultured Ignavibacteria bacterium
ACAAATTCCGGTGTTCCCGTTCCGCCCGGGTTCACCATAATCACCGACGCCTGCAAATTGTTCTACGAACTCGGCATGAAACTTCCGGCGTCAATTGAGAACGAGCTTCAGCAAAATATCGCCAGGCTGGAAAAAGCCGCCGGAATGAAATTCGGGGATAAGAGCAATCCTCTTTTGGTTTCGGTCAGGTCGGGCGCAAAATTCTCCATGCCGGGGATGATGGATACGATCTTGAATCTCGGATTGAATGATCAGACACTCGAAGGTCTTATCAGGAAAACAGAAAACGAGCGATTCGCTTACGACTCTTATCGTCGATTCGTTCAGATGTACGGAAATGTGGTGCTGGGAATTGACAAATCCGAATTCGAGGATATCCTCGAGTCGCGCAAGAAAAAACAACGGGTCAAACTCGATACCGAACTCGGGGTTAACGATCTGAAATTCATCATAAAGAAATTCAAAGAGCTGGTCAAGGCCAAATCCGGCGAGGATTTTCCTCAATCACCGACCGACCAGCTCATACAAGCTCGCGACGCCGTCTTCAAGTCATGGAACAACCCGCGGGCCATCACTTATCGACATCTGAATAATATATCGTCGGACCTGGGCACCGCGGTGAACGTGCAAGCGATGGTTTTCGGCAACATGGGGGAAACTTCGGCCACCGGTGTGGGATTCACCCGCAACCCGTCGACGGGCAAAAAGGAATTCTATGGCGAATACCTGACCAACGCTCAGGGGGAGGACGTAGTCGCCGGCATCCGGACACCTCGACACATATCGCAGCTGGCCAGGGAAATGCCCCGGATATACAAGCAGCTTCAGGCGATAACCCGAAACCTCGAAAAGCATTATCGCGACGTTCAGGATTTCGAATTCACTATTCAGGAAGGCAAGCTCTATCTCTTGCAGACGCGCACCGGCAAGCGCACTACAGCCGCCGCCGTGAAAATCGCGGTCGATATGGTCGGCGAGGGTTTGATTAAGAAAGAGGAGGCCTTGTCCAGGGTGGAGCCGACTCAGCTCGACCAGCTTCTGCATCCGAGAATCGATCCGTCGGCGTCACTCAATGTCATAACACGAGGGCTGGCCGCATCGCCCGGAGCTGCGGCCGGAATGGCCGTGTTTACCGCCGAAGACGCTGTTAGATTCGCTGATTCCGGAAAAGACGTCATTCTGATTCGGCAGGAAACCAATCCCGACGATATTCACGGCATGAACGCCGCCCGCGGTATCCTCACCGCCAGGGGCGGCATGACCTCGCACGCCGCAGTCGTAGCCAGAGGAATGGGCAAATGCTGCGTGGCCGGCGCCGAGGATATAAAAGTCTATGAAGTCGACAAGAAGATGATTGTCGGCGGCAGCGTGGTGAAAGAGGGCGACTCGATCACCCTTAATGGCAGTACCGGAGAGGTAATCCTGGGAATGGTCCCCACCATCGCCCCCGAGTTATCGGGAGAATTCGCCGTTTTTATGAAATGGGCCGACGATGTCAGGAAGCTCAAAATCAGGACCAACGCCGACACTCCCGCCGACGCGTCTCAGGCAATCGCTTTCGGAGCCGAAGGGATCGGTCTCTGCAGAACCGAACATATGTTCTTCGCGCCGGAACGCATTGCCATTGTACAGGAGATGATACTTGCCAAAGACGAGATAGCGCGGCGCGAGGCCCTGGATAAATTGCTTCCCTTTCAAAAAAACGATTTCAAGTCGCTATTCGAAGTCATGGACGGCCGTCCGGTCACGATACGCACAATCGATCCGCCGCTCCACGAATTTCTGCCGGACAAAACCCAGATACTCGAACAGTTGCAGGAGTTGAAAAGCAAGGGCGCGTGGGAAGACGAGATAAAAGAGAAAGAGAGAATTCTTGCCCGTATAGAGGAACTGACCGAATTTAATCCCATGCTGGGTCATCGCGGCTGTCGCCTCGGTATCACCTATCCCGAAATAACCGAGATGCAGTCCCGGGCCATATTCATGGCCGCCTGCGAGGTGGCCAGGGGACGCAAAGCCAACGCGCCGGTAGTGGAGGTTATGATACCCCTCGTCGGGACAATCGAGGAGCTCAAGAATCAGAAAGAGGTAGTCATCAGGGTGGCCGAGGAAGTGATGAAGAAGTATAAAGTCGAGATTCAATATCTCGTGGGCACCATGATCGAGGTACCGCGGGGCGCTCTCACCGCAGACAGGATCGCCGAGGAAGCCGAGTTCTTCAGTTTCGGCACCAACGATTTGACCCAGATGGCCTTTGGTTTTTCCCGCGACGACGCCGGGAAATTTCTTAAGGCGTATCTTCAGAAAGGTATTCTGCCCCGCGACCCGTTCGTAACTATTGACATCGAGGGGGTCGGCCAGCTGGTTTCCATGGCCATTGAGAAAGCCCGCAAGACGCGTCCCGATATCAAAATCGGAGTTTGCGGCGAACACGGCGGCGATCCTCAATCGATCTGGTTTTTCAACGAGGTCGGTATGGATTATGTATCGGCCTCTCCGTTCAGAATACCAATTGCCCGTCTGGCCTCGGCCCAGGCGGTGCTGGGGAAAAGCGAATACACGCAAAAATAGGATCCCCGGGGGCGGTCCGAAAGCCGCCCCTTGTTAGTATTGTGCTTCGAATACGCATGAAAATAGATACCGGCCCGCATCTAGAAAACAAACATGGTGATAATCTCGACAAACTTTAATCGATCCCGTTTAAAATCATAATTACCCGCGTTCGCCTCCCGCTGTCGCCAATCGAAAATCGAACCGTCAGTATTCCGAAGCGTCTTTTGCGCCGGGTGGTTATTGCCGTATCATATCGGTTTTTGCTTTTATATATTCCTTAAATAATGGTTGACAAAGTGGACGACCAATTGCTATTTTTCCGTTGAAGCGGTTATCCGCTGAGCGAAGCAGCCCCTTTTGCCCGGAACTTCGGGCGAAGGATAACAGGTTTTAGCTATCAAACCAAGGAAGGGGTAACATGGGAAAAAGTTATGCTGAACTCGCCAGGCAGGCCGAAAAAGATGTGAAAGGGATAAAGGACAAGGAGCTTCGCAAGGAAGCATTCCGGATTCTCCTTTTGCAGCTTATGGCGGGCGGCGCCTCGTTCTCGAGAGCAGGAACCGCTCCCAGGGCGAAGAAGAAAAGACGCGGTCCGGGTCGTCCTCCTCTCAAGAAAACCGCGAAAAAGAGAGGCAGAAAACCCGCCAAACGTCCCGGGCGCGCGGGAGGCGGTGTTGTTACGACCGGTTTGGACAAACTTCTTTCGGGCGGTTACTTCAGGGCCAACCGCGACGCCGCGACGGTATACAGGCAATTCAGGAAACGTCGCATCGATATAGAGCCGTCGCAGCTGCGAATGGAATTGTTGCGTTTCGCCCGTTCGGGCAAGCTCAAACGCAAAATCAGGATGAAAGGCAAAAAGGTAACATACCTTTACCGCCAGTAAAGACGAAAAGCCCCGTCAGCGCGACGGGGCTTTTTTCTCGTAATATCACCAATCTTCACTCAGCAATTTTAGTATGCGTCGCTCTATTCTCTCGAAGGTCTCCTCGAAGGCTTGTTTTTTCGCGGCTATGTCCCCGGCAACCGCCGCCGGATCGGGGAAACTCCAGTGAAGAGTCTTCGTTT
>CAZDAH010000065.1:0-2990 GCA_964503405.1 uncultured Ignavibacteria bacterium
AAAATCGACAGCTGGCACAAATTCGAAACTCGAATAGACCGCTACTGCGATCAATTCCTGCAGATTCTGGCCGGGCACGATATCAAAGCGACCTTTTTCATGCTCGGATATGTAGCGGAAAAGCTGCCCCGTCTGGTGGAATCGATACATAATGCGGGACACGAAATCGGATCTCATGGATACGGGCACAACCAGGTTTACAAGATCGGTCCCGAGAAATTCAATGACGAAATCTCGCGCACCAACGATATTATCTCGTCGATAACGGGCAAAAAGCCGATAGGATTCAGGGCGCCCATATTCTCCATTGTCGAAGGATCATACTGGGCGTTTGATATTCTGCTGGATAACGGCTTCAAATACGATTCGAGCATTTTCCCCGTTCTGAATTACAGGTACGGGGTCGTCAGGTCCGATCGCTTCAGGCATCAAATAACGGGAGATTCGGGCCGGACCATTACCGAGATACCGGTGACCACCGGACGACTGCTGGGGATGAACCTGCCGGTCGGAGGCGGCGCCTATTTCAGGATATGGCCCTACGCGGTCACCAGGTGGGGATTCAAACAGGTAAACGACATGGGACACCCGGGAATGTTCTATATTCACCCCTGGGAACTCGATCCCCATCAACCGAAAATCGATATGCCTTTGAGAATTCACCTGACTCATTATCACCGGCTCGGCTCGACTCTCGGCAATCTTGACAGATTACTGAGCGATTTCAAATTTTCAAGGGTGTGCGATGTTTTCGGATTCGATTATTAGAGGTCTGGTTGGGGCGCGATATTAGCGGAGCATCCGCCGTTTTTTTCGACAGGGACGGGGTCCTGATTGTGGATAAGGGATATCAAATCGATACTGACTCGATTGAGTTCTTCCCCGATACCATAAGCGCGGTTCTGGCCCTGGACAGGAGATTTAAGAAAATAGTGATTACCAATCAATCCGGAATCGGCCGCGGGTATTTCACGGCCCGCGACGTCGAGCGATTCCACGCTCGGCTTTCGGAGTCTCTGGAGAACTTCGGAATAATAATCGACGGCTGGTATTTTTGCCCGCACTCTCCCGAAGAAAACTGCGATTGCAGGAAACCGAGGCCGGGCCTGCTGAGACAAGCCGCCGTTGATTTCAACCTGGATTTGAAAAATAGCTGGATTGTAGGGGATAAATCGTCCGATATTGAAGCAGGGCACGCCGCCGGTACAAGCGCTATCCTGGTCAAAACCGGATTCGCCGGACTTGAGGCGGGCCATTCGGTATTAACGCCGGAATTCGTCTCGGCGAATTTGAGCGAGGCCGTCGACATAATTAACAGGAGCGTCAATTGAACAGGACAATGCTGATAACCGGAGGCGCCGGGTTCGTCGGCTCTTTCCTGGCCGAGGAATTGCTGAATAGAGGCCGTAAGGTGACCGCGATTGATAACCTCTCCACAGGTAAACTGGAAAATATCAACCATCTGAAAGACAATAAAGACTTTCAATTCATTATCGGCGACATAATGGACGAGCCGTTGATGGAAAGACTGATCGTAGAATGCGACAGAGTTTTTCATCTGGCCGCGGCCGTGGGAGTAAAATTGATTATCGAACGTCCCGTGGAAACCATAGAAACCAATGTCATGGGCACCGAGCTCATTTATAAATTGGCCAACAAGCTCAAAAAAGAGGTTATCATTGCCTCCACTTCGGAAGTCTACGGCAAAAACGACCAGATCCCGTTTAAGGAATCCGACGATTCCGTCTACGGCCCCACGGTAAAATCGCGGTGGAGTTACGCCTGTTCCAAGGCTATCGACGAATTCCTGGGGCTTGCCTATTTCCACGAGAAGAAATTGCCCATAGTCATTGTCAGGCTGTTCAACACAATAGGCCCGCGTCAAACGGGACGTTACGGCATGGTCGTTCCCACATTTGTCCAGCAGGCGCTCCTCGGTCATCCGATCACCGTATTCGGCGACGGCAAGCAGACCCGATGCTTCGCCAATGTCAAGGATGTCGTCTGGGCGATGGCCGAGCTGTCCGAGAAACAGGACGCCGTGGGGCAGGTTTTCAATGTCGGCACCAGAGAGTTGATTTCAATCAGGGAGCTTGCCGAGAAAACAAAAGCGCTCTGCCAGTCCGCTTCCGACATTCAATTTATTCCCTACGATGAGGCCTATGAAACCGGTTTCGAGGATATGAACCAGAGAATGCCTGATATCTCCAAGGTGGGAGATTTTATCGGCTATAAACCGAAGTATAACCTGGATATCACTATCCGGGAAATAATAGAGTATTTTAAACAATGATATTGTATTACATCGGTTCATTCGCGATCGCCTTTGTAACTGTGGTTCTCGTTGTGCCGCCGGCCAGGCGCTGGGCGATCCGTGTCGGTTTCCTCGACTTTCCCGCCGGGGTCAAGACGCATGATTCCCCGACTCCGCTCGGCGGAGGGATGGCGATCTACGCCGGCTCGGTTCTCCTGATAACCGTCGCCGTCGCTGCCGTAGGTTTCGAGATTCCCAGGGGGGCGATTGGCATAATTGCCGGCACCACGCTGGCCACCATCATCGGCCTTTACGACGATTACTTTCGTATGAGTCCGCTTCCCAAGATTGTTGGCGAGTTTATTGCCGGCATTTTGTTCCTGACATTCATAGAAAAATTTCCCTCCGTGGTTTCATTTCCGGCTTATGTCCTGATCGCGACATTCTGGATAATTGGCGTTCAAAACGCCATAAACTTCATAGACAGCCTGGATGGAATGTGCAGCGGTATTTCCTTGACGATCGCAGTCGGCTTCGGGGTCCTGTTCCTCCTCAAAGGGATGCCGGTTTATGCCATTCTGAGCTTTGGATTAGCCGGCGGCGCCCTGGGTTTCCTTCGCTATAATCTTCCGCCGGCCAGGATATTCTTGGGCGACGGCGGCAGTCTGCTATTCGGATTCGCCCTGGCCTGTCTTGGGATCATTCATTTCAATACATCAAAAACCATGGCGGGAGC
>CAZDAH010000065.1:3000-10649 GCA_964503405.1 uncultured Ignavibacteria bacterium
GGCGGGAGCTCTGGCTCCTTTCATGATCATGGCATTTCCAATATTCAATATGACTTTGGTCACGATTACCAGGCTCAATAAAGGAATCAAGGTTTATCTTGACAGCCGAGATCACGCCTGGGATATGATCCGATTTCTGGGCCTGACCCGGGAGGCAACTGTCAATTTCATCCTGTTTCTCAATCTCGTCCTGGTTTCATCGGGAATTCTGCTGTTTTTCATCGAGGAATCCCCCCTGCAAACCCTGCTGGTTGTGGCCTTCGGCACGCTTCTTGCATTCATAGGGACCCAGCTTTATAAGAATTTCCTTTATCTGCGTTACAATATTCTGGCCATCTTGACCGATCTATTCGCCGTCAACCTTTCCTTTGTCGCCTATTACCTCATCAAGTACAAAAGCGGGCTGTTACCTTTTACATCCTACGTGCCGCCGGAGGCCCTGGCCGTGCCCCTGGCCTGGATAAATATCTTCTGGATTATCCTGTTTTCGGCAATGGGGCTATACGACGTTTCCTTCGAGCGTAAATTCTCACGACAATTCCGTATTGTCTTCAAAAGCGTTATCGTCGCCGCAGTGACCTTCCTGGTCTTGAATTACAGGCCCGGCATGGGATTTCAAATCTCGATCCTCTCGACCGTAATTTTTATCGCCTTGCTTCTCGCAATAATAGTCATCCTGCGCTTTATTCTCTATAAGATCGCTTTGACAAATCTTGAAGCCGAAACCGGCAGGCTGAACGCCGTTCTCGTCCGACGGTCGGAAATGAAAAGCTATCCTCTCGAAACGATATTAAAAGCGCCCATCTATAACGTTCTCGGGTACGTCGGTCCTGAATCCGAAAGCGAGGTTCCGCGCCTGGGCTCAATCGACAAGCTCGGTTCCGTGCTGCGGGAGACCAAGACCGCGAGGATCATACTCGATCTGGAGGAATCAGACTCTGCCGATCTGAGACCGATCTTCAAAGCACCCTATTACATGGAAACGGTATTCCTGGCGCCCTCCCGGCTCAGGAATAGCCTGCTCGGACTCAGAAGGTATCCTACTGTTAACGAGGATCTGGATATCATTTCCCTGCGCCTGCGGTCGCTGTTTCCGTTAATACTGCGGCGGCTGATCGACGTCGCCGTCGCCCTATTTTTGATAATCGCGCTTTCTCCTTACTGGGCCGTGAAATTGCTGACGGCGAAATCAGGCAACAAGACGGATACCGGCGGCTTAAATATCGTCACTCAGCAGGAAATTGTGGCGCCTCTTCACTATCAAAATTCCCGCCATGCGCGTCCGCTGATTTCGAATCCACAGGTTCTGCGCGCGATACTGCGAGGCTGGATCGGCTTTTACGGTCCGACTATAGATTGCGACTCGATATATACTGCCGCCAAAAATTCCATCCCCGGATTCTGGCGCAAGTTCCTGGTAAAGCCGGGCCTGTTCGGCCCGGGGTATGCCGCCGCTGACCTGAAGGAAAGATTCGAGCTCGATCTTGAATATCTTGAAAAAACTTCCTTTACCGGAGATCTTATCATGATTATCAAGCGGATTCTGAGATTGGATCCAAAAGGGAGAATAGAAAGGCATGCTTGATCCGAAATTCATTCGGGACAATCCCGAGTTGGTGAAAAGAGCGATCGCCGATAAAGGGGAAAAAGGAGATATCGATGGCTTTCTGGAGCTTGATAGCCGGAGGCGGCAAATTATCGGGGATGTCGAGAAATTGAAGGCTGACAAGAACGCGGCCTCGGCCGAAGTCGCCGGAATCAGAAAATCGGGCGGCGACGCCTCCGCGATAATAGAGCGGATGAAAGCTGTGGGCGAAAAGATATCCGCGCTCGATCATCGGCTGAACGATATCGAAAAGGAAATTGCCGAATCGCTGCTCTGGTTTCCCAATATTCCCCACGAATCGGTTCCGGTCGGCAGGACCGAAGCCGATAATAAGGAAATCAGACGATGGGGCGAAATCCGGAAATTCGATTTCCAACCGAGGCCGCATTGGGAAGTGGGCGAGCTCCTGGGCGGGCTCGATATACAGCGGGGGGCCAAGGTAAGCGGCTCGGGATTTTATTTCCTGACGGGGCCGGGTGCGCGGCTGGAGAGGGCATTGATCAATTTTATGCTCGATCTTCACACCCTGATGCATGGCTACACCGAGGCTATGATCCCCTACCTTGTCGGCGAGGAGGCCATGCGGGGAACCGGCCAAATCCCCAAACTCAAGGCCGATATGTACAATATCGAGCAGGACAATCTCTATCTGATTCCCACGGCCGAGGTCTCGCTGACCAATCTTTTCGCCGGCGAAATTCTGGGACCAGGCGAGCTTCCCAAAAAAATCTGCGCGTTCTCTCCCTGTTTCAGAAGGGAGGCCGGCTCCTACGGCAAGGAGACTCGCGGAATCGTGCGCGTCCATCAATTCCATAAAGTCGAAATGGTCAAAATAGTGGAGCCCGAATCCTCATACGATGAGCTCGAATCGCTTCTCGATAACGCCGAGACGGTCCTGCGGCTTTTGGGATTGCCTCATCGCGTGAGTTTGCTTTGCACCGGCGATCTCTCCTTCGCCGCGGCCAAATGTTACGACATTGAGGTTTTCGCGCCGGGAATGGACGCCTGGCTCGAGGTCTCCTCCTGCTCGAATTTCGAGGAATTTCAGGCTCGGAGAATGAATCTGAGATTCAGACCCGAAAGGGGAGCCAAACCGATCTACCCGCACACCCTCAACGGTTCCGGACTGGCCCTTCCCAGGACACTGGTGGCTATCCTCGAGAATTATCAAACCAAAGACGGTTTTGTCGCCGTGCCCGACGCGCTTCGTCCTTACATGGGCGGGATCGAGGTTCTCAAAGGTTAAATGTCGTTCAAGCGGAAAACAGAAGCCGTTTATGTCGGCTACTCCCGTTTTTTCAAGGCCTTTCTGCTTCTGGGCATGATCGCCGTTATCAGCCTTTTCATATACTTTAGTCAGAATATCGTCACCGGCTTACGGGCTGATTCGGCCCGGATCAGCCAGGCCTACGCCCGCTTGATCCAGTACGGAGCCAGCGAAGCGACCGATCCAGCGGTGATCGATTTCATATTCGAAAATATCATCACCAAGGTCAATTTCCCCATAATTGTGACTGATAAAGACGGCGCCCCCGCCGCCTGGACAGGCGATATCGATCCTGCCGACACGTCCGCGGAGGCCAGAAACAAACTCAGGCGTTATATCGACGAATTCGACCGGCAAAATCAGCCGATAGAAATAACGTCGGAGGGAAAGACCATCAGCATCCTGCATTACGGCGACTCTCGATTGATCAAAAGGCTGCAATTGATCCCCGTAATCGAGATCTCGGTCGTGGGGGTTTTCATCCTGGTCGCCTTCGTCGGAATTCGTCATATCCAACACGCCGAGCAGCGATCTATCTGGGTGGGCATGGCCAAGGAGACCGCTCATCAGCTCGGGACTCCTCTCTCTTCCCTGATAGGCTGGGTCGAATTAATGAAACTTAAATTCGCCGAGGGGGTTATAAGTGTAAAGAACGGTGGCAAGGAAAATGATTTCGACGATATGACGTCGAGGATGTTAAACGATCTCAAGAGGCTCGACAAAATCGCCACCAGGTTCGGACAGATCGGCTCGATCCCCGAACTGGAGGAAACCGATATCAACTCTCTGATAATGGAAACAGTCAGCTATTTCAAATTGCGCATGCCGTCGAGCGGCCTTGCCATCAACGCCCAATACTCCGACGTGCCCAAACTAAGAGCAAATGTCGAGCTGATAAGCTGGGTTGTCGAGAATCTGGTTAAAAATTCCCTGGAGGCCACAAATCCCAGAACGGGTATTATCAAGCTTACGACCGGCTACGACGAAAACCATGGCCGGGTCCTGATCACCGTCGAGGACAACGGCCGCGGAGTGCCGCCGTCGGAATTCAAAAAAGTTTTCGCGCCCGGTTTCACGACCAAGAAAAGGGGGTGGGGTTTGGGTCTGACCCTGGCCAAAAGAATTGTCGAGGAATATCACGGCGGAAAAATCTATATCAGAAACTCCGAACCCGATACCAAAACCGTATTCGTAATCGAAATTCCGGTGTGAGCATGCATAGAGACGATGTCAAGACGATACTCTGGGTCGACGATGAGATCGATCTGCTGTCGGCGCACATAATCTATTTGGGGGAACGCGGCTATAACGTGGTGGAGGCGGCCAACGGCGACGACGCGGTCGAGATTGTCCGGAAAGGCGGGATCGATCTCGTGGAGCTCGACGAAATGATGCCCGGCCGCGACGGGCTCTCCACGCTGGAGGGCATCAAGGATATCAATCCCAATCTCCCCGTCATCATGGTTACCAAGTCCGAAGAAGAACACCTGATGAACGAGGCTATCGGGAAGAAGATCGACGATTACCTCACCAAACCGGTAAACTTAAGCCAGATTCTATCAGCCGTGAAGAGAATTCTCGAAAGACAAAAGCTGACCGAAAGCAGCCTGACCCGCGAATTCGTCTCCGACTTCTCGAGAATCAACATGGATATGACCGGGCCGATTGACTGGAAGAAGTGGCTCGAGATACATGTTAAACTTTCTGAAATCGATCTGGAGATGGAGAGATTAAGAGACGTCGGCTTGAAACAATCCTTCAGGGATCTCAAGAAACAGAGCTCGGCGGAATTCGGTCGCTACGTGATTAATAATTACGAGGACTGGATGATTCCCGGAGCGAAACCGCAGTTGTCAGTCGACGTGGTCAAGAATCATGTAGCCCCTCTTCTAAAAAGCGGCGTTCAGACTTTTTTCATTGTAATCGACTGCATGCGGCTCGACCAGTGGCTGATGATCGAGCCGATCCTGGCCGACTATTTCAATATCAAAAGAGAGTACTATTATTCGATACTTCCTACCGCCACTCCTTTTTCGCGCAATGCCATCTTCGCCGGGGAGTACCCCGATAAGGTGGCCGAGCTGAATCCCGATCTGTGGAAAATCGCCGGTTCGGAGATGAGCAGAAATCGCAATGAACGGCAGCTTCTGGATCGGAATTTGGCCAAACAGGGACTTAAATTCTCCAGCGACCCGAAATACGTGAAAGTTCTCGATTACGCCGAGGGACAGAACCTGGCCAGAAAGATAAAAACCTACTCGTCGGTTCCCTTGCTGTCAATTGTCTACAATTTCGTGGATATAATGATTCATGGCCGCAGCGAATCCGATATCCTGCAGGAAATAGCTCCCAACGAGGCCGCTTTCAGATCCCTGGTAAAATCGTGGTTTGAGCATTCTCATCTGTTCGAGATGCTCAGGACACTTTCCACCACCGATTGCGCGGTCGTGATTACCACCGATCACGGCTCGGTTATCGGAACCCGCGGCGCCATCGCCTACGGCAAGAAGGATACGTCGACCAACCTCCGGTACAAATACGGCGATAATCTTAATTGCGACCCCAAACAGGCCTGGCTTGTCAAGAATCCGAAAAAGCTGAATCTTCCGATTTGGGGTCTGGCCACCACGTATATCATAGCGTTGGAGGATTACTACTTTGTTTACCCCACCAAGTATTCCGAATATAAAAGGCAATACCGGGATAGCTTCCAGCACGGCGGGATATCGCCGGACGAGATGATTCTGCCCGTCTCGATTTTAACCCCTAAATAAACGGCGGGAAACCATGGGCGCGATGGCCGCGTTATCCGCGGCGTGATCAGGTATCTGGAAAAGATATCTCATTCGGTTGACGATACCGAGGAGATTGCCGTTGGCCTGGCGAAAATGCTCAGAGCCGGCGACGTGATATCCCTTTACGGTCCCGTGGGAGCCGGCAAGACTCATTTCGTCAAGGGGCTGGCCGCCGGTTTGGGCGCCGAAATATCGGTCAAGAGCCCGTCCTTTAATCTCATTAACGAGTATCCCGGAGAATTGCCCATTTATCATATCGATTTCTACAGGCTTCGGATGCCCGGTGAAATAGAAGATCTGGGCTGGACGGATTACCTGAATTCGGACGGTATCGTGGCCATCGAGTGGGCCGAGAAAGTCAGAAACCTGTTGCCGTCCGCAACGCTTGACGTTTATCTTGAAATCCTGGACGAGAATACAAGAAAAGTGGAGATATCGGCGATTGACGGTTTTGGGAATAGATAGTTCCGACGACCTGATCTCGGTGGGAATCTCCTCCGGCGATGAGATTCTGATCTCCAGGTCGACTGAGGGAGCCAGGAAGAATATCCTGCATTCATTCATGAACAAGACGATCCTCGAGTCCGGGCTTTCTCTGCGCGGCATCGACAGTGTCGCCGTTTCCATAGGGCCCGGCTCTTTTACCGGGCTCAGGGTCGGCTTGGCCGCCGCCAAGGGTATCTGCTGGGCAGCGAATAAGCCTCTGGCCGGCGTTTCCTCGTTGAAAGCTCTGGCCGCCTGCGTCGAATCCGACTGCGAAGACTTCATCGTGGTCAAGGACGCTCGCCGTGGCGAATTCTATTACGCCGGATTCTCGATGCTAAAAGGCAAATTGGAAAGGAAGACGCCCGATTCTGTAGGAGCGGCCGACCGAATAATTTCCCTTTCCGAGGGCGCGAAGATGCTCGGCCCGGGAGTCGCCGTTTTGAAAAAAGAAAGTACCGGCCTTGATTATGCCGTTGATATCGGATATAATCGGGATATTCTCGGGGGCCGGGTTGCCCTCCTCGGCGCGGCTCTGATCGCCTCCGGCCGGACCCTCGATCCGGGAGGGTCCGCTCCATCCTATGTAAGAACCCCGGATTACGTGAGGAAGGGCGTATAAGGCATGTCGAAAATCACGTTCAGGCGAATGACTGAATCCGATCTTGAAAAAGTCGCCACGATAGAAAAAGAGATATTCTCCGATCCCTGGAGTTATAACGCTTTCAAGACAGACTTGAACAACGATTTGGCCTTTCCGCTCGTAGCCGAACTTGAAAACCTGGTGATAGCTTATTCGAATCTTTATATTGTGGCCGGTGAAGTTCAGATCGGCAATTTCGCCGTGGCCCCGGGCTACAGGAAAAGGGGAGTGGGAAAACAGCTCCTGGATGAGATTATCAGGATCGCCAGGGAAAACAAATGCGATTCGATCTTCCTGGAGGTCAGGGAATCCAACGAGCCTGCCCGATCCCTGTACGATTCTTACGGCTTTAAGGCGGTCGGTTTCCGACGCGATTATTATTCCAACCCCAGCGAATCGGCCGTTATCATGGCCAGGGAGCTTTGATGGACTGGTTTCGCAGATCGAGAAAGGGAATCTCGGGAGACCAGAAAAAGGACATTCCCGACGGCGTCTGGACCAAGTGCTCGTCGTGCGGCGAGATACTGACTGTTATGTCCCTGAATAAGAACTACTGGGTATGCCCGAAATGCGAATTTCATTTTCGAATCCCCCCCGCCACATATATGGAGCTCTTGCTGGACCCCGATACTTTCGAGGAATTCGACTCCGACCTTGTTTCGGAGGATCCTCTGAAATTCAGAGACACGAAAAAATATACCGAACGAGTCGCCGCCGCCCGCAAGAAAACCGGCCGAAACGACGCCGTGATTGTCGGCATTGGACGTATTGAGGGCATAGAGATTTCATTCGGCGTCATGGATTTCGGATTCATCGGCGGCTCCATGGGCAGTGTCGTCGGCGAGAAAGTCGCCC
>CAZDAH010000065.1:10659-11131 GCA_964503405.1 uncultured Ignavibacteria bacterium
CCCGCATGATGGAGGGAATCCTCTCGCTGATGCAAATGGCCAAAACATCGGCATTGCTCGCCCGTCTCGATAAGAAAAAAATCCCCTACATTTCGATTCTGACCAATCCGACGACGGCGGGGGTGATGGCTTCGTACGCCTCGCTGGGAGACGTCATAATTGCCGAGCCCAAAGCCCTGCTCGGTTTCGCCGGACCCCGGGTCATCAGCCAGACCATCGGGGCGGAACTGCCCGAGGGTTTTCAATCGTCGGAGTTCTTCTTGGAGCATGGTTTTCTCGACGCAATAGTCTCCAGGCCGAATTTGAAAAGCTCCGTGGTTAAACTTCTTAGATTCATGCTGCCCTTCGATGGTGTTCCGAGATAAATCATCGCTCATGGATTACGGCGAGGTGCTCGACTACATCCTCCAAATGGAGAAATTCGGCATCAAGCTCGGGCTTTCCAATGTCACTAAATTCCTCTCGTATCTGG
>CAZDAH010000065.1:11141-16755 GCA_964503405.1 uncultured Ignavibacteria bacterium
GGCCGGATACAGGGTCGGGGTCTATACCTCGCCGCACCTGGTCGATTTCCGCGAGAGGATCAGGATCAACGGCCGTTTCATCGAGAAAAAGTACATTGTCGATTTCATAAACAACAACAGAAAGAAGATCGAGAGTCTGCCCCTGACATACTTCGAGACCGTCACCGCGCTGGCCTTCGCTTACTTCAACGACGAAAAAGTGGATGCCGCGTTGATAGAAACCGGAATGGGAGGGCGCCTCGACGCCACCAACGTTATTCAGCCCAAGGTGACCGTAATCACCAATGTGGCCACGGAACATACCAAGTGGCTCGGATTCAAAATCAGGGAGATCGCGTTCGAGAAAGCCGGCATCATCAAACCCGGCATCCCGGTGGTCACAGCCGCGGTTAATCTCGACGCCCGCAGGGTTATAAGACAGGTCAGCGAGCAGAATAAATGCAGGATGATCTCCGTTTTCGATGAGACCCAATGGATAATCAAGGAAATCACCCGCGATAACACCGAACTGGATATCTTCACCCGCTCCAACAAGTATTACAACTTGAGACTGGCCCTGCCGGGACGTCACCAGCTGGAAAACGCCATGGCCGCACTCCTCGCCGTCGAGCTTTTCGAGGAAGCCACCGGAATCAAGGCCGGGAAGAACGCGGTTGCCTCGGGATTCCGCTCGGTAAAACATGACGGGCGTCTGCAGAGGATCTCCGAATCTCCCGAGATCATTCTCGATGTCGCCCACAATCCGGCCGCCCTCTCCCGTATTCGGGAATACTTCCACGAATTCTACGACGGTCGAAACGTGATCGCTCTGTTCGGGATATTGTCTGATAAGAATTACGCCAAGATGCTCAAAGAACTCGATCAAATCGCCGGAATCATTATACTTGCCCGTCCCATGACCGACAGAGCCGCCGATCCCCAAATGCTGGCCGAGGAAATCGCTAAATCGCGCACCAACTACAAGGTTATCCCCATGGTGCACGAGGCCTATAAAGCAGCCAGAGATATCTGCGATCCAGGCGACGTTATCCTCGTTACCGGTTCCCATTATACTGTGGGCGAAGTCTTGTCCGGCCTGTCTCAATAGAGCCTGCCGCCGCTAAAAAAATCAACTCGGAAGGGCAAATTTTCGTTATAATGATTACAATATGGCGGATTTTGAATTAAAATCAGATTATCAGCCCCGGGGCGATCAGCCCGAGGCCATCAGGCAGCTTACGGAAGGATTGAAAAGAGGGGATCGGTTCCAGACCCTTCTCGGAGTCACCGGATCCGGCAAAACCTTCACCATGGCCAACGTTATCGCCGATTACGGCAAACCCGCCCTGGTCATTTCGCACAACAAGACCCTGGCCGCCCAACTTTACGGCGAGTTGAAAGGATTTTTCCCCGGCAACGCCGTGGAGTTCTTCATCAGTTACTACGACTATTATCAGCCCGAGGCCTATATACCTTCGTCCGATACCTTCATTGAAAAAGACACTTCGATCAACGACGATATCGACAGGCTCCGCCTGCGGGCCACCTCGTCGCTTCTCGAACGCGATGACGTAATAATCATAGCCTCGGTTTCATGCATCTACGGCCTCGGCTCGCCGGAAGACTACAAAAGCATGCTGGTATTCCTCGAAGTGGGTCAGTCCATCGAGCGCGATAAGCTGCTTAAAAACCTTATCGACATACATTATACTCGCAACGATATTGAATTCGCCCGCGGGCATTTCCGGGTCAGGGGAGACGTCATAGAAATCCACCCGGCCTATGACGATCAGGCCGTGCGCATCGCCATGTTCGGCGACGAGATCGAGCGAATCGCAATTATCAATATTGTCGACGGCGCGATCATCGAGGAAAAAAGGAAGCTCGCCATCTATCCCGCCCGGCATTTCGTCACGCGCGAGGATAAGCTCTTGCGGGCCATTGACGCCATCGAGAGCGAAACGGCCGGCCAACTGGCGTTCTTGCGCGAAAACGGGAAGCTTCTCGAGGCCCAGAGGCTCGAATCGAGAACCAATTACGATATCGAGATGATGCGTGAACTCGGATACTGCAGCGGCATAGAAAATTACTCGCGTCACCTGGCCGGCCGCCGGCCGGGACAGCCGCCCTATACGCTCATGGAATTTTTTCCCGACGATTTCCTGGTCATAATCGACGAGTCTCACCAGACCATTCCCCAGATCAGGGGGATGTACAGAGGCGACCGCACCCGCAAGGAAACGCTTGTGGAGCATGGTTTCCGGCTGCCCTCGGCATTGGACAACCGTCCCCTCTTCTTCGAGGAATTCGAGAGCCGTCTAAAAAAAACCATCTTCGTTTCGGCCACGCCGGCCGATTACGAACTGGAAAAATGCGGAGGCGTCGTCGTGGAACAGATTATCCGCCCCACCGGCTTAACCGACCCGATTATCACAGTCAAGCCGATCAATACTCAGGTCGACGATCTCATTGCCCAGATCAGAAAAGTGTCCGCCCGCGGCGAGAGAGTGCTGGTTACCACCTTGACCAAGCGCATGGCCGAGGATCTGACCGAATATCTCGCCAATCTCGGCATTAAAGTGCGTTACCTGCACTCCGAGATCGACGCTATCGACCGGGTGGAGATACTTCGCGATCTCCGCCTGGCCGAATTCGACGTGCTGGTGGGGATAAATCTGCTGCGCGAAGGGCTCGATCTACCCGAAGTCTCCCTGGTCGCCATTCTGGACGCCGACAAAGAAGGATTCCTGCGTTCCGAAAGATCGCTCATTCAAACCGCCGGAAGGGCGGCCCGCAACCGGGCCGGCGAGGTTATTCTTTACGCCGACGTTCTTACCGATTCGATCCGGAAAGCGATCTTCGAAACCGAACGGCGGCGAAAGATCCAGGAGGAATATAACGAAGCGCATGGCATCGATCCGCAGACGATAACCAAGACGCGCGACGAAATAATGAAAGCCACGTCGTTCGCCGACGCTAAATCCGTCGCGCCCGAACGTTCCGCCCGCCTCGAAATCGACGCTGTCTCTCGACTGGAGTACGAGGAACGTCTGATGACGCTGGAGCGGATGATGAGGAAAGCCGCCAAGGATCTGCAGTTCGAAAAAGCGGCCGAATTGAGAGACGAACTTTCCCGTCTGAGAAAGCTGGTAGGCAAATGAAAAATCTCCGAATTATCCCGTTGATCGCGTTGGCTTTTTCCTTTCTTTCGTGCGGCGATACCGGCGTGATTCCCCGCGAAGATCCCACGGACGAGGACGCTATTTACAATATCATCAGATACGACAGGCCGTCGGAATTCAATATTGATCTGCTCGACTTCTCGATCCCGGACACGATCCGATTGAACCAATCGAACATTGTTGTCAACTCATATTGGTATGAGCTCGACAGCGTATTTTACGATATCGAAATCAACATCACCCGACCGCAGCCCGGCGATTCGCTGGGCTCGGTGCCTGAAGCCGACGTCCGCGTCGCTAAGGTCTTCTCTGGAATACATGAAATCATCGGGACAGATACATCGGGAGGCGGCTCGGTTCCGGTCAGGCTTTCCTCGAATTTGAGAATATCGGGGGAGATGCTGGCCGAATTCGATAAGCTCGGCTTTGATTTCGATGATCGCCGGGGATGGATTCTAAGGAAGATATCCGACGTTTCGTATCGGGAGCTTGCGGCCGAGCAGGGTCAGATTATCATAAACTCAAACTCTTACCCCGATCATCAGGTGGATCCGTCAATCAAGAACGTCTCGGAAACCCTGACTTTCGCCCCCGGGGAATCATTAACGGTTGCCGTTACTTATAACAGCCGCCCGGATGTCGTGAGGCTGCGTTACCCGGCTGCCAACGTTTACCAGACCATCGTTCCCCAACACAGCGACACGGCCACCTATACGACCGGTTTCAGAATACCCAACTCCGTGGCCTACAACCACTTTCTCGTGATCGCGTCGTGGTTTGCGGCACAGGGCGACTCGACCGAAGTTAGTACTTCCGGCATAGGAGTTCTCTATAGGGCCAGATAGCTTAATCGCGCACTGGGAATTGGGAAAAAATTACTTTCCAAGCGCGCTTGACGATATTATATTCGTTCATACGGAGGTAATATGGCAAAAAGACAGTCCTTTGCCGATAAGGCATCGAAAAAGAAACACGTGATCAATTGCAGTGTCTGCGATTCGCCGTTGGTGGCAACAAAAGTGGTTTTTCCCATCAAGACTGAAACCGGCGGTATTAAGTATAATACCAATGTTGTCCAGGTCTGCAAGTGCAACCACAAAGAAGTTTACGGCTGATCCGAACCGCTTGCAGAGCACAATGTTAACTGATGTGAGGGTTTGATCAAATTCTCATCGCAAAAGTCGTTGCTTGTGAAAATAATTACAAAATCCCCTTGACCCCAAAGGTTATGGGGATTATTTTTTGCTTGGATTATGACGATCTTCTCGAGGAGGACTCGATGCCCAAAATTGAGATAAATACAGGCAGGTGCAAAGGATGTGAACTATGTATCCCGGCCTGCCCCAAAGACGTAATCGGCCTTTCGAAGACCTTTTCAGCCAACGGATATTATCCGGCTACGATGGTTAAGCCCGAACTCTGCAACGGCTGCCGTCTATGCGCCTTCGTTTGCCCCGACGTGGCCATTACTGTATATAAATAGGAAGGATTGGTAATGTCAGAAAGAACGTTGATGAAGGGTAATGAGGCCATCGCCGAAGGAGCCGTTAGAGCCGGCTGCCGTTTCTTCGCAGGATATCCCATTACTCCGCAAAACGAGATTCCCGAGTATATGTCGTGGCGATTGCCGGAGGAGGGCGGCACGTTCATTCAGGCCGAATCCGAGGTCGCGGCTATCAACATGCTCTTCGGAGCGTCAGCCGTGGGCACGAGAGTCATGACCTCGTCGTCGTCTCCTGGTATCAGCTTGAAACAGGAAGGAATTTCCTACTGCGCCTGCGCGGAACTCCCCATTTTTTATGCCAATATTGTCAGGGGCGGGCCGGGTCTTGGCAATATCGCCCCGTCGCAGGGCGATTATTTCCAATCGGTCAAAGGGGGGGGCCACGGCGATTACAGAGTAATAGTTATGGCCCCGAAAACTGTGGAGGAAATGGCCAATTTTCCCAGGATCTGCTACGAGCTCGCCTTCAAATACCGCATCCCGTCCATGGTGCTGGCCGACGGTATTCTCGGGCAGATGATGGAACCGGTCACTTTCGATTTCGACCCCATCGACCCCGTCGCGCTTCCCGAAACGGACTGGGCGCTGAGGGGCTGCCACGGCAAGGAACGTCGGGTAATCAAGTCATATGACTTGCGTCCCGGCGCCATGGAGAAATGGAATTTCAAGCTCGAAGCGAAATATATGGAAATCATGGCCAGCGAGGTCAGATACGAGACGACCCATACCGAGGACGCCGAAATCATCCTTACCGGCTACGGCACCGCGGCCAGAATCTGCGAATCGGCCATGACCCTGGGCCGAAATGAGGGTCTTAAGATAGGGTTTGTCCGTCCGATCACCCTCTGGCCGTTTCCCAAAAAGGCATTTGCCGATCTGGCCGCTACCGTCGATAATTTTCTCGTTGTGGAGATGAGCCTGGGAAAGTACTACGAGGACGTCCACCTTT
>CAZDAH010000066.1:0-10343 GCA_964503405.1 uncultured Ignavibacteria bacterium
ACATCATCCGTGATGATACTACAAGATTCGCCATAATCTCCATTGTCGATACCGGCGTGTACTGGATGCATGCCGACCTGGCCCCCAATATGTGGATCAATGAACAGGAGGATCTTAACGGCAACGGAACTCTGGACAACGGCGATATTAATGGCATCGACGATGACGGCAACGGGTATGTCGATGACGTAATCGGCTGGGACAGCGGCACCAACGACAACGATCCCCGCGAGGAATCGCCGACACACGGAACTCATGTCGCCGGATGCGCGTCGGAGGCCACCGATAACGGAGTCCAGGGAGCCGGAATCGGTTTCTCCGCCAGGCTGATGGCCAACAAAGGGGCCAATTCAGCGAACCAGCTTACCGCCGTTTACCCGGCCATGGTCTGGGCCTCGGAAAATGGCGCTCATATCATCAACTGTTCCTGGGGATCGACCTACTACAACAGCGGATATCAAAACATTATCACTGGTATCTGGAGCAACGGTGTGGTGGTCGTGGCCGCCGCGGGCAACGAAGGCAATTCTCAAAATTTCTATCCCGCCGCTTACAACAACGTATTGGCGGTCGCTGCGACGGACGCTAACGATCATAAAGCCAGCTGGAGCAGTTACGGCAGCTATGTCGACGTCAGCGCGCCCGGCGTAAATGTTTACGCCACCTGGGCCACGAGCGGTTTTACCCCTCTATCGGGCACCTCGATGGCCTCTCCCATCACTGCAGGAACATGCGGACTCCTTCGAGCCGCTTTTCCCGAGTGGACCAACAGCGATATCGTGGAAACAATTATTCTGACCGCCGACAATATTGATGATCTCAACCCCGGTTATGAGGGTATGCTCGGTTCCGGCAGGATCAACGCTTACGCCGCGCTGGCGTCGATGAACAGCCCGAACATCATGGTGACTGCACAGGAGATCACGTTGACGGAGGATGACGGCGACGGCATTCTTAATCCCGGCGAGTCTTTTGACCTTGTCCTGACCCTCGAGAATATCTGGGCCGACGCTTTCAACGTGTCGGCGACTCTCAGGAGCAATGAGAACTTCGCCGTATCCGATTCGGTCGCCGATTTCGGTAATATTGCCCGCGGAGATTCGCAAAACAACGCCGGAAGCCCCTTCGCGGTTTCGGTCAATTCGGGAGCGCCGATCGGATCATCCTCCGTGACGCTGGAAATACGGGCCGACGGCTATGAGACGACATCGGAAGTCTTTATCGATGTTTCGCTGGATCAGATGGGATTTCCTATGGAAATCCCCGGCCAGATCGAATCCTCGCCGCTGATCTTCGACGTCGACAGGGACGGTGAGAACGAACTGATCTTCGGAGCCAATAACGACAAAGGCTATATTCTGGAGGCCGACGGTCAAGCTACGCCGGGCTGGCCCAAAACCGTGGTCGGCGACGTCGTAGCAGGACCCGCCGTGGGCGATCTGGCCGGCGTGGGGACTTACCAGATTGTCGCCGTTACCAAGACCGGCGCTCTATACGCTTGGAATGTCGACGGCTCTCTGCTCTCGGGATTCCCGGTTTCCCTCGGCGGCATCATCTTCTCCGGAGTCATGTTGGCCGATATTGACAACGACGATGATCTGGAGATAATCTTCGGCTCATTCACCAATAATAACCTTTACGCGTACCATCACACTGGCAACGCGGTCGACGGCTGGCCGTTCGAAGGCACGGGAAAATGGTACGGCTCCCCGGCCTCCGGAGATATCGATGGCGATATGATTTCGGAAATCGTTGCCGCCGGATTCGATTCGCTTGTACACGTATTCAATTCCGACGGCGGCTATGTCTCCGTAGTCCCGGTCAACCGCCATGTAGGCATCTGGGCCTCTCCCGCGGTAGGCGATATCGACGGCGATCAGATGTCCGAAATAGTGATAGTCACGGCTGCAAATAATTTGTATCTGCTAAATCACGACGGCAGCATCGTGGACGGATACCCGGTCAATATGGGCGGTATTCTGAGGTCGTCTCCCGCCATTGCAAATATCGACGGTAGCGGAACGCCGGAGATGGTTTTCGGAAGCAATGACGGCATGCTTCATGTTGTCAAGGTCGATGGTTCCGAGATCGCCGGATTCCCGCAGGAAACCGACAACTCGATTACCTGCACTCCCGTCGTGGGGGACATCACTGGCGACGGCGAACCGGAGATAATCGTGGGAACCAACGGCGGCACGCTTTACGGTTACCTCGGCAACGGCGACATGGTTGATAATTTCCCGATAGGGGGTTCCACCACCGGGCAGTTTGTCGGCAGCGCCGCCCTGGGAGATCTCGACGGCGACGGCGATATGGAAATAGCGGCCGGTATTAAGGGCGACGGAGAAAATCTGATGGTGATCGACTACAAATCGCAGGCTTCGAGTTCGGACCTCGTCTGGCCCAATTTCGGCAAGGATATCTGGAGAAGCTGTAATTTCTATGACGTTGTTACCGATGTCGACGATAATCCGCTTCAGCCTGTAGCTTACGGGCTTTCTCAGAACTATCCCAATCCGTTCAACGCCCGGACCACCATCCGATTCACGCTATCGACTCCCGAAGAAGTCGAGCTTTCCGTATTCGATTTGCTCGGACGCAATATTAGAGTCTTGAAATCCGGAATCCTCCAGCCGGGGAACCACAGCGTTATCTGGGACGGCTCCAACTCTGCCGGCATGACGGTAGCGTCCGGTGTGTATTTCTACAGGCTTTCCAGCCCCGGCGTGTCGCTGACAAGGCGCATGCTGTTGCTTAAGTAGTGATAAAACATATTGTTAGATTCAGCCCCGGCCGGCGGTCGGGGCTTTTTTTTCGATTGTTTCTCGCCCCCATTGACGTTTAATAATGGAACGCCGGTCACTCACTCTATATTTTGAAATGTTCTTCGACCATAACTTACCGATAACGGAGAGGTAACTTGAAAACAAGGAGGAATTTATGTTGATATGGTGTCTCACATTATTCTGCCTGGGCATAATCGCCTTTATGGACAGTATCTTCAACTACGGCGATATTTTCCGCAGAATCAATTCGATCGTTTTCATGCTGGTTTCCTTGGGCCTGCTGATTAGAACAAGCATCATGTTCAAAACAGGGTATAGGGAAAATAAACCTGCCGTCCGCGAAAACCGGGATTCCGGTGCAATCGATCGGGACCAGATCGCGACCAGAGAAGAGCGTTCAGCGGCGGTAACGTCGTAATTATTGAGCCAAGCTGTTGGAGAGAGGCGATGAGGCGACGACCGATCATCTCCCGATGACCGGTTCGGCTGGACGGGCAAACCGGATATTGAAGATTTTGGCGGTTGTTTGAGAATATCAGATCTGCTCCGCCACGGGTTTACAGTATATTTTGTCTTTTTGAGAATGGCTCACCGCGCCCTTTAATATCGTCCTTAACTCGACTTGTAATAATCTATCCAATCTTGACTTAGTGGAAATCTTACCCATCGCAAAATAATGCATATCTTGATTTTTCGAATCCCAGGAATTTGCTAATTATCGATCCCGTCTGATCGCCGCGGCCGATAAGTAGTTTTTACTTGACAATTTGCCTTCATTTTTTATTTTGCCATTGAGAGCCGCGTCAAAGGCGTGGTCGGTTTTAAAATTTTTTGATAAGTTTAAGTTGCTTGATGGTGAAAAATAATCTATCCCACCAGAGGAACGCGTAACAATAAGGGAGAAGCAATGAAAGTTATTTCGCCATTTCGAATGAGTCGCACTCTCGGATTTCTTCTGATTTCCATGGGCATCGCGTATGGCGGCGTGCCTGGGGCCGATTATGAGAACGATCGGTTCGTCGTCTCCGTCGCTGGGGGGGTCCAACTTAGGGTTTTCGACGTTTCTGAAGGGGAGCCCGCCGGAGCGGACTACGAGAGTATTGACAGACTTATCGCTGAGTTGAATGTAATTCGAATCGCCCCTTATTATTCCGGGAATCTGATATCCGAAGAAATGCGCCGGGTTGTGGGACGGATGTATCTCATGAGTATTGCCGACGCGGCCAGGCTGGATACCGCTATCGACTCTTTTGACAACGATCAGCTGATTGAATTCGCGGAACCGCTTTACCTCCATTACCTGGATTACGTACCCAACGACCCCCTGATTTCAAGCTGGTATCATCTCGGTAATATTGAGTCCTATCTCGCCTGGGATTTCATCCGCGGCGATTCGACGTCGCGCGCTGTAGTCGGCATAGTCGATTCCGGCGTATATTACGATCACCCCGATCTCGAGCCCAATATGTGGATCAACGAATTCGAGGACATTAACGGAGACGGGCGGTTCACGTCGGCCGACGTTAATGGTCTTGACGATGACGGCAATGGGTATGTCGACGACGTAGTCGGATACGACCTGGCCATGGGCGATCCATTTCCGATGGAGCCGATTCCCTGGCACGGCACCCATGTCGCCGGTTGTGCGACAATGGCTACAGATAACGAATATGGCGGCGCCGCCACCGGCTGGGCGGCCAGAATAATGGCGGTCAAGGCGGCCCGCGATAATGATCCTAACAGCATCAGTCACGGTTACGCCGGTATCATCTACGCCGCCGAAAATGGCTCCAATGTGATTAACCTGAGTTGGGGTAGAGGCGGCGGGTTTTCTCAGAGCGAGCAAAATATAATAAACAGCGCTTACAATCTCGGCGTGGTGGTGGTGGCGGCGGCCGGAAACAGCAATTCGTCGGCGCCCCACTGGCCGTCCGCTTATGACAACGTCGTGGCTGTGGCGGCTACCGATGCCAATGACGTTAAGGCCGATTTCTCCAATTTCGGCAGTTGGGTGGATATTTCCGGCCCCGGCGTCGGAGTAATTTCGACGTGGGATCATAGTTCGTTTACCTCCCTGAGCGGCACGTCGATGTCATCGCCGGTTACCGCCGGAGTAGTCTGTCTGATCCGGGCGGCCAACCCGGACTGGTCGGTGGATGATGTAGTTGAGCGGCTGCTGGCGACCGCCGATAATATCGATTTCCTGAATCCCGGCTACGAGGGCCTGCTCGGTTCGGGGCGAGTTAACGCCGCCGCCGCGATAGGGCGCGGCCTGTACCCCCGCCTGAATGTCCGCTCGATGAATGTGACTCTGACCGAAGACGACGGCGATGGTGTGCTCAATCCCGCCGAAGCATGCGAATTGGTCCTGACTCTGGAGAATCTCTGGGCCGACGCTTCCAACGTCCGGGGCGTGCTGAGATCGGACAGTGATTTCACGGTCGCCGATTCCACTGCCGATTTCGGCGATATCGACGGCAACGGGGGATCGTCGGATAACTCCGACACGCCGTTCGCAGTGGATGTCGATGACGATGCCCTCGTCGGGAACCATGAATTCACCCTGGCCCTGACCGCCGACGGATACGTCGCCGAATCTGAATTAACGATTTATGTCAGCCTTCAACAGGCCGGTTTCCCCGGCAATATCCCTGATATCATAGAATCGCCTCCGGTAATGTTCGACTTCGACGGCGACGGGCAAGCGGAAATCGTAATCTCGGCCAACGATCATAAATTCTATTCTTTTGAATCAAACGGCTCGGAAACCGCGGGCTGGCCGGTCACGGTCGATGATGTCGCTCCCAACGGCGCGGCCATCGGCGATATCGACAACGACGGCGATTTTGAAGTTATTGGCGCCTCCAGATCGGGCAGCATTTACGCGTGGAACGATGACGGTTCCACCGTCGAGGGATTTCCGTACGACGGCAATACAATCATGTTCAGCACTCCCAGCCTTGGAGATATCGACGGCGTTGATGATTTGGAGATAGCCGCGGCCGGTTTCTCCAGCAAAAAAGTGTATGTAATCAAACATGACGGTTCCGATTTCCCCGGCTGGCCCTACCAGGGAGCAGCGTCATTCTTCGGTTCCGTCGCTCTGGCCGATATCGATAACGACGCTCTCCTCGAGATTATCGCCTGCGATTTCAACGGCGACGTGCATGTCTGGAACCACGATCAATCTTATGTGGATGGATTCCCGGTTACGCTCTCAGGACCCATACGGCCGTCGCCGTCGGTTGCCGATATCGATGGTGACGAGAACCTGAATATAGTCGCTGCTACTTTCGCCGGCGATATTTACGTTCTCGATAGCGACGGCAGCGTGCTCGACGGCTGGCCGGTGGCCGCCGGAAGCAACATCAAGTCGAGTCCGGCGATCGGCGATGTCGATCACGACGGTCATCTGGAGATCGTCATCGGGGACAACGCCGGCAACCTGCATGTATTGAATTCCAACGGTCAGCCGCAAAGCGGTTTTCCCGTATCCACGGGAGGTTCATTCTCCGGTTCGCCGGTTTTGGGCGATATCGACAACGACAGCTACCTCGATATAGTGATAGGTTCCACCAATGGATTGATACATTGCTATAATGGCCTGGGCCAGGTTCTGCCCAGTTTCCCCATACCGACTTTTACCGGCGGCGGAATCGAGGGATCTCCCGGCCTGGCCGATATTGACGGCGATGGCGACGCGGAAATCGTTGTCGGGGTGAGATCGGCCGGCAATAATCTGGAAGTTATAGATTACAAGGCCGAAATCGCCGATGACGATTTTCCCTGGCCGTTTTATTGCAAAGATATTTACCGCAATTCATATTACGGCGATTTCGTCACGGGCATCGACGATGAAACGGATTCCGCCCCGTTCGCTTTCGAGCTATTGGGCAATTATCCCAATCCGTTCAACGCGAATACCATTATCAAATTCACCTTGCCGGCGCCGGAAAAAGCCGAGCTTGCCGTTTACGATCTGCTGGGCAGAAGAATTCGGACATTGATTTCGGGGTCACTTGACGCCGGTCAGCATGAAATGCTCTGGAACGGCAGGGACGACGTGGATAACTCTGTCGCTTCCGGCGTTTATTTCTATAACCTTAAATTCGGTGAGCAATCGATTTCAAGAAGAATGGTAATGTTAAAGTGAGAACAGGAATTGAACTCTTTATGCAGAGAAGGAGGTGCTGAAAGGAAGATTTCTTATCGCTGTATTGTTATTTTTTAAATCACGGAGGAATAAATGAAGAAGTTTACAGTTTTGTCGGTTTTGGTTTTGTTCGCGAGCGGAATAGCCATGGCCGCGTCCAACGTGGGCGAATACCAGCCCTCTCCCGCCCCCTTGGACAACGGCGGTCCGGACGCATTCGGTTACAGCTGGGTCGATAACGACAACGGCGGCGGACCGGAATACAACTGGATTGACATTTCCGAAATCGGAATCTCGATTGTCGACGGTCTGGGCGACGACAATAACGTCGGTCCCTTCCAAATGGGATTCGAATTTCCCTATTACTGGTATACGGTTAGCCAGTGCTGGATCGGTTCCAATGGTTATCTATCATTTTCGTCCAGCGCCAATTTCGCCCATCCCTTCGCGGGCATCCCGACCGTGTCCCAACCCAACGATCTGATAGCGGTGCTGACTGGCGATCTCGATCCCTCGAGGGGAAATCCCGAATGCTACTATTATTCCAATGGAGTCGATACGTTCATAGTATCCTGGGAGAACATGGGCGAATTCGGATTTATCGATTCGCTGCATAATTTCCAGGTTATTTTCTCCGCCGCGGATTCGTCGATCCTCTTCCAATACGGTGAGAACCACGGCAACTTCCGCGACAGCGGGGGCGGCAACATGACCGTCATCGGTATCGAGAATGTCAACGGTCAAGTCGGGCTCGAATATCTGCACAACAACCTGCCGGCCGACCATCTTTGGCACAATGGTTTGGCCATCAAGTTCCATCCCGAGCCCGATCCCGAATTCGAAGTCTTCGATTTCGGTATTGTCGATGGTTTCCATGACGGTTCCGGAGCCGACTTTATCCCCAATAACGAGCCTTACTCGATCTCGGTCCTGGCCAAAAACTTCGGCAATCAGCCCGTCGACGACGTCGAAGTTCGCTGCCAAATCAGACGCGGTTTCAGCACGGTTTACAACGTTTCGGTGATAATTCCTCACCTCGATGCCGGTCAGGAGATGTGGCTGGATTTCGATTCCACATTCACTCCGGTTCAGGCGGTCGTACACCGCGCCACTTTCTCGGCCATCATGTCCGGCGATCAAAACCCCAACAACAATACCCAGATTTGCGAGTTGGATCCTTACGAACTTCCGCAGGAGCTTCGCTACTGCGACGACGTGGGTGAGGACGGCAGAAGCTGGACCGGCGATTTCTCCGGTTTCGGTGTCGAATTTCAGATGCCCGAGCCTGTAGAAATCACTACCGCGTCGTTCAATGTCTTCTCGGTAACAACGGCCGGACCCGCTTATGTCTGGATTCTGCCGGATAACGGCAGCGGTCCCGACGAGGAAAATCCTCTGGCCGGTGATACGGTGCAAGTTATAGCCACCGGCTGGGTCAATCTCGATTTCAGCTGGGCCGGACTTACTTTCGACGCCAACGAGAAGTTCTACCTGGTCGTCCTGCACGCTCTTGAAAGCACATTCGCTTTCTCAATGGACCAGACCTCTCCGCTTTCCTATAGAGGCTGGGAATACACCGGCGGTCTGGCGCCCGATCGTGATAGGGGAGTTTCGGACGTCATGTTCAAAGTCTTCGCCAATCCGGGCACCGGTATCGACGATGAGATCATTCCAGTCGGCTTTAGCCTCGATCAGAACTATCCCAACCCATTTAACGCCATGACCAACATCAACTTCGCGCTTGAACGCGAATCCGACGTTCGAATCGGGGTTTATAACGTGGTCGGGCAGCTGGTAAACGACCTCTCCGGACATTTCAGAGCTGGAGAAAACAGCGTCTCTTGGAATGCCTCCGATGTCGCCAGCGGCGTCTATTTCTACAGGGTTTCTGTCGGTGATAACGCCGAAACCAGGAAGATGGTACTGCTCAAGTAACGTCGATCCTGATGTGATTTCAAACCCCCGGCGAACTTCCCCGGGGGTTTTCTTTTTCCATGAGAATTCCCTGCTACAGTGAAAACAACCATGAATGCGCAATTGTATGCATACAGCCGGGTTCAAATGCCATTGCCCCGGTCGCGGGAAACCGGTCGACTGATAATATCATGCTGTTATTCAAGAAGTTATAATACGCCTGAGAATCCCGTTAAGAAAAAGAGTTCGGGCATATCTTTTGTTCTTATCAGTCCTGAGGAAAAGGGGGCAGATTGAGAACAGCGTTACCATTCATTCCGATAATATTACTCTCAATAATAGCGACTGCCGACATCCAGGCAGAGACATCCTTGCTGCAGCTGAGATCGGATACCCCGGCCCTTGCGGGATTCGACAGAGCCGGCGACAAAATCGCCGGGCATGAAGAAGCCATAAAGCGTTTGCGCTCCAGGGCCCGAGCTTCCCAGTCCCGGCTAATCGATCGATTGAGCGCGATGGAAGCCGGCGGTGAGATTGAATCGTTCAGACAATTCTGGATCGTCAATATGATCTCGGTTACAGCGTCAAGGGAGTCAATCGAAAAATTAGCATTGATGCCCGATGTCGAAGCGGTATTCGACGATCTCCCGATTTCTCTTGTCGAACCGGTGGAAACCGGCAGTGCCGGCGCTCTCTCTGTCGGTCATGAGATCGGCCTCGATATAATCGGCGCTCCCGATGTCTGGCGATTGGGCCTCGACGGCGCCGGAAGCCTGGTCTGCAACTTCGATACCGGCGTGGATGGCGACCATCCGGCCTTGGAAGCACGGTATCGCGGCAATAACGGCGGCAGCCCGGCCGAATGCTGGTTCGATCCATATACCAATACTCAGTATCCCACCGATATTCACGGACACGGAAGTCATACCATGGGCACCATGATCGGGGCTGAATTGGCGGACACGGTTGGCGCAGCCCCCGGCGCGCAATGGATAGCGGCCGGAGTGGTGGACAGGGGCGGCGGTATTCAAAGAACTATTTCCGATATCCTGGCTGCTTTCGAATGGGCGGCCGATCCCGATGGCGACCCGTCCACAACCGACGATGTTCCCGACGTCGTCAACAACTCCTGGGGGGTACCGCTGGGGTATTACCCAGCCTGCAACCAGACATTCTGGGAGGCGATAGACAATCTCGAAGCGGTTGGCGTGGTCTGCGTGTTCGCTGCCGGTAATGAGGGACCGTATCAATCCTCCATAAGAACTCCCGCCGACAGAATCGCCAGCGATTTCAATAGCTTCTGTGTCGGCGCGATCAATGGCGGCCCCGAAGATCTTCCCGTTGCCTCGTTTTCAAGCCGGGGACCGTCGGGTTGCGATGACGTGACCATAAAACCCGAGGTGTCCGCCCCGGGCGTTTCCATACGCTCGACAAGCAAGACCGGCGGGTATGTCACCATGTCGGGAACGTCCATGGCAACGCCGCATGTC
>CAZDAH010000066.1:10353-12089 GCA_964503405.1 uncultured Ignavibacteria bacterium
CAATTCAACCCCAATGCCACCCCGTCGCAAATTAAGCAGGCATTGATGTATTCCGCCCGCGATTTGGGCCCGGACGGCGAGGATAACGATTACGGCTGGGGCATTATAAATATAAGACGGGCGTTGTATTTCATGCCACCTCCTCCCGGAATATTCCCGGCATTCGTCGCGGCTGAGATCTCCGGCGACGGTATTGGGGATCCGGGCGAGCATTTCGTTCTGAACCTGTTGATCGAGAATCTCGGTCGTCCTGCCAATGACCTTACCGCTCAGTTGACATCGTCCGACAGCAGGGTCTTCGTACTTTCAGGCGACGGGCAGATAGAATCATTCGATCATAACGATACCGTTTTAGTCGGGCAGTTTACCGTGTTATTCTCCTCCGATATCGCCTCTTCCGAACGGATCTTGTTTGATTTGACATTAAATTATAATGAGGGCGAAACGCGGTTGGTCCAGTTTGAAATAATAGCGGGAGGCTCAGATGAGCCCGGAGTGGCCACTCACGATAACGGCAATATCATGCTCAGTTTCTCCAATATAGGTCAATTCGGCCTTGGCCCGGGATCTGTCAAACCTCTCGACGGCCACGGTTTCAGGTTTCCGTCTGACGGTTCCGATTTCCTCAAAAGCGGGACGTTAATACTAGCGTCCGATCCTTACCATGTCAGCGACGGCGCCATTACCGAGAATCCATCGCAGACAGACGATGATTTTGCGCCGGCAGCCGGCGGATTCCCGAGAATAATCGAGCCGGGCATCTACTCGAATCAGGACGGTTTTTCCGTATACTCTGACAGCCTGGCTGAAAATCCGCTGGGAATAATCGTAACGCAGCGAACATTCTGCTGGATAGATTATAATTCACCTCCGCTTGTAATCGCGGAGTTCTCGCTAGAGAATATCTCCGGCCACAATATCGATCCCCTGTATATAGGGATATTCTGCGATTGGGATCTGCCGCTATCGTCGGGCAACGATGATATAGTCGATTATGTCGATTACCAGTCGCTGGGATATGTCATGGATCTCTCCACCGGAGTTGCCGTGGGGATAAAATCGATAACGTCCTATCCATATTCCTATGCCGCTATTGACAACGCCGTATCATTTGGCGACGGATTTTCGGAAGACGAGAAATTCGATTTCATGACGTCGCGCTTCGATCAAGTGTCGTTCTCCGCTCCAGGGAATTACTCGCATCTTCTGACCGTTGGGCCGTTTGCTCTGCCACCCGGCGAAACCGAAGTGGCAGCTTACTCGTTCGCGGCCGGATCAAGCCTCGATGAGCTGATAGCCAACGCCGAGCTTTCATTCGCCCTCTATCCCGGCATGACGGTAGTGGACGATAAGGAGACTCTGCCATCGGATTTTAATCTCATTACCAATTATCCCAATCCTTTCAACGGCAGCACCATTATCAAGCTTGCCCGCGAAGGGGAGGTCGACGAGAAATTATCGATATACGATATCACCGGACGGCTGGTGAAATCGATTCTGGTGCATGATGTCATGCAGGTTAGCTGGGACGGTTCCGATAATGAGGGTCGGGATCTCGCCGCCGGGATTTATTTCGCCAGGTTATCGACGGGGCACGGGACAAACGCAAGAAAATTAGTTTATCTGAAATAGTCACCCTCCCTCCTTCCTTCCCGCGAGCTTCCCGGATTTTTTCCCGGGGGGCTCGTTTTATTCGGGCAGTTCTCGCGATTTTATTCGAATAAAGCCGATAGATC
>CAZDAH010000066.1:12099-12935 GCA_964503405.1 uncultured Ignavibacteria bacterium
CGGAACCCCGTCAGCATGCCGTTTGTTGTAGACACAAACAGGGTTTCGCGATTCACCGACGATGGCTGAGAAGGCGGGGGATAATTGCGACGGCATTCACGACTAATCATCGCTGGCGTAACTGCCTTGACAATCGCGGCGATCCTGTTATCCCTCGTAATTAAGAGAAACAGGGCAATGAGCAAGAATCCGGATTTTAGAAATCACCTGGCGGGCGAGCAAAGCCCCTATCTTCTCCAGCACGCCGACAACCCGGTGGACTGGTATCCCTGGGGCAATGAAGCGTTCGAGAGAGCGAAAAGCCAAGACAAACCGATATTCCTGTCCATAGGCTATTCCACCTGCCACTGGTGCCACGTCATGGAGCATGAATCGTTCGAAGATGATGAAGTCGCGCGGCTGATGAACGACGCGTTCGTATCGATTAAAGTCGACCGGGAAGAGCGTCCCGATATAGACAATATATATATGACAGTCTGCCGGATGATTACCGGGGGAGGCGGCTGGCCGTTAACCATAATCATGACGCCCGATAAAAGACCATTCTTTGCGGCGACTTATATACCCAGGGAGAGCCGCTACGGCCGTTCAGGAATGATCGAACTGATACCCAAGGTCGAAGAGATCTGGAACTCGAAGCGCGACGATCTCGAGCAGAGCGCCGACGAGATAATCGCCGCGCTTAAGTCGGAACAAAGTAACTCAGTTTTGGATCTCAATGAATCAGTCTTAAGGACGGCATTTCGGCAATTCAAACAAAGTTTCGACAACGCCCACGGCGGTTTCGGACGAGAGCCGAAATTCCCGTCGCCGCATAACTTGATATATCTGCTTCG
>CAZDAH010000066.1:12945-15615 GCA_964503405.1 uncultured Ignavibacteria bacterium
CGAACCGGCGATAAGGAAGCTATGGAGATGGTCGAGAAGACGCTGACCGAAATGCGCAGAGGCGGTATCTACGATCACGTCGGGTTCGGGTTCCATCGATATTCCACCGATTCCCGGTGGCTGCTGCCCCATTTTGAAAAAATGCTTTATGATCAGGCTCTGCTTGTTTTGGCTTATACCGAGCTTTTTCAGGCGACCGGAAAAGACGAATTCGAGCGCACGGCCAGAGAGATCATCACATACGTGCTTCGCGACATGACCGATCGGAACGGAGGTTTCTATTCCGCCGAGGATGCCGACAGCCAGGGCGAAGAAGGGAAATTCTACGTCTGGAGCGAAACGGAATTAAAATCAATTTTGGGCGAATTCGATGCCGAATTCATTGGGAGAATCTACAACTTCGAATCCGACGGTAATTTCGTTGAACAGGCGACGGGCAAAAAGACGGGACATAATATCCCCCATTTGAGAGACTCGCTGTCGAGACTGGCGAGAGCTCATGGCATGAACGAAATCGAGTTTTCAAACCGGACTCGAAAGGCTTTGGAAAGACTGTACGATTCCCGCTTAAATAGAGTTCCCCCGCACAAGGACGATAAGATTCTGGCCGATTGGAACGGCCTGATGATTGCCGCCCTGGCCGCCGCAGGACGCGTATTCGACGAGCCGTTGTATATCGACGCGGCCGTCAGATCAGCCGAATTCGTTCTAAATAAGATGCGCGATTCCAACGGCCGCCTGCTTCACCGATACCGCGGCGGAAAGGCCGGTATTGTCGGCAATATCGACGATTACGCTTTCATGATATTCGGTTTGATCGAATTATACCAGGCGACTTTCGAGATCGATTATCTTGAATACGCCCTGGAACTGGACGATCGCATGATAGGGCATTTCCACGACAGGGAATCGGGCGGATTTTATTTCACAGCCGATTACGCTGAAAATCTGCTGATCCGGCAAAAGGAATTCTACGACGGCGCGGTGCCATCGGGAAATTCCGTGGCCGCCTATAACCTGATCAGGCTGTCCAGGATTTCGGGCCGAACGGAGTTGGAGGAACTGGCGGCTTCGGTATTCAAAGCGGCCGCCGGATCTATGGCAAGCTCCCCCACCGCGTTTTCTTTCCTGCTCATCGCTTTTGATTTCGCTGCCGGGCCGTCGTCAGAGATTGTGATCACGGGCAAAAGAAATTCGGAGGATGCCGGAGACATGATAAACGCGTTAAATCACAATTATTTTCCCAGGAAAGTGGTTGTATTGGTTGACGAACAAGAGCGCGGACGAATCGAGAAGTTCGCCCCGTACGTGGCCGCATTCGCGCGTTCTGACGGAGCTTCTCAAGCGTACGTCTGTCGCGATTTCGCTTGCGACGCTCCAGTGGACGATGCCCGAAAGATGCTGGAGAAACTCTTGAAATAAGGGAATCTTAACCTTTTAATCGACAATATGTTAGGCAAGGAAAATTGCTTGACATTCGGCCAATTTGGGCTATTTTGTTGATTAGGGAAAGACGATAATTCGGAGGACCGATGAAAGTTAAAATACCGGTTGTTGCACTATCGATGATGTTCGCTGCGGGAGTCTCGGCTACAAGTATCGCACCCGAGATAGTGGAGATGCTCAAAGCCAGCGGGCAACTCGACCGTATCGTCGAGCAGGACAGGAAAGCCCGCGCCGACGGCGTTTGGGAGGCAAACCCCGAGCCTTACAGATTCGGGGTACGAACTGATGTCGATACGCTTCATTGCCTGATCATACTGGCTGATTTCGACGATATGACCCACGAATCGGGACGTCATACTGAGCCTGCTGAATTCGATACCCTGCTTTTCTCGCAGAATCAATGGGAGCCGGGAAGCATGACCGACTATTATTGGGAAACATCGTATGGCCAGGCTCTTCTCGTCGGTCAGGTCACGCAATGGTACAGAATGCCCGAATTGTATTCATATTATGTCAACGGGCAGCGCGGTTTCGGCTCATATCCGAGAAATGCCCAGAGGCTGACTGAAGACGCGGTGCTGGCGGCAGATCCCGATGTCGATTTTTCGATTTATGATAACAGCGGCGACGGCCAGGTCGACGCGCTCTTTATCATTCATGCCGGCCCCGGCTACGAGGATACCGGCAATCTGAATTATATCCATTCTCACGCCTGGGTTACCAGCTACCCTATGTATCTCGACAATGTCATGGTCCGCCGCTACTCCATGGAGCCGGAGGAAACGGGAGGCGGCCAGCTTGTCAGGATAGGCGTCTTTTGTCACGAATACGGCCACATCCTGGGATTGCCCGATCTATACGATTACGATTATGATTCCGACGGGGTTGGAATGTGGTCGGTTATGGCCGGCGGATCATGGGGCGGCGGGGGAGCGACTCCCGTGCATTTCGACGGCTGGTGCAAGTATTCGCTGGGATGGGCAAACCCGACAGTAGTCGACGATCCTCTGGCGGCCGAGCGGGTGGAAGCAGTGGAATTCTCGCCCGATATTTATCAATTATACAGCCAGGGAATCGGAAGGGCAGAGTTTTTCATAGTGGAGAATCGCAGACGTCAGGTTTTCGACGTCAGCATACCGGGAGATGGACTGCTGATATATCATGTCGACGAGAACGCTCCCAACCCGCGCAAGGGCTACTTCCCGCTGCGGGAAATCTACACGC
>CAZDAH010000066.1:15625-16731 GCA_964503405.1 uncultured Ignavibacteria bacterium
GCTCCCAACAATGACAACCAGGACCATTATAAGGTCGCCGTCGAGCAGGCCGACGGCGAATTCGATCTGGAGCATAACCGCGGCGCCGACGCCGGCGATCCCTGGCCCGGACTGACCGACAATATGACTTTCGACGATTTCTCCACGCCCAACGCCTGGTATTACTTCGACGGGCCATCGGAAGTATCAGTAGCCAACATCTCTGAATCCGATTCAATCATGTATGCCGATTTCTCGGTCATATACACCACGCCGCTCTACGAACTCCTAAATATGACATTCGACGATGATTCCGGAAACAACAACGGCCGCCCCGAAGCAGGGGAAACGATCGATTTCATCTTCGCTGCGCAAAATTCCCGGGCATACGCGGGCGACCTGATTGTATACGGCGGCTGTTCCGACCAGGCCATCGTCTTTACCGATTCGATATCCGATTTGGGCGGCCGGCCGGTCAATGAACCTTTCGACAACAGCGACGATCCCATGGCTTTCACTGTGCCGTCGGATTACCCGACGAGCTATGTCGAGATCGTGCTGAGCTTCACCGCCCAGGGAGGCGATTATCAGCAGGAAATCAGACAACGTATCATAGTGGGAATACCATCGATTCTCATGGTCGATGATGACGGAGGCCTGAACGAAAGCGATTATTTCATCGGGGCCGCGGAAAATTTAGAACTGATATACGAGCTCTGGGATGTATCAGAGTCGGGCTCCCCGGCCGACGCTTTGGGCGAATACCCGATCGTTATCTGGTTCACCGGCGATTCACGTCCCGATCCCATGTCTCCGGGCGACGTGGACGGGCTGACATCATATCTGGCGGGCGGCGGAAAACTGCTCATGACCAGCCAGGACTTCGTGCAGAGGTTATCATCGCGGGGCGAGGCCGATGATCTTACCCTGATCAATGATTACCTCAAGGTCGATTACGATGCCAACGAGGGGAATCACATGATCGACGGCGCGGCCGGCACTGTGTTCGAGGGCCTGCAGGTGATATCGGCCGGAGCCGGAGGCGCGGGCAACCAGAACTCGCAAGACGGCTTGGAAATGCTCGACGGCGGTGAGCCTCTGCTTATCTATCGCTCCGAAAGATATGC
>CAZDAH010000067.1:0-2676 GCA_964503405.1 uncultured Ignavibacteria bacterium
AACAACTTTCAGGAAAATACTACGGCGGTTTTTTTTGTGATTTCTACTTAACGAAATATTTAAAGAAAGTTCCATCGCTATGACGATTCTATTTTTAAGATCGCTAATTGATTATATTGAAAATACAAATTATCTATATAGCTCTATAATGAAACGAAGTGTTTCACGAATCCCAATTCCATATTTTGGAAATATTGGTGATGCATCGCTCTTAACCGTAGGCGTAAATCCTGCAGCATCAGAATTCAGACTAAATCGGAATTGGCCGAACAATCCCGATCTACCATATCTTGAATCTCGATTGAAAAATTATTTTAGCTTAGGGCATCCTCCTCCTCATGGCTGGTTCGATACGTGAGAGAGAGCACTTAATTCAATTGGAGGGTCATACTATACCGGTTTTGCAGCACATATAGATTTGTCTTCGAGGATAACCCAAAATATGCGGGAAATTAGAGACGTTGATTTATTTATTGAAATGATTAAAAATGATTTAAAGTGGTTCTTTGAAACTCTACTGCTATGCAAAAAGGCAAAATTGATGCTTATTGCTGGTGCTGTAACGAAAAAATATTATATTAATGAATTTCTAAATCGATTCGCGCCAATATACGGTTTTGAATTCTTAGGTGCTTTTCATAGACGTGACAATATTGGGAAAGGCAAAATCGCATATCATGAACTCAGAGGAAATGGTATTCGTTTGCCGATCTTTTTTTGTAGCACTTCTCCGAGTTCGAATGATAAGCATCTATTAATTGAACGGATTGAAGAAAACAGCGCTAAATTAATCCATCTGATTGCCAATATTTAGATAGTTCAGTAGGGCCGGAGTCCCTGACTTCTGCCGGTAGGATGGCAGGTTTGATTCTCTCGGGTTTTAACCGCCTAATGGCTGTAGAAAAACCCGACCTACGGCTCTTAGGGTATTAGGATGTTATTGCATTCCGTCCTGACGCATCAAAAGCATCTGAATACGACGAAGCGCGGCCTGAACCTCGGGTCCTGGTGGAGAGTATTTGACGAACTGGCGGTAATTGTCTATGGCCCGAGCTGTATCACCGAGATTCTGATCGTAGAGAATTCCCAGATTGAGATAAATCCGTGGTTCGGATTTTGATATGGAAAGGGCGTTTTCAAAATATCCGGCCGCGTCTTGGGGATTTCCCCGGCCCAGGCTTTGGTAGGCCTGCGCCAGGGCGAGATTGTAGCGGGCATCGGAGTTGGCCTTGTTGATGGACAGCGCCTGATTATAAAAATCGATAGCGTCGTTAAATTTGCGCTCGTCTTTTTTGAGATTTCCTTTATTGACCAATATGTTGGTTTTCTCGAAAGCAGTCAGATGTGCCGACTTAAGCGCCTGGTCATATTCCTGGTCGGCCAGGACAGGCCATCCTCTGCGACGCAGAAATACTCCCAGGCTGTTATGCACCGAGGCTTCGATGGAGTTTTCCGCGATACGGCGCGCCTCCCGGTAATCGGAAATAGCCCCGGAGGTATCACCGAGCGCCTGCCTGTCCTCTCCGCGACAGAGATACATATTACAGAGCATGGTCAAACCCTTGAAGTTGATATTCTGTATGAAATCGGGGGCGGCCGGCATATCGAGATTATTCCATATCGCGGCATCCAGAGAGGAGTGACCCCATTTATAAACCATGCCTCCGGGAGTAAGGTCCAGATCGCGATAATCAAAAGGCATGCCCTTGCTTAGAATATGCTCTTTGACCAGATATGATTTATCCGGGTTGGACGACAGCAGATCATAGCAAAGCTGCCGGCCGGAAAACGCCTGTCTTGATCCCGACCGCCCCAGCCTTTTTTTCAGCATGCCGACGGTCTTGACGGGATCGTAAATCTCCAAATCCCGGCGGATGCCCTCGACATAATGCAGATAATAAAGCGAGGAGTTGGAATTGTCGGCCACCGAGATCAAAATGGAATTCGGCGGCACGCAGTTTAAGATATTCATGCCATAGGTGTAAGCCAGACGATTTTCCGATTGATCGTTACGGGGGTAATTCTTCGTTAATGTTATTATCACCAAAAACGAGATTATCAAGCCCACCCCCCGGCGGGCGAATTTAGCCGGGAATCTGCCGAATAACCATTTCAACAACGCTATAATTCCGATAACCGAAAGAAAGAATGTCGGCAGGAGATATTGTTCAATATCCGGAATATCATAAAGGGCGACAGTCAAAAGGTTGAATAGAATCATAAAGACCATGAGCAGGCGCACACGCGGCTTTATCCCCGAGGGCACAAACAGGCCGGGAAGGCCAAACAACAAAATAATAAGCGGAGCCTGGTCGGCCCAAATCCTGATTGAACGCCAGAGATTCTCAATATAATTTTCCAGGACTATTCCCGAGACATAGCTCTGGTACCGTCGGGCTGTGATATGATCTATCATGGCCGATAAGCCGGCCGGATGATCCCAGTCGGCAATCGGATTTTGCGCCGAACGGATCGGGATATACAAGTACGCGGCGGCTGACAATACGGCCAGCCCAAGCGATATTATCCAGACTCTGACAGGGGCCCGCGACGATATCATCACATAGATGATCGGCAGTAATAAGACAATGATGGTCAAGTGGTTTGTCATTCCCAAAAAGAAGAGATATCCTGCGATGACAAGAAATCGCCGCTCTCCTCTTTCCATGAATAAAA
>CAZDAH010000067.1:2686-9012 GCA_964503405.1 uncultured Ignavibacteria bacterium
AAAGAAAAGTCATCAAGGATAGCTCGAATAAGAGTATCCCCAATGGGTAGACCTCGATACCCACGGCTGTTGCCCAGAAAGCATTGGAGAATCCGAAAATTAGAGCGGCGAGCATGCTAATGATTATGTTAGAGATTCCGTGTCTTTCTTCCTGCCGATAGAGGATCATTCTGATCAGGTTTGCCCCTATCCCGACCGCGGCAGCCGACAACAGAGCCGAAAGCAAATTAAGTGCGAAAGCAGCATTGAACGGGGTCAATGTCAGGAATGCTTTGCCGAGCAAAGTCAGAAGAGGATATCCCGGCGGATGAACGATACCCATAGTGATTATAGCGAAAGTCAATTCGCCGGAATCGCCGGTATAGACGGTGGGGCAGAGCGTCATTAAATAGAAAATCAATGTGGTTATGAAAGGCACGGCAACCAGCAGGATACTCAATCGCTTATTACTGGCCATGATTTCATTATAATTGCGATGATCGAAAACGGCAATATGAAAAGGGCAGAATCATCCGATTCAATTTTCAATTTCAAAATCGTCTCGATTGGCAAAGAATGCAGATTGTCCGGCCGCGCTGATCAGCGGCCGCGGGCATGGCAATCACCGGAACGCGTCGCGGCAACCTATCCCCACATGCCCTTTTTCAGATGCCCCGCCAATTCGGCGATGATCGTACCGATAGTGACCCGGGCAAAATCGCGGGTTCGGCCAAATAGCTTCACGCAGGCCGGGTCGAGCTCGTCCTCGACGCCGTCCTCGGCTAATTCGCGCATCTCCAAAAGCATATTCGATAATTACATGTGCAGCGAGTTGGTATAGCGAGACCATTCCACAAGGGTTACCTCGTTCTCAGCAAGCTTTTCGAACTTCTCTATCGACGCTCCGCATTCGGGGCACTTGTCCGGGGCATTGTCCCCCTCGTGAATATATCCGCATGCACCACATCTCCGCATCGTGAACTCCTTTCAACGGGTCATTTTCCATCATAGTATAATAATCGTTGTCCAAATTGGAAACGCAAGTGTGTCGGAATGGTGCATGCGAATCGAAATGGTCGGTTGTCGCGAAAAATCAAAAGGGCGCCAAAAATGGCGCCCTGATTCAACCGCTGGAGGCCTATTAGTTCCTCTTGACCTCGAGGAACTCCTCGAAGCTCTTGATTTCGCCGGACATAAAGGATTCGAGCAGGGAATCGATCCTGACGACCACATCGGGGATAACGATCTTCGGAGCCACTATCAGCTTGCGGGCCCTTTTTTCCAGGTCGATCTCGATCTCGGTTTTATCCTGCCAGTCACGAATATACAGGTCCTGGACGCGCAGGAACGCCGACACCGCCACGTAAGCGTCATCGAGATAGGCGAAAAGCCCGTTACCGTTTTCCGGCAGGAAATCGTCGGGCTGATAAATGTACGAAATGATCAGGCCGCTGAGCCGTTTGGCTTCGGTCGGCGTGCGCGGGTCGTTCCAGTAGCTATTCAACAGGGGCAGCGTTGCTGGGAGCAGAAAGATGAACTCTTTTAATGCGCTAATCTGCTCCTCGGTGGCCTTGCCGTCGAGCATGTTGGCCACCGATTTTCGAAATATGTCGTCAGAGGTATTGGCAAGTTGCCTTAGTTGGTTGGCCAGCGCTTTCAACATAGTAAGTCTCCTTTTAAAGGAAAACCCTGATTTGCATGTCCGTATTTTACTCCGGTCAGCAATATCCCGTCAAACTCATTTTCGTGCCCCCTTTCATATATACCCGCAGAGCCCATGGAAAGTGCCGAAAAATATTTTTGCCTGCTTTTGATTGACAAGACGGCTAATCGGGGATAATTTGCGGCTCGTACGGTCCGGCGGCATTATCGCAAGCGCCGATATTGAATCGACTTACTGAGAGGATTCGGATAGAGAATGACTGAAGTTCGGGTGCGAATAGCGCCGTCGCCGTCGGGCTTTCTGCATATAGGGACGGCCAGATCGGCGTTGTTCAACTGGCTTTTTGCCCGTCATCACGGCGGCAAATTCCTGCTGCGGGTCGAGGATACCGATATCGAACGATCGTCGCCGGAAATGGTCGATGTTATTTTTGATTCGCTCAAATGGCTGGGGCTAGACTGGGACGAAGAACCTGTTTTCCAATCCAGAAGACTCGATCTTTATCAGCGAAACGTCCAGAGGCTTCTGGAATCGGGGAAGGCGTACCGTTGCTGGTGCGAGCCGGAGATTCTGAAAGCGAAGCAGCAGGAGGCGATGAAAAACAAGCGGAATCCGCGCTACGACAGGGCCTGTTTCCATCTGCCGGATGGCGAAAAGAAGAAACTGATCGATTCCGGAGTCCCTGCCGCCATCAGGTTATTTGTCGACGACGGCGCCACCGCGTTCGACGACCTGGTGCTGGGGAAGGTCACCAAGGAACATAAGGAACTCGACGATTTTATCATCGCCCGTTCCAACGGTCGCGCGGTCTACAACATGGCGGTGGCTGTGGACGACCACGAGATGGGGATCACCCATGTCATCCGGGGCAACGATCATGTTTCCAATACATTCAAGCAAATCCTGATTTATCAGGCCTTGGAATTTGAGCCTCCCGAGTTTGCACATATTCCGCTGATCCTGGGCAAGGACCGTTCCAAGATGTCCAAGCGCGACGGCGCAGCGGCGGTGACCGATTACGGGAAGATGGGGTATTTGAAAGAGGCGGTTGTCAATTTCATCGCCCTTTTGGGCTGGTCGCCGGGGGACGATCGGGAGATAATGAATATAAGGGAAATGATCGAGGCCTTCTCGCTGGAGCGGGTCAACACCACCAACGCCATATTCGATATCGACAAGCTGCGCTGGATGAACGGCGAGTATATCCGCGCCTGCGACAACCACCGGCTGGTCGACATGATCAGGCCGTTCATGGTGGAATTGGGTCTGGTCACCCAGCTTTGGATCAACTCGCGCTGGGACTGGATGATGAAGTACGCGGCCATATTCAAGGAACGCTGCCAGCTTTTGACCGATTTCGTCGAACAAGGAAGATTCTTCTTTGCGGACGATCTGCGCTACGATGAAAAAGGCATTGAAAAGCATTTCAAAAGAGAAGGCGCGCCAGACTTGCTCGACAAGTGGATCGACGTTCTGGCCAAAATCGATGATTTCACGGTCGAGAGGTTGGAAAAGGGGTTGCGAGGACTGGCCGAGGGGCTGGGGATCAAGCCGGCCGAGCTTATCCATTCCACCAGGCTGGCGTTGTCGGGTTCGACCGCCGGGCCGCCCCTTTTCGAGATGATGGAGCTTCTGGGCAAGGAAAAGTGCCTGGAGAGGCTGAAAAAAGCGGTGGAATTTATTAAGAAAATCCTCGAAAGGACTTGACATTGCAGCCGGATTGAGTATATATAGGGTGATTGTCTTTTGGAGGCATCTTACAGTTATCTTCCCCCCTTAAGCTGTGATGTCTATCAAAAGACATTCGTATTTGGGGGATCGTCCAACGGCAGGACAGGCGGCTCTGGACCGTCTAATCGGGGTTCGAATCCCTGTCCCCCAGCCAAGATTATTTCAAGCGAAGCGGAGACAAGGGAAGATATGATCAACGGTTGTCGGTGACCCACAACTTGCGGAGGGATAATAAAAACAAACAACAAACCACCCTCCCGATTGAGCTTAAGGATGTCGCTTCGCTCCAACCTGACGCATGCCGGCTCTCTTTATAGTCGAGCCTTTGCGGATTCGCACCGCGATATGAATCTATTTTACGTTCGCACGATCAGCGATTCCGAGCTGAAGCCGGGGCCTAAAGCGGATATCACGACATAACCGGGATTGTGCAAGCCGAATTTCTCCAAATATCTCGAAATGACATACAGCACCGTAACCGACGACATATTTCCGTAATCACGCAATATTTCACGCGACAAGGCGAAACCGTCGCCATCGATTCCGTAGGCCTTTTCATAAGCCTCGATAACCTTCATGCCGCCCGGATGATAGAGATAGTGGCTTATGTCGCTTTTTGTCAGGGAATTAGCCCCTAAAAACGAATCCAATTCAGCGGCTGAATTCGCCGCGACTATATCGGGAATCCTCTTGTCAAAAACCACCTGCATGCCTTGCGCGACGATATTCCATCCCATTACGTTAAGCGAATCGGGATAAAATACCGATTGAGTGGCAAGAATCTCCAGACCCTCGGAATCGACTTCGTCTCCGCACAGCAATGCCGCCGCCCCGCCGTCGGCGAATAACGCGCAGGCGACCAGGTTGCTCCTGGAAAAATCATCATGCATAAATGTCAGCCCGCACAATTCGACAGCCACGACCAATACGCGGTGCGCCGGATGTCCGAGCAAATAATGATAGGCATGAGCAAGCCCCGCGGCGCCTCCGGCACAGCCCAAACCCCAAATCGGCGTTCTTCTGATATCGTAACGCAGTCCGAGCCTGTCGATCAATCTGGCGTCGATCGACGGTGTCGCGAGCCCGGTGGTATTGATATAAATCAGGTAGTCGATTTCATTTGATTCGGTATGAGTGCTGTCGAGAACCTTAATTATCGCGCTGGCCCCCAATTCGGTCGCCATACGAATGTAAATATCATTTTTCTCATCGAGAGAATGTGCTTTTTCAAACCAATCCGGTGAAGTCGAAAAATACCTGGTCTTTATACCGGCATTATCGAATAACGGCAATAACCGCTTGATGTCCTTAAAATGAGCCCCGAAAAGTATTGCGGCGAATTCCCTGGCATAATTCTGATCGATCTTATTCGGTGGAACCGCGGCGGCGGTACCGGTACTTTTCGGCATAGTTTCCTTCGGATTACGGACACGCAATCCTGAGGCAATTAACCCTCATGTCAGCCGGTAACCTCAGCTTTCTCTGGGATGGCCTGTATTCGTTGCTCCCCTCATTTCACCATCACCATCTTTTCGGTCTCGATGAATTCCCCAGCTCGGAGGCGGAAGAAATATACTCCCGAAGGCCGCCCGGCGGCATTCCAGAAGAAATCATGATAACCGGCCTGCTGATTGCCCCGGACCCGCGATTCCACCTGGCGGCCGACGACATCGAAAATTGTGAAGCTGACGCCGGACGCCTGCGGCAAATAATAGCTTATGGCAGTTGAGGAGTTAAACGGATTAGGATAATTCTGAAAGAGCGCATATTCGTTCGGCATTATTAAGTCATCCGCAAGCCCGGTCATTGGAAAACGGAGAATCACCAGTGCGTCGCCGTCAGCGATATAAATAAAGTCTCCGGCTACCGCCACGTCGTTGGCAACGTTTTGCGTGTCGAAGCTGTCGGCCAGCGTGGGGAGAGAGGGATCGAAGATGCTCAATACTTCGATTCCCGACCAGCTGTCGGCAATGACGGCGTAGGAACCGTTGCAGGCGATATGCCTGGCCGAGCCGGGCGTATTGTAGCTGCCTGCGATGGCGGGAAATTCGGGCATCGAAACGTCGAATACTCTGATGCAGTAGTCGAAGGCGGCGACGTATGCAAATTCGTTCACGAGGCTGATGCCGAACGCGCCTCCCGGCAAATCACCGGTTCCGAGCCAGACCGGATTGTGAGGATCGGAAACGTCAATAATCTGTAACTCGCCGCGATCCGGCTCGAGGTAGTTGATGGAAATATAGGCGAGGACCCCGACCACATGCACACCCATGACGTAGCCCGATGTCGGGTAAACTCCCGCCTGAGTCGGACTCGAGGGATTGGAGACGTCCAGGACAAGCATTCCGGAGTAGCCGTTGGCAATGAAGGCGAAATCACCGGATACGGAAGCGGTCAGAGCCGTGCCGGAGGTGAAGAATCCAGCCGCCAGCAAGGGCCCTGTCGGATCAGTAATATCGATGATCTGCAGTCCGGAATCGGCGTCGGAGACATAGGCGTAATTGCCTCTCACGAAAACTCCGCGGGAATTTCCCGGGGTGTCGCAGATCCCTACAGTATAGGGTATGTAAGGATCTGAAATCTCGATTATCTGCAGGCCGGATTCGTCAATGGCGACATACGCATAACTGCCGTTGACGCAGATTCCATAAGCGCCTTGCGGCAGGCTGTAGTTGGTCATAAATTCTATTCCCTGCGCCCCCGCATCCGGGTCAACGAGCGCCATAGTCCCCAGAAGAAAGACCAGCGGCCGGAAGTTCATAGCTGTCCTGTTCATAAGCTCTCCCTGGCAAAAACCTCGGTTTCGAATAAATCTGCTTCCCCTGAGCCTCGCTCTGATACCACGATCGTCGAGCTCTACATATTCATTATAATTCCAAGGAAGTCAGACACAAGGAGTATTTCGTTTTGCCAGGTAAAAGTCCCGATATATGATAGGCACGTGACCTGACGA
>CAZDAH010000067.1:9022-9462 GCA_964503405.1 uncultured Ignavibacteria bacterium
AAATGCAGGAATTGGCGTGCTGGCGATATTGATGATCATTCCCGGGATTCTGGCGGGCTGCGGCGAAACATCGCGCGATCAATACGCAGGCGAGTGGGTGAGCGTTACTGAATCGGGTTCCGCATCACCGGTGAACTGGGTGAAGATAAGCAAGGTCGCCGATGGATACATCTGGGAGAATGCCGACGGCAGTTTTCCGGCTGTGGAGGCTGAAGGGTGCCTGGAGATCGATTTCGACGGATTTCCGGCGATGGCAGAATTCGACAAGGAAACCGGCGTTCTGACTTTTGCGGTCCACGGGAATTCGATCGAATTTACGAGGAAGGAATGATTCTCGATCGCGGCCTCGAATCGCGGTTTCACACGAAAGGCGTCGAATGGGTTTGGTAATTCTGGATGACCTGCCGGAGCTGGAGATCGCGAAGGGAATCAGGATGAGG
>CAZDAH010000067.1:9472-13249 GCA_964503405.1 uncultured Ignavibacteria bacterium
CACGTTCAAATCGACGCGGGTTCGCCGCTGCCCGAGCATTCCCATCCTAATGAGCAAGTGGTCAATGTGATGGAGGGGGAACTTGAGATCATAGTTGCCGGCAGGGCCCACAAGCTGACAAGAGGCAAGGTCCTGATAATCCCTCCCAACGCTTTACATTCGGGACTCGCGATCAGCGATTGTCTCGTTATCGACGTTTTTTATCCGGTTAGGGAAGATTTCAAAGTCGCCGGATTCGCGGGGTATCTGAAGAGGTAGGGAATCGAGGGCTTTTCCAGTTACCAGGAACCCGCATGAAAACTATCACCCCTGCTTCGCGATCCTAGCCCAGGTATCTCTCAGCCCCACCGTGCGGTTGAAAACCAGGTGCCCGGGTGTTGTATCGAGATCGACACAGAAATACCCCTGCCGCTCGAACTGGAAACGATCTCCCACTTTGCTGTCAGCTGCAAATGGCTCAATACGGCAATCAGTCAGGATTTTCAGCGAATTGGGATTCAGGTTGTCCAGCCAGATTTTGCCGTCACCCACGTCGTCCGGCTCTTCTTTAACAAACAGATGATCGTATAATCGTACTTCGACCGGCAGCGAATGTTCGGCGGACACCCAGTGCAGGGTGGCCTTGACCTTGCGGCCGTCGGGGGAATCGCCGCCTTTGGTCGCCGGGTCGTATGCGCATCGAAGCTCGGTAATCTCCCCGCTCTTATCCTTGACGACCTCGGTGCATGTGATAAAGTAGGCGTAACGAAGCCTGACCTCGCGGCCTGGAGCGAGACGGTAGAATTTTTTCGGGGGATCTTCCATGAAATCCTCGCGCTCGACATAAAGGACTTTGGAGAACGGGACCTGGCGGGTGCCGGCATTCGGATCCTCCGGATTATTGACACATTCGAGATGTTCGACTTTATTTTCAGGATAGTTTTCTATAATCACCTTGAGCGGGCGCAGCACGGCCATGATTCTCTGGGCGGTCTTGTTCAGATCTTCCCTTACGGAGTATTCCAGCAATCCATAATCGACAATGCTGTCACGCTTGGCGACGCCAACCCTCTCGGCGAAATTGCGGATAGACTCAGGCGTAAATCCGCGCCGGCGAAAACCGCATATGGTCGGCATGCGGGGATCGTCCCAACCCCTGACATGCCCCTCTTTAACAAGCTGCAGCAGCTTGCGCTTGCTCATGACCGTATAGGTCAGGTTCAGGCGGGCGAATTCTATCTGCCGGGGGGCGAATATCTCCAGGTTGCGAATGAACCAGTCGTAAAGCGGCCGGTGATCCTCGAATTCCAGGGTGCAAATCGAATGGGTAATTCTCTCGATTGAATCGCATTGCCCGTGGGCCCAGTCGTACATCGGGTAGATACACCATTTTTCGCCGGTGCGATGATGCGTCGCCTTGAGAATACGATACATCACCGGGTCGCGCATATTCAGGTTGCCGTGGAACATATCGATTTTGGCCCGAAGGACCCTGGCTCCGTTATCGAACTCTCCCGCCTTCATCCGTTCGAACAGGTCGAGGTTTTCCTCTACAGCGCGATTACGGTGAGGGCTTTCCCGGCCCGGTTCGGTGAGCGTACCGCGATATTCCCGGATATCGTCGGCTGAAAGATCGTCGACATATGCCTTGCCGTCTCTGATAAGCTTGACCGCGTATTCGTAGAGAGTATCGAAATAGTCTGAGGCGTAATAAAGACGATCCTGCCAATCGAAACCGAGCCAGCTGATATCATCGATAATCGATTCTACGTATTCGGCCTCTTCTTTGATGGGATTGGTATCGTCGAAACGCAGATTGCAAAGTCCGTCATGCTCTGAGGCCAATCCAAAGTTGAGGCAGATGGCTTTGGCGTGGCCGATATGCAGGTACCCATTCGGCTCCGGCGGGAACCGGGTATGGACGCGACCGTCATTCTTGCCGTTCTTCATATCCTCGTCGACAATATCTTTTATAAAATTCGACGGAGAGCCGGATTTAGCCGGGGACGGACTCGACTCTTCCGTTTTATCGCCATTCTTATTCATGGGAAATTCCTCTGTTTTGTCGCCATTTGCAGCGTCAATTCCACTATCAAGGCATCGCAATCCAGAAATCCCGGGGATAGAGACGATAGAGAATTTCATTCGGCTCGACCCCGCGAAGATAATTCTCCAAAAGCTGGAACTGCGCCTCCGGGCCGATAATGAAATATATCGCCCCGGGGACGTCCCTTCCGCGCGGCCCGTAGCCGGGAAGCACCTCGCCGTAGGTATCCTCCATTCGCGAATAAAGTTTCTCCGCGAGTTTTTTGTCCTTTCGAAGTTCCAGGATATTCGAGCGGAACCGCGCGACCACTTCCGGGGTGACACCGTCAGCCAGATCGTCGGCCATGGATTCCCCGCGATTCTCATAACGTGAGCCTGCCCGGTTGCCGACGAATGCCTGAGCCACGGCATACTCTGCCAGGGAGGGATCGCGTTCCGATTTACGAAGCTCGTCGACGACAAACTGCATGGTTTGGGCAAGGTCCGGGCAGCGTTCGGCATAATAGGTTATTCTCCCCGACGATTCATTGCTGCGAAGGCCGTTGGAATAGGCCAAGCCGGCTCCCCAAGTTTTCATGAACATGCTGTGCGCCCCGCCGCCGCCGTATAGACGGGCCGCGAGGAATTTCAAAAGCGTCTCCTCGTCGGCGGTTTCATAACTGGCGCATTCGGCCGTATTGATGAAAACGCCCGACCTTGTATTCTGGTTCATGAGCCCTACGTATACCGGCCTATCGAGGCCCGGAGTCCGCGCTTTAAGACGGGAAACTATCAGGTTTTCGAGGCTATAAGTTTCCCGAGTCGAAGGGGATTCGTCAAACCCCTCGGCAAGTCCGTTCAGTCGGGGAATCAGGGAATTCTGATTCTCAGTCGAGGCGATCAGGAATCCTCTCACGTTATCCTGCCTGCGAATCAGACTTAGCACAGATTTCAACCGTGATAACACCTCACGGGGTTCGATGACAAAATCGGAGTAGATCCGGGCGCACAGGTATTGCCAGTCGTCCACAAGGGAGTTATCGGGAATATCCGGCAGCGATTTCTGCAGATCCGAGGCGGCTTCCAGGGCAAGCGATTTCGCCGTCTCGGGCAGATTCTCGAAGCGAGCCAGAATCTTTTTTCCGATTTCGGGAATCACCGCGTTCTCGTTTTCGGTCAATACTCCTAAAAGCTCTTCCATCTGGCCGCGACTGGCCTGATCCGCGAAACCGGCCATCAATCCGATGAACTCGGAGAATTCAGTTACGTCAACAGGTTGTTTGAGCATCCAACGCAGCCGGTGAACATTGTGGATTTTGGTTAGAAAAGAGTTAGAGCTCAAGAGCACAGGATTCGACTGTTTCCAATAGGCGCCGGCGGGATCCTGCACCCAGGCTTCCTCGGCCATTTTGGTCGTATTGCGAAGATTTTTCAGATACAGGTCTACGGCGTCCCGAATGCGGGGGAGGTTCTCCTCCGACCAGTCGGTATCGAACAAAATCGTCTTCATCCAGTCAATGGCCTGGAAGGACTCGTCCAGATCGTTGCCCGAGGCCCTTATCACCAATTCCGCTCTTTCGGTGCGGTTATTGACGCTGTAGTAAGCGTCCAGACCCAAAATATCTTCACGAATCCTCCGTATCATTTCATCGTAAGTCAACTTCTCCCCATTTTTGACTACGCCCACGTCGGTCATGAGAACCGGCAGGGCGGAAAGATACAATAGATCATTTTCCGGGACAGTGTAGAGATCGAATGCAAGGCCGGCCGTTG
>CAZDAH010000067.1:13259-16680 GCA_964503405.1 uncultured Ignavibacteria bacterium
ATATTGTCGAAAGTGGAAACAGTCAGCGGGCCTCCCGCGGACAGAGTTTCGACTCGATAGCGCAATTGATCGTCGAGGGAAAGCGGGGGATTGTCGACAAACTTCGGCATGGCGATCTTCTTTGCTTCATCCTCGATGGCGGCCGTTTTGACGTCGTATTCCGCCTTGAACCTGACCAATATTTCGCTCTCGCCGTTCAGCCCGTATTCGTTTTTTAGTCCGGATATAAACTCGGCGATTCTATCCTTGCGGGCTTTTTCGGATAGGGTCAGTAATTGAGGATTGGCCCTGGAGCCGACTCCGAACGGCTCGGTATCCAGGATTCCCCATTTCTCCAGATAGCTCTTCCAAAAATTCTCTCCGGACTCGATGGCATTTTCGACAAATTCGATCTCGATATCCATAGTGAGTTTCCTGCGGAAACCATCGGTATTCTGGAGCTGTTTCAGATAGTAATACCAGCCGGAACCGGTACCTCGATATCCGAATCTGGGCGGCGTATTCAAAAACTTGCGATTTTCACGCTTCCTTGCGGTAATTATGTTTTTCGCTCTTTCGTTGAACTCGTCAAGCTCGGCGGAACCGTCGCCGAAGCTCGAAATGGCCTCGATTTCGTGTAAGATGATGGCCCTGATTGAATCGATCATGCCGATCTCGGTGGCGTCACGATTAACGTTGTTCAGACCTACATAAACAGGACGACCGGGGTCGGTATCCAGCCATCCGAACACAGAGTTGGAACCGATATCGATAACCCGGGTCCCGGAATCGATGAATTTACCGTAAAGATTCGATGTTTCTCCCCCGGCCAGGTTCTCGATAAACAAATAAAGCAGAAATTCCTCCTTAGAATCCAAATGCCTTGTCGGCGGCCAGGCGTATAGAATTATGCCGGGCTCGTTTTCGTTCTCGGCGGGAAAGTAGGTCTGATCGATAATACCGGGAGTAGAAGTCATCGGCGGCGGAAGGCGATCATCCAAAGCAGCGGGATCGTCGAGCGCCCGGGTATCCGGCTCCACCCGCTTAAAGATCTCCGACGATTTTTTCAGGAAATCGTCAACGGCGATGTCGTCGGGAATGGCGGCGATCATTCCCATATTGTTGAGGTGGTATGTATTCGCAATAAACTTCCGCATATCATCGGGGGTCATCGTGCGGATAGCGTCGGGATACCCCCCGGACGAATACGAAACGGGGTGAGCTGTTCCGTACATCAGATGGGAAAGCCGGCGGGTGAGATTAGCCCAGGGGCTTTCGAACGACCTGACCATCTCCGCGTAGACTGTTCCCTTTTCCTCCAGGTGAATTGTGCTGTCAACCGGATCGATGGAATATCCCACATTAGCCACTTCGCGCCTGATTTCCTCATCGGAGAAGTTGGGATTGATGAGAGCGTCGAGCTTGGCCTCGAATAAATCGAAAAACACGTCGGTACCGGCTGCGGTATGAAAATGGTAGCAGGTTTGCAGCTGCATGGTGAATGCCGAGCTGCTTCCGAGGGACATATCCTCCAGCGAGGCGACATACCTTCCCTTCGTCCCCTTGCCGAGCAGCAGGTGTTCGCAGGTATGGGGCTCTCCCTGATCCGAGGGCGGCGGGGAATTCACCCATATGAATGCCTGGGGCACTGATTGAATGCGCAGAAGATCCATGACAAAACCGCTTTGAACGTGACGGAACCGCGCGCCCATGGCGTTTCCCAGATCGTTTTCGTAGACGTATTCGACACGGAAATCGGCGATCCTCCGATTCTTCTCGAGCCTCTCCAGCATGTCATCGCCTCCGGCCGGAGAGATGATCGCCGTTAGAAACGAAACTGTCAGCAAGGGGATGCGAAGCGACCTCATCCGAATTCCTCCTCATAAGGATCTCTATCTTCAGTTTACTTATTCCATTCTGTCTTTAATCGCCAGCGTCGGGCCCTTGAAACGGGATCGTGGCGCATCCCTGACGCGGCCTCCTTTTCGCGAGCCAATAAGATAACCCTATTTTACCGTTTCTTCAAGTTTGTAGCGACGATAGATTCTGGAATATCGCCCCCCGCTGCCAATTAACTCGTCGTGCGTGCCCTCTTCCACGATTCTACCGTCCTCCATAACGATGATCCTGTCGGCGCGCTCGAGAGTGTCGGGCCGATGAGTAATGATCAGGGCGGTAGTGCCGGGCAGCATCTCGTGAAGCTTGTCCCAGAGGGCGGTCTCGGTGGTCGAATCGAGGGCCGAAGTGCAATCGTCTAAAATGAGAATCCTCGGTTTCCCGGCCAAGGCCCTGGCCAGGGCCAAACGCTGCTTTTGCCCGCCGGATATGGACATCCCCCTGACACCGATCCTGGTCTTGATCCCCTCGGGGAAATCTGCGATCTCGTCTTTCAGTTGGGCTACCTCGATAGCCCAGTCGATGGTTACATCATCGATCTTATCGCGGCCGAAACGGATATTATTTTCGACCGTGTCCGAGAATAATACCGGTTCCTGCGGCACATAACCGATCGATTTTCTAAGATCATCGAGAGCGTATTCCCGCAGATCGCGGCCGTCGAGCCTGACAACGCCGCTGGAAGGGTCGACCAGCCGGGGGATCATGTTCACCAGCCACGATTTTCCCGAGCCGATCTTTCCCACCAGGGCTATGGTCTGACCCGAACGCGTGACCAGGGAGATATTTTCGAGGATCTTTCTATCGGACCCGGGGAATGAGAATTCGATATTTTCGAAACTCAGGCTGCCGTCGATCCCGGCGCCGCTGGCAGCCCCCCGGTTCATTATCATCGGCGGGACCTTCTCCATCTCGGTCAAACGGTTTATGGAGACGGCCGATTGCCGCGATTTCACCAGGAACTGACCGATATCGAACATTGGGAAGACGAGGTATATCACGTAATAGATGAAAGCCATCAGTTTTCCCAGAGTGAGATCGGCGTTCATGACCCTGTATCCTCCGGCCAGTATGGCGATAATTATCCCGAACTGCCAAATATAAAAATAGAGAGAGTCCACCAGGATGGTGGCCTTGACCGCGGAGATTTCGGTTAAGCGGCGGTCCTCGGCAGCCTTTCTGAATTTGGCAATTTGCGCTTTTTCTTTCACATAGGCCTTGACCACCCTGATCCCGGAAAAACAGGCTTCCATGATATCGTTGAATCCCGAGATGTTGCGCTGCAGGCGGTCGTAACGTTTATCGAGGATGGTGGAGCTCTTGAAAAAGACGATTATCAGTATGGGCAATGGACCGACTGCCCATAAAGTCAGAAGCGGATCTATCATGGTCATCATGGTCACGGTGAAAATTACCATGAGCATCGCCTCGTAGAACCTGAATATCCCCGAACAGGCGAACCAGGAGAGTTTCTCGGCGACGTCGTCGGTCCGCCTGGTGACGATATCTCCGGTGCGGAATCTGTTGAAGAAATCAGGACCCTTGG
>CAZDAH010000068.1:0-1439 GCA_964503405.1 uncultured Ignavibacteria bacterium
GGCGTGGATTCCTGTTCGCCGCGGTGCGAGATTCCACTGCGATCGACGACCAAAACAGAGCCACCGTGATTTTCAGTATCGACGAGGGCGTACAGACGTTTCTCTCAGGGACGGCCGTAGACGGCGGCCGGGAATGGATAAACAGGAAATTCGACAAGACCCTGGAGCAATTAAAGATCGGGGATCCTATTGACGAGAGCAAAATCCTGGCGGGACGGTTTACCCTGCGCGATATTTATAATGATAACGGCTTTCCCTACGCCAGGGTCGACAGCCGGTATGAATTCAACGGCGATACCACCGGCGCATTCGTTCGCTACACGGTGATCGAATCACTGTACACGGTAAACGGGCAAACCAGCCTGGCCAAGTCAGGTTATACAAAAAAGATCGTCATGAAAAGAGAGCTGGTTAATGATCCGGGGAAACCATACAGCAAGAAAGACATAGTGGAGTCCGAGAGAAGGCTGTTATCGACAGGATTATTCAAGTACCTGAGCTTGTACCGCGACGACAGCAGCGCCGTAGTTGCCAACGATACCTGCATCGCGGATTTCATTCTTAATTACGAGGAACGCAAACAAAACCAGGCCAATCTGGGGTTAGGCATTGGACAGGAGGAGGATTTCGAGGTAGTTCTGGGAGTATCGGGACGTTGGGGAAAGCGGAATATCTGGGGCACCGGACGCCAGCTTTATGTCAGGCCGCGTCTGCTCTTGCAGATAACGGATCCCCAGGGAACGCTGAAAAACCTGAGTATCACCGATTTTTTCAGAAAAAAACTGAGATTGAGGTTTATCAAGATCCCGATCGAAATAAATTATGTCGAACCATGGTTTCTCAATCGACGAATGCCGTTGACCCTGAGAATCACCTGGGAGCCGAAAACGCTGAATAAGCGTATCCGGGATTTCGAATATCGTTATGATCGTATCGCCGGAGAAGTAATCCTGATCAATGAAATAGATCGTTTCACTACCGCCAGGTTCTCGTCGGCTATCGAATACATAAGCATAATCGACGTCCCTCCCGAACAGCAGGAGGCTTACCGCGCCGAGGGGGATAATCAGATCAGGAGGAAAATATCGCTTTACGGGGAGCGAGATACAAGAGATAACTTTTTCGTGCCACAGCGGGGCTCCTACTCGTTTGTCGGCGTGGATTACGTGGGCGGCATTCTGGGCGGCGATTTCGGATATTTCAAAAGCCAGTTTTCGTGGAGCCGTTACCAGATCATGCTCGGCGGCAATATTCTGGCCACCCGCCTCTGGTTCGGCTGGCTCGACGATATGGGCGCCGACGGCTACGCCAAAGACGCCGTAGGATGCGTGGCGCTGGCCAAGCGGTTCTATCAGAACAAGCCGCCGACGATCCTCGACATCCCGCTGAAGAGCGTCAGCACTCGTCTGTTCCGGGCCCGGCAGCGCCTGATGAAGGCC
>CAZDAH010000068.1:1449-2104 GCA_964503405.1 uncultured Ignavibacteria bacterium
CCGACGGAAGATCGAGCGCGGATGCCAGAATCATGCTGGGCGGCGCCACCACGATAAGGGGATACACCGAGAACAGTTTGGGGCCCGTCTTTGTCGAAGCCGACAATCCTGGAGACAAACTGGGAAAACCAAAAGGCGGACGTTACATGATGCTCGGCAATATCGAAATCAGACGTTCGCTGTTCTGGAGATTCGGTGGATCGGTATTTCTCGACGCCGGCAATACATATTCCAATATAGTACATATAACTCCGCTCTCAGTGGCTTTCACGTCGGGAATGGGTCTTCAATTCTACACCCCTTTCGGACCCATAAGGTGCGAGTACGGCATAAGGCTGAAAAAAGAGCTGGATCTGGGAGCGGGCAACCTGCATCTTTCCATACTCTATGCATTCTGATAAACCGAGAATAGGAATCACCCTTTCCGAGGCGGAAGGAGCGTCGAGATACCGCTGGCCGATGTCGCGGGGGTTCGATTATCTAAAGAGGGAATATTACGAATCGATTCTCAAGTCGGGAGGCCATCCGGTACTGCTCCCGAACGTCAGGGAAAAACGACACATCAAGTCATTTTTCGATTCTATCGACGGAATGATGGTCACAGGCGGAGTGGATATTCACCCACGGTACTTCGGGCAGAGACCGCATAAGAAGC
>CAZDAH010000068.1:2114-9219 GCA_964503405.1 uncultured Ignavibacteria bacterium
CTTAGCCGAACAACGGAGGCCCGGGACAATCTGGAAGTCGAAATGATCAGGATGGCGGTCCGGAGGGATATGCCTCTTTTGGGAATCTGCCGGGGACACCAGGTACTCAATGTTGCCCTGGGGGGAAATCTTCACCAGGATCTTTCCTGTGCTGGAGGGAGGATATTGAAACACGCGGATCCTTCGCAATCAGGCAAAGTGTTTCATGAGGTTAGAATAAACAAAGATAGTTTACTCTATGATATATTGCGAAAGGAACTCATAGAAGTCAATTCGAGTCATCATCAGACGGTATGCAATGTCGGACGGTGCTTAAGGGCTTCGGCATTGGCGGCGGATGGAGTGGTGGAGGGTCTGGAACTTCCTGGCAGGCTGTTTGTTATGAGCGTTCAATGGCACCCGGAGGGAATCTATCGCCGCGATCACAGTAGAAAAATATTCGAATATTTCATAAAAAAAGCCGCAGAATATAAGTAGACTTTCTCTCGTCGAGTTGACATCAGTTATGCGCTTCCTTATATTACCGACACAGGCATTGGAGATTAGCGATGAGAAAAGTCTACCTCGATCATAACGCCACTACCCCGGTTCATCCTGAGGTTTTCAAGGCGATGGAGAAATACTATGTCGAGGTTTTCGGCAACGCCAGCTCCATTCATCAAAGCGGCAGGGAGGCCAAAGCCGCGCTGGAGACGGCGAGGGATTCAATCGCCGATCTGCTGGGATGCAAACCCGCTGAAATTTATTTTACCTCGGGCGGGACAGAATCGGATAATTTCGCCATAAAGGGCGCGGCCTTTGCCAACAGGGACAAGGGCAGGCATGTGATAACCTCGTCCATAGAGCATCACGCCGTGGAAGCCTCCTGCAAGTTCCTGGAGAAAGAGGGGTTCGAAGTCACGTATTTGCCGGTCGACGAGCAGGGGTTCGTTGATCCCGACGATCTCAGGAACGCTGTTCGCCCGGATACCACGCTTGTAACCATCATGAACGCCAACAACGAGACCGGCGTGCTGCAGGATATGAAATCGTTGAGCGCGGTTACCAAAAAGGCGGGCGCGCTTTTTCATACCGACGCTGTTCAGGCCACGGGGAAGATTTATTATCAAATCGATGATCTCGGATGCGACCTGCTTTCGATCTCCGCCCACAAACTTTACGGCCCGAAAGGTTCGGGGCTCATATATATAAAGTCCGGTACCAGGATTCAGCCCTGGAACGAGGGCGGCGGCCACGAACGGGGACGTCGGGCCGGCACTGAAAATGTAGTTGGGGCGGTGGGCCTTGCCAGGGCCCTCGAGATCGCATATAGGGATATGCAGGAGGAAACCGAGCGGATGCTCTTCATGACTACCCGTTTCTACGACCAGGCGAAAAAGATAATCCCCGATATCCGGCTCAACGGCAGTTTCGAAAGAAGAGTGCCAAATACAATCAATCTCTCGTTCAAGGCCATCGAGGGCGAGGCGATAGTTTTGAGTCTCGATTTGAAGGGGATTATGGTATCTTCCGGCTCCGCCTGCACCTCTGGTGCGACGGAACCGTCCCATGTGCTAATGGCTATGAATGTGCCTCGCGAATTGGCCCAGAGCGCCATCAGGTTTTCATTTGGACGCGGCAACAAGCCGGATGATGTCGATTATGTTATCGATATACTTGCCGCGGAAGTGGGCCGGCTGCGCAGCATCTCGCCGCTTTATGCCGGCTCCGGGGAATGACGAAATGACAGGGCTGGAATTGCCCCGTCCTGACGGGGCGTTTTTATTATGAGCGAGAGAGTTTTGATTGGCTTGTCCGGCGGAGTCGACAGCTCCGTGGCCGCGGTTCTGTTGGCTGAGGAGGGATTCGAGGTTATCGGGGTAACCCTCAAACTCTATGATTTCGACGAGCTGGGGTTCGATCCTCCCGACGGCGGATGCTGTACGCTGGACCTGATCGACGACGCCCGCGCCGTCTGCGCCCGGATGAATATCCCGCATTATGTGATTGACTTGAAAGATAGTTTCCGACGCAACGTGATCGACGATTTTGTCGAGTCATACGCCAGAGGCAGGACTCCGAATCCATGTATCAATTGTAATACATATATCAAATGGGGAGAGATGCTGAGAACGGCCGATAAGCTCGAATGCGGCTTTGTTGCCACAGGGCATTACGCCAGGGTCGAGCGTTCCGGCGGTATCCCGGTTCTGCTTAAGGGCATGGACAAGAGCCGCGATCAATCGTACGCCTTATGGGGAATAACGCGGGAGGCGCTGAAGAGAACTTTACTGCCGCTGGGCGCGATCTCCAAGCAGAAGACCAGGGAGATTGCCGGAAGCTTCGGCCTGCGCAACGCGAATCGTCCCGACAGCCAGGAAATATGCTTCGTACCGCGAAACGATTACGGCCATATTCTCCGAGAGAAACTCGGAGAGGGCAGCCCTGCTTTGCAGGCGGGTCTCATTTACGATACGGCGGGAAACGCGGTGGGACGTCATAAGGGAATTGCGAATTATACGATAGGGCAGAGGCGCGGGCTCGGCATATCGGGCGCGGCGCCGTTGTACGTAACCAGGATAAATATCGGCGACGGGAGCATTGTGGTCGGTTCCGAAGACGATCTTCTCGCGAAAAAACTAAAGGCGTATAATCTGAACCTGCTCGCGAACGACATTAAATCGCCGTGTCGGATCGAAGCAAAAATACGCTACCGTCACCAGCCGGCCGCCGCCGAATTGACAACTGACGGCGATCGCGCAGTGATAATCTTCGATATTCCGCAAAGAGCGATAACGCCGGGGCAGAGTGTCGTCTTCTACGACGGCGAGAGGGTATTGGGCGGAGGCGTGATCGAGGGGGTTGGCGATTAGAAGCGCCTCGAGGGATATTTGGGTTGACTTGACGATATCCGATCCATAAATTCGTTTCAAGAGATGGAGGATATATGGTGAGAGTTACTTTCATCGGACATTCATGTTTTCTGGTTGAAAGCGGAGATCATAAAATCCTGATCGATCCGTTTCTGACCGGCAACCCGGTGGCGAAAGTAAGCGAAGAGCAAAAGAAAGCCGATTTTATCCTGATTACTCACGGCCACGGCGATCATCTCGGCGACGCTATCGAGATCGCCAAAAAAAACAATGCCACCATAATCTCCAATTTCGAAATCTGCACTCATTGCGGCAACGAGGGCGTTGCCAGGACCCATGCCCTGCATATCGGCGGCGGGAACAATTTTCCGTTCGGTTACGCCAAGCTGACAATCGCCCACCACGGTTCCACCCTGGGGGACAATCTGCAATACGGAGGGAATCCGGCCGGCTTCATTGTCAGGACCGGCGGGAAGACAATCTATCACGCCGGGGATACAGGCCTGTTTCTGGACATGAAATTGATCGGGGAGATGAACAGGATCGACCTGGCTATGGTCCCCATCGGGGGAAATTTCACGATGGATATTCCCGATGCCGTCAAAGCCGTGGAATTTCTCAAACCGAAGAAGGCGATTCCCATGCATTATAATACGTTCGATCTTTTGGCCTGCGACCCGGGAGAGTTTGTCAGAGGGATCAAAAAACACGGCGTGGAGGGAATTATCCTGGATTTCGGAGAAAGTTACGAACTGAATTGAGAACCGAATTGCCAAGGTTTCATGCAGCCCGGAATACGCTTCTGGGCTTTTGCTTTTTGATCCTCTGTCTTTCGCCGATTTCCGCGTCAGCCGAACCGTCGGCAGGGGAGACTCCATTTAGAATCATACCGGCGGATAATATTTACGCGGATTCAGCGTTATATTACCTGGATTATTACCACATGAGACTTTCGAACCTGCTCGGCGTTTCGTTGGACACGTCGATTTCGGTCTATATTGCCGAATCCGACGATGAATTTCGGCGCTGGACGGGATCGTCTATGCCCGACTGGGGCGCCGGGGCGGCCTCGGCTGAAAGAGGGATTATAGTAATCAAATCGCCCAAGTTCATGAGAACCGGCAAGTCATTCAGCGAATTGCTGGGACACGAGCTGACCCATATAATGCTCGATCGCGCCGCGGAAGGACGCTGGCTGCCAAGGTGGATTCACGAGGGTTTGGCCATGCGCGTATCGGGCGAATGGGATATCGGCCAGGATATCCTTGTGGCGAGGGCCGCCTGGACCGGCAACTTGATATACCTTCAACGGCTGGAGAATCTGTCGGAATTCAACGGCGCCCAGGCCAGCCTGGCGTACACCGAATCTTACCTGGCCGTATCGAGCCTTTTGAAAGACAAGGATGAGTATTTGATCGCCGATTTGCTTGAACTTTACAGGCGCAGCAATGATTTCCACAGGAGTTTCAAGCAAACGGCGGGGATCGATTACGTCACCTGGGTAGCCGACTGGCAGGAGAAGACATCGATGCAATATCATTTTTTGCTTTTTATTCTCGATTCGAAGATTTTCTGGCTGGCGGTTCCGACGCTTATCATCATACTATTCCTCTACAAGAAAAAGCAGAACCGGAAGACAAAAAGGCGCTGGAAAATGGAGGAGAGACTGAATCCTCCCGGAGACGATTACAAGCGGTATTTCGACGGCTACTACGATGAAGAGAATCAGATATAGGCTGGAATACGCGGCCTTGGCGACCGTTATGCGTCTTGTCAACCTGCTTCCCTACGGAGCGGCATTGAGACTGGGCGATATCATCGCCTTTCTCGGTTTCTCCGTATTCAGAATTCGCCGTAAGGTGACTCTGGACAATTTAAGGAACTCGTTTAGAGACAAGTATAGCGAAAGCGATTATCGAAAAATAGGATTGAGGGCTTACCGGAATTTCTCCTGCAGCATGATCGAATACAGTCTGTTTCCGAAGTTCAAAAAAAAGGGCTTCGATAACCTGGTGAGCGTCGAGGGAGAGGAGAATTTCAGGCTGGCGTTGGAAAACGGACGCGGCGCCGTGCTCATAACCGGGCATTTCGGCAGTTGGGAACTAATGGGCGCGTATCTTGCCAACCGGGGTTGGCCTATCGATTACCTGGTTGGGGAGCAGCATAATCTCCTGGTTAATAACCTAATGAACGGATACAGGGCGATGTTCGGAATCGGCTTGATCGAACTTGGGGTGGCCGCCAAAGGGGTCTTCAAGGCGGTTCGCCACGGCAGGATGGTGGCAATGCTCTCGGATCAGGACGCCGGCAGAGACGGCGTTATGGTAAACTTCCTGGGCCGGCCAGCCTCGACCCCGAAGGGCCCGGCGGCCTTTGCCTTGAAGACGGGCGCGCCGCAAATTTGCGGATTCATAATTCGAAGAGGCAGGACTCACAGAATAGTCCTGGAAAAAGACATCGGATTCCACAAAACCGGGGATAAAGAGAAAGATATCAGAGATTTAACTCAGGCCTACACGAGCCTGCTGGAAAAATATATTATAGAATATCCGGATCACTGGTTCTGGCCGCATCGACGGTGGAAAACGACAACCTGACAGGCAAAAGGCAATCGATATTCTCAGGCCGGCCGGCCCTGGCGACTCTGTCGCCTTATATATTGGGAATTCTCCTTTCGACGTTTATCCAGGCAAGTTATCTTTTCGGTCTGGCTCTGGCGGTGGTCGCGTTGATTTTGACAATATATAATCTTTCCACCGGCGAGATAAGGCGGGCCGGACACTGGGCGCTGGCCGTCATGCTTTGCCTCGGCTGGTTGGGCGGCCGGCTGGAGTCCGATCAGCCGGAACCGAATCACGTCCAGAACCTGGCCGATCCCGGCGGCAAGGTTGTCCTTTACGGCCGGGTGTCTGACGAGCCCGATATCAGGCTCGATAAGACGTTTCTGGTCATAGACGTCGATTCGATTCGAACGGGGCAATTCGTCATACCGTCGTTGGGCCGGGTCAGGGCCGGTGTCAACGGCGGCGGCAGTCGATACAATCATGCCGACTATCTCAGGGCGGAGGGGTTTCTGTATTATCCCCGCGGTCCCCGCAATCCCCTTGGATTCGACTACGGCGCGTATCTTCGCACGAAGAATATGCACGCCGCCTTATCGGTCAGGAGCCATGCCGATGTTATATTGCTCCAGCGAGGAGAGACTTTTCTGGGATCGGTTATCACTCCCCTGAGGGAATATCTTCTGGATGCGGCGCGCAAACGCTTGAGCCCGGTTTCAGCATCGATACTCTCGGGATTTATTCTCGGAGAGCGCCGGGACATTCCGCAGGAATATCAGACGATGTTCAGAAACACGGGGACTCTGCATCTGATGGCCGTCTCCGGTTCGAATGTCGGTATGGTCCTGGCCATATTCGCGGCCCCTCTGACATTACTCAGGATTCATCGAAGAATCAAAGTCGCCATATTGCTCGCCGTAATCTGCTTTTTTGCCCTTTTGACTCGTCTCGAGCCGTCCGTGGTCAGAGCCTCCATAATGGCCTCGGTCGGACTCCTCGCTTATGGATGGCTGCGCAGTCCGGATTATGTTAATATCATCGCCTTCGCCGGACTCCTCATGCTGCTTGGAAATCCGATGCAGCTATTCGATATAGGACTTCAATTATCGTTTGCGGCGGCTTTCGCCATAGTATACTTTCTCCCGCAGCCGATCTCATGGCTTTCGGGCCGAGGCTGGGCCCGGTTTGCCCCGCTTCGCTGGCTGGCAGCCTTGTCGATAACCACCATCGCTGCGCAGGCCGCCGTGACGCCCCTGCTGGCGCTTTATTTCAACAATATCCCGACCTCGGGAATCGTGGCCAATATCCCTGTGGGTATCTTGGCTGGAGTCTCCACCGCCATCGGAATAGTATTTTATTTTGCTTCGCTGTTGGGAGAATGGGCCGCCCGCCTGGCCGCGTTTCCGTTGGAATATATTCTCGAATCGGTAAAGATCCTGTTGCGATTATTCTCCTCTTTTCCAGCCGCGAATATCAAGGTTGCGTCTCCATCCTGGCCGGCAATCATATTATTCTGGATTATCATCTACGTTATATATGAGGCTCTGGCGAAACGCCGAGCGAGCTTCACGGGAATTATCGTTTCATTAACGGCTCTCTGCCTGATTGCCTGGTCCGGAGTCTTCGCCCGAACTCCCGAGTGGAGGCTGGATTACATCGATATAGGAGGAAACAGGGCCTGGTTTTTCGCCG
>CAZDAH010000068.1:9229-10246 GCA_964503405.1 uncultured Ignavibacteria bacterium
ATTATCGCGCATGTACTGAATTTTCTCGACGGCCGTATTGACTTTCTCATATCCGGCACTCCCGACGCGGCAGCGATACAGGATTTGCAGAGCACCTTCGGGCCGACGATAATATCGCCGGACAAAGTCGAAAGCCTGATCGGGAGCGGAGTATTAATCGACTATATTTCAAGTAATTACCTATTTCTTTCCGGATTATCCGGCAGGGCTAATGTTGTATGGGGGGAATCCGATAATAATAAGGATGAATTTTGCTTCCCGCTACTGATAGAGACGCGGGAGGGGTTGATGGTATTTTCGACCGGGGATTTTGACGGGGAATTTCCTGGACTGGAGGTCGAAAAGCGGATAACTCTATTGGAGATGCCGTGGAGTGCGTACGCCCGGAAGTCGTGTCTGACAACCATAGAGAAGCTCGGTCCTTCTCTAATAGTGTTTTCTCCGGATCGTTATTCGGCCGCGCTTCCATCCTCCAGAGAGGAATTGACGCATTCGAAAGACCTCGTTCTGGCAACGTCGATATGCGGCGGGTTTAGGCTGAGCCGGATCGACGGGCGGACGGAGATAAGAACCATGAGAGTACTCGGCGACGAGAGGGAGTAAGTTTGAGCTTCGCGGGAAATCTGAAAACTGTTTCACTGCCGGATATATTTCAGCTGATCTTTTCGACAAAGAAAACCGGTGTACTGGACATAAGCAATAACGAATCCAAGCGGCATATTTATTTCAAGGGGGGAATGCTGGTATACGCCTCCTCCACCGACGAGCAGGATCTGTTCGGAAATATCCTCTTGAAAAAGGGGAGGATTTCCAAGGAGGAATTAAACAGAGTCCTGGTTACCCAGAAGGAGGGCAAGAAGCTGGGAGCCCTGCTCGTGGAACGCAAGCTTTTCACCCGCGACGAGATATTCGAATGTCTCAAGATGCAGATCGAGGAGATTGTCTACGGACTGTTCGGCTGGAAAAATGGAGAATTCAAATTTCTGGAAGCCCAGGAGCCTCCTTCGGAGGTCATCC
>CAZDAH010000068.1:10256-11921 GCA_964503405.1 uncultured Ignavibacteria bacterium
GGCGAGCAGGATCGCGACGACGCCGAGCCCCGGCGCCCACACGCCCACCTCGCCGAAGAGCTGAAAAAAGTGCTGCCGTCTGACGATACTACAATCGAATTGGTTCGCGATCCGCCGATAAAATCGGAAGAATTAAGGCTTTCCAAAAACGAGATAATCGTTATGGCAGTCATCGGTTCCGGAAAGAGAATCGCGGATGTACTTGAAGATAGCTATCTCGATCGATTCGATACCAGCAAAGGGATAGCCAATCTGCTCAATACGGGTCTGATTGCCGCCGTCAAGAGAGTGGTAAAAGAGAAGACGGGAGAGGACGACGAGAAAGCGCTGGCCGAACTGCTGGCCCAGGTCTATTTGTCCAACTTATCCTTCATTTTCGACAGTTTGAAAAACAAACTCGGGGACAGGGGAGAAAAGGTAATTTATGAGACGTTCGAACAGAATAAGGGCTACTATCCTCTTCTCGATCAACGATTTGGACAGGGCGGCGGGCAGATCGATTTCGATTTATTTTTGGACCTATATAAGAAACTTCCCCAACAAGCGAGAATATGGAAAATAGTGTCCAATTTTAACTCTCTTCTGGGTGACTACCTGCTTGCCGTAAGGAAAAGCCTCGGGAGCAAGATATATAAGCGTTTGATATCGGAGATCAGGATAAATGTTCAAAACACCATAAATAGGAATCGTCAGCTCTCGGTAAAATACGGTTTGGAAGAGGAGTTTTCAAGGGCGCTGCGGGATATTGAGAAATGAACAGGACGACTATCTTAGCCACAGCGATGTTTCTATTGGCGCATTTCGGCGTGGCTGGAGCCGTTTCAACCCATAGCTATCAAGTAGTCCAGGAGTCGATTTATCTTGCGGCTTCTCTGGCCTGTTTTCTGTGGGCATTCAGGATATTTCTGGCCCTCAGAGGCGGAAGTTTGCAGAACCCCTGGATCTTTTTCTCCGCAGCATTCGCAGTGGCTGCCATCGGCGGCCTTGTCCACCTTCTCGATCTGTTCCAAATCGCCATCCATCAATACGATCTGCGTCCGGCTACTTTGGCCACCACCTGCGGGACGGTAATTTTGCTGCTATTGGGATTGATAATTTACAAGCGGGATTTAGAATAGCGGTTCGCGGCCGCAAGCCTAAATATTTCATCCGGCATGTCGATAATCTATATGATTGAAACTATAGAGGCTTAAGTATGATTGATACCGCCGAACTCGACGATCGTATCGCGAAATGCGAAAAAATTCTGGCCGCTGATTCCAACAGCCAGATCTTCGCGGCGCTGGCAGAGGCTTATCGTAAAAAAGGGCAAATACCAAGAGCGCAGGAGGTATGCAAAAACGGTTTGAAGGTCCATCCCAATTATGCGTCGGCGAGGGTTGTCATGGCCAAGATATATATGGCCAGCGAGGATTACGATCAGGCCTGGGATGAATTGCATCTTGCCGTGGCGGCCTCCGGCAGGACCAGGGCCATCGACATTCTCGAATCGGAGATATTGATCAAGAAAGGCAGGATAAACGACGCCAAGGTTATCCTGCAAAGACTCTACGTTTCGGATCCCGATGACGAAACCATCAAAAATCTCATGATCATGCTGGGAGAAAAGACGCATACGGACGACGATACAGACATAGTCATGCCGCGGATTGCGGCGCCAGGGGC
>CAZDAH010000068.1:11931-15991 GCA_964503405.1 uncultured Ignavibacteria bacterium
GGCGTCCGCCGGGAAAATCTCGCTGGACGAGGCGATCAAGATCGTCCGGGTGACTCCTCGCGTGCTGGGCGCGGTCGCCGTGGATGAGAGGGGCATGGTAATTCACGGCAAGTTCGACGGTAACTACGATAAAGAGGAGATCGCCGCCCTATCCAGAGAAATATTCGACTCTTCCGATTACGGCAGCCGCAAAATCTCCCTGGGCAGGACGAGGGAGATTCTGATTGAAGCGAAAACGGTAAAGCTCTGGTTCATAGGCAGGGACAGGTATCTGCTGGTAATCCTGACCAGGGATGATGTCAGCATGGGATCGTTGAAACTCAAAATCGAGGATATGCTCGGACGAGTGGAGTATTTCGACTAACCCTCTCCGGAGAAGGTGACGATTTGAAAACTGCGAAACAACAGAACAAATTCCAGACCGCTGTCGAATACGTGACCGAGTACGCGGGCGTAAAGGGGGCCTTGATTTCCGACAGCGAGGGATTGACGATCATCAAGAGCCCGGATGATGGTTTCGACGGCGATTTTTGCGCCGCCATGGGGCTCGAACTCGTCAATATTGTGGATAAGAACCTGCGGGGGCTGGCCGAGCCCGGCTGCGAATTCCTCTCGGTGAAAACCGGGGAAGACTGGATCACCGTGGCCAAATCGTCGATCTTTTACCTGATCGTCGTGGCCGAACGCAAGGCTGACGATCTTCTGAGCGTGCGCATCTCGCGGGCGCTGGAAATGATAACGACATATATGAAAGAGAAATATCCCGCACTCCTGCTGTCCGGCGAACTGGCGGGGCGCAAAATAGAAAAGAAAATGGAGGCATATAATGTATAACGTCCTTGGAGAGCTGAACAAGACGTCGGGCGTGAGGGGATCCATGATGGTCGGCGTCGACGGCATAATCATAGCTGCCGATCTCGATACACGTCTGGAAGACGAGACAGTCGGGGCCCTGGCCGCCTCGATCGTTTCCAACGTCACCAAAGCGGTGGAGAGGCTGAATCAGCAAAACGCGGACCGGATCATGATCGAATCGGACGAGGGCAAGATATTCTTGAACGACGCGGGAGTGGGCATATTGGCGGTCATCACCGAGCCCGAGGTCAACGTGGGCATGGTAAGGCTCGAAATCAAGAACGCTGTCGCCAAGATCAAGACTCAGTAAGAGGGGCAATCGATTATGGCATCGATAAACTACGCCTTTAAAGAGATAATCTCGAAAATCGTCTACTACGGCCCCGGTTTGTCGGGCAAGACGACCAACCTGCAGTACGTGTACAAAAAAGTCCCGTCGAAGACAAGGGGCGAGCTGATCAGCCTGGCCACCGACGCCGACAGGACTTTGTATTTCGATTTTCTGCCGGTGAATGTCGGGACGATCCAGGGATTCGCCACGAAGTTCCAGCTTTATACGGTGCCGGGGCAGGTTTATTACAACGCCACGAGAAAGCTGGTGCTGCGAGGAGTTGACGGAGTCGTTTTTGTAGCCGACAGCCAGGCCGAGAAAATGGAAGAGAACATCGAATCGCTGCAAAACCTGAAGGATAATCTCGAGGAGTACGGATACGATCTTGCCCAAATTCCGATGGTCATTCAGTACAACAAACGGGACCTTTCGAACGTGTCCACCATCGACGTGCTCGAGCAACGCCTGAATCCCGAGGGGAGACCGTATTTCGAGGCGGTCGCCGTTTCGGGCGAAGGCGTGTTCAAGACTTTGAAAGCCATAAGCAAGATGGTTCTCGAACAGATAAGGCAAAATTCGAACAACACGCCGAAAATAATCGAGCCCAAACCTGTCGAGGAGAATTCAGAGGCGAAAGTCGAGGAGGAACCGGTCGCGGTCGCGGCGCAGTCACCAGAGGAACCGGTGGTCGTGCAGCAGCCGGAGATTGTCATGCAATCTCAGACTCACACCAACGTGGTTGTTTCGGACATGCCCGAATCGGAGGAGTCGCGGGGCGAGGATTCCGATGATATCGAAGAAACCACCGAGAAGTCAGTGTTGCGGGAAGACCCGGAGGATAACGGAAAAAACGCGACGTCGTCGAGAATACACCCGGACATTATCGACGACGATTCCGAAGCGAGAGAACCGATGTACAAGCCGCTTTATGGCGGCGCGGAGGAGAAACATTCGTTCGACGAGGAATCCACTCAATTATCCGATTTGCGTTTGAAACAGCCGCTGGCGCTGGGTAAACCTCAGATGGCCGAAAGCAGGAAGGTTAAGGAAAGGCGGGGTATACTCGGTTTGTTCGGCGGTTTTAAGAAGAAAAAAAGATAAATAGGGAATAGCAAGGAGGTCACCATTGTCTCAGGGGCAGCAGATCCTTTACGAGGATCAGATAAAACAGATTGACAAGGCTCTGACCCGGATAATCAAGGAGTCGGAAGCCAAATGCGCTCTTCTGGTGGACAAGGACGGTCATTTGATAACCCGTCAGGGTTTCACTCATACCCTGGACACGACGGCCTTGGCCGCGCTTCTGGCCGGCAGTTACGCGTCGACCAAAGAAATCGCCCGACTGGTGGGAGAGCCCGAATTCTCCGTGCTTTTTCATCAGGGAAAGAGGGATCATATCCATATTTCTCTGATCGGGGAGCGCACCATAATGGTTGTCATATTCGACGACCGCACGACTATCGGCATGATACGGCTGTATGCCAAGGAGGTCGGGGAAACGCTTAAACAGATACTGGAAAGCAGCCATAAAGGCCCCCAGACTCACGTCGAGCTGGGCTCGGAATTCTCGAATTCGGCGGACGAAAAATTAAACGACATATTTCAGGAGTAAACGAAAGCCTGATAATTCCGGTACAACCATAGGAGTTTTGAGATGGCCCTCGAGCTCGGCAAAATGCTGGTAAAAGCCGGCAAGATCACCGAGGAGCAACTTCATAAGGCGCTGGAGATGCAGAAGGACGGATCCAGCAAACTGGGAGATATTCTGGTTAAGATCGGCGCCGTTTCCGACGAAAACGTCATCTCGGAATTCATCGGCAAACAGTTGAATATCGGGGCTTTGAGGTTGACTGATATCGAGCTCAACCCGGATATAGTCAAGCTGATTCCCCATGATATCGCCAGCAAATTCAATGTGATAGCCATCACCAAGCTGGGCAAGACGCTGGTGGTGGCCATATCCGATCCCAATAATATTTATGTTCTCGACGCCATCAAATTTATCACCGGATGCAACATACAGCCGGTTATTTCGCCGGAAGGCACAATATTAAAAGCTATCGAGTCTTATTATGACGACAGCGGGGCCCTCAATGAGATCATCAAAGATATGTCCTCAGAATTGGAAGTAGTAGAGGAAACCGAGGACGATTATTCGGAGCAGGATCTGCAGTCGCAGGTGCAGGACAAGCCGCTTGTCAAGCTTGTCGATGGTATGATCGCCGACGCCATCAAGAAAAATGCGTCGGATATACATTTCGAGTGCTATGAGAAACGGATTCGGGTGAGGTATCGTATCGACGGCGCTCTTCAGGAGACTGCGCCGATTCCTTATAAATACAGGTCGGCCATAATCTCCCGCATAAAAATCATGGCTGATCTGGATATCTCGGAGCGACGTCTGCCGCAGGACGGCCGTATCAAAGTCAAGCTCGGCGGCCGCGCGGTCGATTTGCGCGTTTCGGTGCTTCCCACTATTTTCGGCGAGAAAGTGGTCATGAGAATTCTCGATCCGAAATCGCTGATGGTCGATATGACCAAGCTGGGATTCCCTGAGTTGGCCCTGAAGAATTTCGACAGGGCGATTCATAATCCATTCGGCATGATCCTGGTCACCGGACCCACGGGATCGGGCAAAACCACCACCCTGTATTCCGCCTTGAAAACTCTCAACGCTCCCGACGTCAACATCATGACCGCGGAGGATCCCGTGGAATTCAATTTCGACGGGATCAACCAGGTTCTGGTAAGAAGCGATATCGGCCTGACGTTCGCCGCGGCCCTGAGATCGTTTTTAAGGCAGGACCCCGATATCATAATGGTGGGTGAGATCCGCGACGGCGAAACCGCTGAAATAGCCATCAAAGCCGCTTT
>CAZDAH010000069.1:0-8664 GCA_964503405.1 uncultured Ignavibacteria bacterium
TGAAGCGGGAATCGACCGCCTTCTATAACGACGTAAAGGATGAATTGAAGAGATTCCTGGATAAGAAGCTTGAACACCTCTGGGAACAGGGCGTAAGCGGAGCGGACTTTTTTATCGCCGCCATAGGCTCGGCCATCGAGGTTTTCGGCAAATACGAGAAGGTGATGGATTACGAGGGGAATATCATACGGGCCGATAAGCTGTTGGAGGACGTTCGTATCATCGCCACCGACTACGCCGTCCGGCAGATACTGCATAACGGCTTCGGCGGGGTGATCTCCGATCTGACCCGCTTCTATGTTCTCTGGCGCTGGAATTTCGGCGAGGCTAAAGTAATATTTGATGATGCCAACCGGCTTTCAAAAAGCTGCGGGATAGACCTGGCCCGGGAATGGGACAAGGCTGGTTTTATCATTAAGGAAAAAGAATTCATCCGCGTATTGGGGCCAACCGACAGGAAGCTCAAAGAACTCGACGAATCGACAGAGCTTATTGATGTCCTGCACAAAGTCCTCCTGTTATGGCAAAAGGGGCAGAATGGAGTGGCCTTGGATTTACTGGCCCAGACCGGTTACGGCCGAAACGAGGCGTTTTATAGGGTCGGGCAGGCAATTTCCGAATCCCTGGCGTTGCTTGATATAGATAGCAAAGAGCAAAAGCTGCTGGACGGTTTCCTCTCCGGCCGCGAGCGGGTGGTCACTGAAACGAAAAAGCGTATAAAGCAGATGGAATTAGGAGAGTTGTAGATGAAGCCCTTTCATACGGTAGCCATACCGCATAAGGACATACTGGAAGGTCGGCTGACCATGGATATTTTCGCAGCCGATCTCTGGGAGACCAGCCTGAAGCGTGGTCCGGAAGAATATACCGACGCGGAGATATTCTTTGACAAAACATATATGACCCAGGGGCTGGATAGCCTGCTTAGAGTGGTCGGGAAGCGTCTTAGCGGCAAGGGCGGAGATCCGGTTATTCAAATTCAGACTCCTTTCGGCGGAGGCAAGACCCACGCCCTGATCGCCATGTACCATAAAGCTTCCGAATGGAAAGCGAAGAAGGCGGTCATTGTCGGTACGGCCATGAGCACCAAACAGACTCTCTGGGGGCAGATCGAAAGTCAGTTGACCGGAAAAATTATCAAATTCAAGGGCCAGGTTGCTCCCGGCAGGGACGAAATACGGCGGTTATTGGTCAAAAAACAGCCGGCCCTGATTCTGATGGATGAGGTCTTGGAATATGTTACCAAAGCGGCCGGCGTTAAGGTAGTCGATAGCTCGTTAGCGGCGCAAAGTATCGCCTTCCTTCAGGAGCTTACCGAGGCTATGGGGACTTTGGAGAAATCCTGCCTGGTGGTCACCTTGCCCTCGAGCGTCATGGAGCATTACGACGAAAGGGCCGAGGAGCTTTATCAGCGGCTTCAGAAGGTTGCGGGTAGGATCGAGAAGATCAATACCCCGGTCCAGGAAAATGAAATCACCAAGATCATAAGGCAGAGGCTGTTTGGCAGTATCAAAGCGGCCGAGGCCAAAAAAATAGTCAGCGAGTTCGTCGAATACGCTGAACGGGAAGGGATTCTGCCCGCTGGACAACTTATGAGCGAATACAGAAACCGATTCATCGATTCATATCCATTCATGCCCGAAGTAGTGGATATTCTGTATCAACGCTGGGGAACATTCCCGACATTTCAGAGAACCAGAGGCGTATTACGGCTTTTATCGCTGGTCATCCATTCGATGAAATCCAGCAATTATCCGTACATCAGCCTGGCAAACTTCGATTTATCTGACCAGGAAATCCGTCAGGAACTATTAAAGCACATTGATCAGACCTTCAACGGGATCATCGACGGCGATATAACAGGCCAGAACGCGAACGCTAGAGTAGTCGACAAATCCCTTGGCGGCGCCTATAAGGGGCTGAACCTCGGCTCAAGAGCGGCAACAACAATATTTATGTATTCATTCTCCGGAGGAAAAGAAAAGGGTGTTACTGTAGCTGAAGCTAAAAGATCCTCAACCACCATGGAAAATCCGGCCGCGGTAATTGCGGAGGCAATGGCCGAGCTTAAAGAAAAGCAGTATTATTTACAGAATATCGGAGACAAATATTTTATCAGCAATCAACCCAACCTGAACCGTATTGTCTTGAATTACATGAACAATGTTCCTTCGAGAGAATTGAGAGAACTGGAAATGTATCTCCTTAAGCTGGCCCTGACCAAAGGAAAATTGAAAGCATACATCTGGCCGAATGACCCGTCGGAAGTCCCAGATTCCGATGAACTCAAACTTGCTGTATTGCAGAAAAAAGACCATGACATTATAAAAAGTATAATGCAATCCAAGGGTCAGACACCGCGAGTCAATAGGAATACAATCTTCGTTCTCTATCCTCTTGACACGGAAAGCGCGAAGTTCGAGTATGATCTGAAACGCAAGATCGCCTATGATTATATCGATAAGGACAAGAGCCTGACACTCTCCGAAGATCAAAAGAAGGAAGTCAAAAAGGAAATGAAAAAACTCGAATCAGGCCAGCCGGAGGTACTAAGGCGACATTATTGTATCTTGGCCCTTCCCGCCAAAGACGGGTTCAAGGAACTTCCGCTTGGTATTCCGACCTTTGGAGAACAAAAAATGCTTTGTGATGAAATCTATGATAAGTTGCGGGATTCCAGCGAAGTCTTGGGGAAGATTGCTCCGCTGGCGATTAAAGAGAAGTTCCTAACCGAGAAGGAATATGTACCCACGGAACAGATCTATCAGGCGTCCCTCAAGACGCCGGGCGAACGTCGATTCACGAATCGATACGTATTGGAAGATGGAATCTCCGAAGGCGTTCGCATGGGATTGTTTGGCTTGGGGGAAATCGCAGAAGAAAAGCCGAAATGCAGATATTTCAAGCAGCATCCCGCCCTATCCTTGTCCGGGAATGAGGTAATAATTCAGGAATCGATTTGTGTAGAACAGCAGAAAGCCGCGTTGGAAGGCGTCGAAGCCCATCCATCCGAGCCGCTTCAGCCAACAGTCGGAATACCGCCGGCTGCGGCGACGAAAGAAGATAAAGAACCAACTCATGCTAAGGACAAGTACAGAGAATCTGTACAACTTCAATTCCATCTTCCCAAAGGCAAGGTATCATCGCTGATGGGCGTGATGAATCTTCTTCAGAGCAAATTCGAATCCCTTGAGGTTAGACTTATCGCCAGGCAGGGTTCGATCTCTGAACGAGATTACCAGGACAAGATCGAGGAGACCTTCCAGCAGATCGGGATAGAGTTTGAAGAAGAGTGGGAGTAGGGATTCAAGAGATCATAAAATATAGATATCACAGAATTTAGGAAGTTACGGGAAGTTAAGAACGGAAGTCGGGTAGTTTGTTACTTGATGCACATGGCTCATCGATAAATCTTGCGCAAAATCCCTTTCTTAGATAGTAACAGGATTTATAAGCAAAAGGAGACAGAAGATGATGAAGACACTGAGAATCAAAAAAAGCAGTACTGGCTAGAAGCCATCTTTACGAATTGGGGCCCATTCATTTTTTAGATATTGAACATCTGAGTTCCTTTTTTAGGGTTTCTGGCCTTGGTCCATTAGGTCGCCTATTTCAGATCTACCGGCAGGATTTTGAAAGCGAAACCAGCGTCTATCTTTACTCTGACGGCGGAAAAGAAAGAGAGATGGTTTCAAAGGAAGCCTACAAGAAAGCTGCAGATCGGCTTACCGACGTGTTAAAAACCGATAAGCTCAAGGAAATTGAGTCATTGCTGGCAAAGAACATCAATCTATTTATTGGCTTGGATAATTCTAGTGCTACAATTAAAATCAGTGCCGGCCTACATTGAATACATGAGTGATCAGGAAACCAAAATAAATTCGGCGCCGAATATACGCCTTCCCCAGGCCGAAATCCTGGTCTAAGACGCGGTACAGATAGTTGATAAGAGTCCGATTTAATATTCCAAATATATATTTGTGCTGAACGAACATTAGAACTCGATTAGCATATTCCCCAAAAAATCCCGCGCGTTTTGAAAAGCCCCTATCGACACTTCATCGATGCCCCCAGTCGTGCCCCCGGCGGGTGGGGGGGGTGTAACATTTAGATACAAATTCAATCTATAGTAGCGTGGCAAGACCGGCCCGGCAAGACGAGTGTATGCCATGTCGTGCCTTTATCCTAGGGGAAAATAAGCCCTAAACAGCCGTTAAATTAGGCTCAAACAACATATTATATAGTAACAGACGGGCGTATCAATATAGAATAATGTAACAAATAACATGACTTTTGGGAAAGTAGTGTGTATATTGTATTAGATAATTAAAAACGCAAACCTTAAACAAGGGGTAAACGGCATGAGAATTGACGAAAAATACCGGCCCAGGACTTTCGATGACGTGATCGGCCAGGATCGAGTTGTTTCATTATTAAAGGTAATGGCCGACAAAAACGATTTCGGGGGCCGGGCATTCTGGATTACGGGCAATAGCGGAACCGGTAAATCGACTATTGCGGGGCTGATTGCGGCCTGTTTGGCCTCTAATTTTACCACGTTAGAGACCACCGGCCGGGAATTGACGGTATCGGATCTAAGAAATTATACCCAGTATTGGAGATCCCGGGCCATTACCAGTGACGGCTGGGCCTTAATCGTCAACGAATCGCACGGGCTAAGTCGGCCGGTGATCGAGGTACTTCTTAATATGCTTGAAAAACTGCCCGATCACGTGGTCATTATCTTCACTACTACTAATGACGGTAATGACCTGTTCGAGGAACAGCTCGATTCCAGCCCGTTCGCTTCACGTTGCATATCGCTGAGATTGACCAGCCGGAATCTATGCGAACCGTTCGCCATAAGGGCTAAAGAGGTTGCCCAATTGGAGAATCTGGACGGCAAGCCCATAGAGGAATATGTCAAGCTGATGAAACAATGCCGCAACAACCTCAGGCAAGCCTATAGGGAAATCGAATCCGGGGCCATGCTGGCCTGATTCAACCTTAAGCAAAGGGGAATACATGAAAGTGGAAGAGATCATCACCCAGCGCATTATCGAAAAGCTGGAACAGGGAACGGTGCCCTGGCGCAAGCCCTGGGCCGGTGGTGGAATGCCCAAAAACTACATTAGTGGGAAAGAGTATCGGGGAATCAATCCGTTTTTGTTGGGATCGGCCGGATACGCTTATCCGTATTTTTTGACTTTTCTCCAGGCCGGGCAATTGGGGGGGAATATCAAAAAGGGATCTAAGGGAATACCGGTAGTATTTTACAAGCCGATTGAAAAGTTAGACGAAGAGAATCCCGAAACCGTCAAGACATTCCCAGTATTGCGGTACTATACGGTTTTCAACATAGAACAAACAGAGGGGATCGACTATTCTCGAACAATAGCCGAATCCCCTACATTGAACGACTTCATGGCGAACCAAGAAGCCGAACGGATAATTCAAGGTATGCCAAATAAGCCGGAATGTCAAGAGATCGAGAATCGGGCCTATTATTCGCCGACCAGGGACATGGTAAACATGCCCAGGCGGGAAATGTTCGAGTCGGAACCCGCCTATTACTCGACCTATTTCCACGAATTGACGCACTCGACCGGTCATAGCTCCAGGCTGAATCGAAAAACCATAACCGGCCTGAATGCTTTCGGCAATCACGATTATTCGAAAGAAGAGCTTTGCGCCGAGATGGGGGCAGCCATGCTCTGCGGGCACGTGGGGATCGAGAATCAGACCATCGACAACAGCGCCGCCTATATCGCCGGCTGGCTTAATGCCCTGAGATCGGATAGAAGATTCGTGATACAGGCCGCAGGATACGCCCAGAAGGCCGTAGATTACGTTCTGGGGCGTAAATTCGACAAAAACGACTGACGGGGCATGGATAAGGGGCCTGGTATCGTTATCAGGCCCCTATTTGGGGATTGATGCAGATTCGGGATTATCGTAATATTGAATGACTGAAACAGGATACTTAAGAACCAAGTCCGAAGGATCCGTATGGACAGGAGGATGCTATTGGCAAGAATAAGAAAGGGATTTAAGAATAACAAGCCGACGCGGATTAACGTCTATGTCAAGCCGATTGATTTCGAGTTGTACGACTGGGCCAGGAGCCAGCGACAAAGCCTAAGCGAAGTTATCGCCCTGGCCTTGCACGAGTACCGCAGGAAGCTCGAGAAATAGCTGGATAGATTGGCGCAATTGGGTTATTTGACCATAGAAATTAAGAGAACAATCTTAGCTGACAAGGCCCCAAATAATGAGAATTTGATCGTCTTGTGACCAATTTGTGACCATCGACCACCAAAACCGGCAATAACCGATAAAAACAGATACAAGCCCACAAAAAACCTAACTTGTTGTAATTTATAGCGCTTATACTGCATATTCCCATACGCCAATAGCTTAACGAAAACCTAAGGTGGAGAATCCCAGCCTCTCCGGTTTGCAATCCTCCTCGTCGATATTGGTTGTTGATTCTTGGTCGCCCAAAGGATATATATTGGTCCGCGATCTGCCCGAAGAGGATAAAAAGGGAAGACGATGCTCGAGAAAGTCAAAGAAGCGGCGGGGAGGCTCGACGGCCAGGCGAATGTGACGCCTATTCTCACCTCCAGAACTCTCGACTCTATCGCCGGAAATCGCGTCTATCTCAAATGCGAGAGTTTTCAGAGGGCCGGGTCGTTCAAGTTTCGAGGGGCGTTTAACGCCATCTCCCGTCTCAGCGCCGAAAAACAAAATCGCGGCGTTATCACCTTCTCGTCGGGAAACCACGCCCAGGCTGTTGCCCTGGTGGGGAAATTGCTGCATCTTCAGACTCATATTGTCATGCCCAAGAACGCGCCCTTTGTCAAACGGGAAGCTACCAGGATATATGGCGCCAATATCGTCTTCTACGATCAGGATAACGCCACCCGCGAGGAAATCGCCGAGGAACTTCGCGATCAGAACGGTTACACGCTCGTACCGCCATTCGATCATGAAGATATCATCGCCGGGCAGGGCACGGCGACGCTGGAGTTTTTCAATGAAATGAAAGCCCTCGATATGCTGCTGGTGCCCTGCGGGGGAGGAGGCCTCTTGAGCGGATCGGCCGTCGCCGCCAAAGGGGTGCATCGCTTCTGCAAGGTCATCGGGGTGGAGCCCGAATTGGCCAATGACGCCACCTTGTCGTTCAAAACCGGGACGCTGCACACCGTCTCCGACCCCCCGACCATCGCTGACGGCACCCGCACGCCGAGCCTGGGCAAGCTCACGTTCCCCCTGGTCATGAAGTATGTGGATGATATGGTCACGGTCAGCGAAGACGAGATTAAGGAGGCGGTGAGATTCCTCTTTTCCCGCATGAAACTTGTGGTCGAACCGTCCGGCGCCCTGGGAGTGGCCGCTATTATGGCCGGGAAGATCGCTTCCAAGGGGAGAATCGGGGTAATCATCAGCGGCGGCAATATCGATGGTTCCACGCTGCATGATATCCTGGGCGGCAGGTAGCGGCGGATGCTCGGATCGTGTTTTTCCATAAATCATGATGCATACGATTAGGCCCGAAAGTCAGATAGATATGCAAGCCAGCGGCATATATTTCGCAAAATGCGATAGTTCCCACCGTTCTAACGCGGCCAGAATGATATTGATTCGATAGATCACCACTTTTTTATGATTACCTGCCAGCCCAAACCAGCGAACAGAATGGACGGTAATCTTGTCGCGACCGCCAATCCGCGCCGTTGGATAGGGCAATTATCATATTACCTGTCAAGAGGTTAGCATTCTCGCCTGCGAACCCGGATGGCGCGCTCGAAAACGACTGACTCGCATTGCGCAAATCATTACATATCTCAGAAAAAAAAGCTGATAGATTCGCGCACACATTCGTCCTATTGGCAGATTTTTTGTTGACTTTTTGGCCGAACGAATTAGGTTATCTGTAAAGGGCCGGGCAATTCTGACAGACGAGATTCTTCTTCTTCAGATAAAACAGCGAAAAATAGGAACAACTTGTTTTTCTAACACTTTTTAAGGGAGGTAGTTCATGAGGTGGTTCAGGGGTTTAGCGATTTTGGCTATTGTCGCCCTTCTGGGATTTTCCTGTTCGGAATCTCCCAATCCCATCTCCCCAGATACCGGGGAGTTAACCGGCTTGGCGGCCTTCGGAATTCCGCCCGGCGCGACTTTCGAATCGGCCACGTTCAACGTTTACATTCAATCAGCCAGCGGCAGAGAAACTTTTGTCCATAGGATTTCTGCGCCATGGGAAGAAATGGTCGTCACCTGGAATAACTTCGGCGGCAGTTTCGATCCCGCGGTCGAGGGCTCGTTCCTGGCCGACGCCACCGGCTGGCATTCGGCGGATGTCAGCGGGCTGGTGGCCAACTGGCTTAGCGGCACATACGAACCGTACGGCCTGTTGATCGATCAGGGCACAGCCAATTTCCCGTTCTCGATTTTCACGAGTAAAGAGGGTCTGGCCAATCATCCATATCTCGACGTCTGCTATACCCTCGGCGGTGTCCTCGTTTGCGAACAGGTAATTACCAACGCCGATTCCTATATCTGGCAGTTCAGCCCCGATCTCAACCGCGGCGCCTCTGAGATACTCTACACCGGCTGGACCACGGATTCCAATTACGAGAAGCAGGCCCTGTTCGGTTT
>CAZDAH010000069.1:8674-15731 GCA_964503405.1 uncultured Ignavibacteria bacterium
ATCGGAGATTACGTCTGGTTCGATAACAACATAAACGGCATTCAGGATGACGGCGAAGTCGGCGTGCCCGACGTTACCGTGCACCTGCTCGATTGCGCCGGCAACGTGCTCGACGAGATGCTCACCGACGCCGACGGCTATTACCTCTTCACTGATCTTATGCCCGGCGACTATCTGATTCATTTCGTGGCGCCGGAGGGATACGATTTAACCCTGCAGGATCAGGGTGTCGACGACGCTGTCGATAGCGACGCCGATCCTACTACCGGCCTGGCCTGGTGCACCGACCTCGATGGCGGCGAGTCCGATCTTACCTGGGACGCGGGCATCTACCTTGTTCCGCAGGACGGCTGCACGCTGACCATCGGCTTCTGGAAGACTCACGCCGGTTTCGGCCCTCAACGCGATTTTGTCACCCAATATCTTCCCCTCTGGCTCGGAACGGCTGGCGGCAGCGAGAGCATCAATGTCACCGATGCCCAGACTGCGGTTGATGTACTAGGCATGTCGGTTTACGGCGACCCCAGCAACGGCATTACCAAGCTCTACGCTCAGCTGCTCGGCGCGAAGCTTAACATCGCAAACGGCGCGGATTACTCCGATGTTAGCGCGATCATTGCCAACGCCGACGCTTACCTGGCCGACCATAGCTGGACTGAATGGACCAGCCTTCACAAGAATGCTCCGAAGATGATTCTTCGCTGGGTGAACAATTTTGACGATTACAACAACGGCGAGATCGGTCCCGGTCACTGCGATTAATCTTAGATAACTTTAGTGCACGAAAACCCGCGGCATTGTTAATTCGCGGGTTTTTTGCTGCCCGAATATCGGCAATTGACTTCGAAAACGCGTAAGGCTATGCTAATAGGGTTAGTTCTCGATCGAGGGAGGAAACCTGCGTCGTCTCGTCATTGATATCGGTACCAACTCCGTACTTGCCCTGCTGGCCGAAATTGCCGAAGGCAATATCGAGATTATTTTCGATGAGAGCTGTACAGCCAGGCTCGGAGAAGGGCTGGCCTCAACTTCAAAACTGTCTGAGGAGGCGATGGAAAGAACGTCGACAGCGGTTTTTGATTTTCTCGCAAGGGAGCGTTATGACGACGTCATGCTCTTGGGCACCGAATCGCTGAGGTCGGCTTCGAACGCCGGTGAATTTCGGAGAATAATCCGTGAGAAAAGCGGCCTCAAGACGCTTGTTTTGTCGGGCCAGAAGGAAGCGCACCTGACTTTTCTCGGCGCCCTGTACGGCCTTGGGGAAAAGGGTCGCAGAATCATGGTCGTCGATGTCGGCGGCGGCTCGACCGAGATTTCAATTGGAAATCACGGCGAATTTTCCCATGCGGTCAGTATTCCCGTCGGAGCGGCCGGATTGTTGATGCCGGGCACAGACGATTCTCTCATTGCCTATACTATTAAGGCCGAGAAGATTATAATGGATATAATCGGCGGTTTTGATTTGGGGAAAACTGACCAGTTAATAGTCGCCGGCGGCACGATCACGTCGATCGCCGCGATTCACAAGGGAATGAAAAAGTACGATCCGCGGGCGATCCATGGCGCCGTCTTGAGCGTAGAAGACATAATGACGGCAGCTTCCCGTTTCGAGGGAATGGAGCGCGTGAACCGGGAGAAGTTGATACCATTGGATCCTCAGAGGGCCGACCTGATATTGCCGGCGACGGGAATAATCCTGGCGATTCTAGGTATATCGGAAAAGAACCGTCTGAGAGTTTCAACCGGGGGATTGCGTTTCGGCGCGGTTTTGGAACCGGAGCTTGCTCGTAAATAATAGAATCGGCGTTTTTTTAGCTTTACCAATAGACAGGGGACGCCTATTATAAGTCGCTAATGATGAATTTGACAAGCTTGAGCAGGCGGTCCGATGATTAAGAAAATAGCCTTCCTTTTACTCGCTCTCCTCATATTTGGATGCGGGGGCAATAATGGAACATCACCCGCAACTCCCGGACTCTCAGTTGTCTATTGTCCCCTCAATAATAATTTCGACAGCAATCTGTTGATTATCATACGGGTCGCCGATCCCCAGGGCCCTGCGGATATCGATTCGGTTTGGGGATCGTTCTGGTTTATGGAGAACCAATCGAATAGCAGCCCGATATTGTTGAACGACAATGGGGTCGACGGCGATTCCACGGCCGGAGACGAGGCCTATTCCGCGGTTATTTCGCCGCTCACCGGATTCTTCCAGTTCGGATATTATCGCCTGAGAGTCCAGGCCGTCGATAAATCGGGTAACTCCTCCGCCGGAGTAGATCGAATCGTCTGGATGGTCGATGGCGACGGCCCGATCCTGTTCGACGTGGCCGCTCCCGACTCGATCCAGCGAGGCTCTCAAACACCTGCATATATTACCGTGCGGGCTTACGACCCCGACGGCCGTTCCGATATAGATTCGGTCTTCTTCATCTCGCTCCGGCCCGATAGCACCTCCAGCGGCTCGCATTTCTATATGTTCGACGACGGGCAGACGTATGAAGACCAGGCGGCCAATGACGGCCAGTATACTATTGGAATAGTCACCGATGTTTCCAATCAGCTCGGCGATTACACTTTCACATTTTTTGCTCTGGACTCGAGCGGCAATCAGTCGAATAATCCATTCGTGATAGTAACGGTTTATTAGAGAGGTTCGATGAAGCAAACGACACCTTTAATCCTGCTGTTGATACTCTCCGGATCGGTTTTCGCGGCCATCACCATCGATCTGGAGGGAGGACTCTCCGGCTTATCATCCAACTCCGTAATCGATATCTCCCACCAGGGATCATCGATCTGGCTGGGCACGGGAACCGGGGCGGCGGTCAGCACAGACGCCGGGCAATCGTGGATTACCTTCGGCCAGGACGGGGGACTTCCCGGCAACGAGGTCTCCGCGTTGACCGCCAACGAACTCGGAGTCTGGGTGGCCAATTCCTATACCGAGGAAGTCTCCGGGGATAACATACCGTACGGAGACAGCGTTTCCTTCACCTCCGACGGCGGCATGTCCTGGCAGTCCTTCGGCCCCAAACAGGTAGCCTGGCCGGGCATGCTCTCCTATGATCTGGCGGTTTACGATTTTATTGTCTACTCGGCCTGCTTCTACGGGGGATTAATCCGTTCCCTTGACTTCGGACAGACCTGGACAAACCTGTTTCCGTCGCAGCTCGACGCCATCAACACCGATTCGGTCGATTTCTTCAACAACTCGTTCAGGAGTCTGAACAACCGTATATTCTCGGTCCAGGTCGATACGGCGGATTTTCCCGATACGTTTTCCGTCTGGGCTGGAAGCGCCGCCGGAATAAACAGGTTCATTTTCAACTCCTGGAACGAATACGGCTGGCACCGGTTCATTCGAAACGACAGCTCTTCCGCGCGGGTATCGGGAGCGTCGACAACCCAGGGCAACCACGACTGGCTGATTTCGCCCGCGATGGATTTCTCCTCCGGCGCGACCGCCTGCACGCTCTCCTTCCAACATTATTATTCCGATATGACTCAAGGGCCGGCCGATTACGCCATCATCTTGTTTTCGGAGGACGGCGGCGTTACCTGGCCGGATACTCTGGTAACCTTTGCCGACAGCTCTCTCGGCAATCCGGATACATTCAACCAGCAATCGATTTATATCACTCCCATTGTCTACAACAAGCCTTCGGTGACTGTCGCTTTCAAATATGTCAAGAACGTGCTGCTGGGGGCCGGCGAATGGCGCGTCGATAATATCAGAGTCGTCGCCGACTCAGCGATTTTGTTCGAGGATTTCGAGGGGCTATGGGGCAGACATGGCGATGTTCCGCCTGCCGGATGGACCATAATTGACAACGATAGGATCCCCCCTATTCCTTTCAATACTTATCCTGATTCGATAGTTCACATAACTCACGCCGATACCACCGTTGATGATTCGTTGAGCCTGCCCGGCGATTTTGTCGTGGCTTTGGGAATTAACGAATCGAGCGGGCAGAAAACGATTTGGGCAGGATGCAGACCCGCTTTTTCCGGCAATTTGCGGGTAGCCTATTCGCAGGATAACGGCTCGACCTGGCATGAAGCTCCCCTCGGCGGGCTTTCCAATGCCATTGAAGCCTGGGATTTTGCCTTCGCAGGCGATACCGTATATGTGGCCACAAGTGATGGGCTTTTCAGATCCACGGGCGATTATAACGCCTGGTCGATGCTTACGGATTTTGTCGACACGGCCAATCAGACTTTCTATCAATACGACGCTCCTTTTTACGCCGTGGACATCGCCGGTGGCACGGTCTGGGCTGGCGGCTCCGAGGGAGTGGTGAAAAGCATCGACAGCACAGGCGGCTGGCAGGTCTTTCGCTCGCAGCTGGACGCCGCCGATCACTATGCCTATCCGTCGCCATTCTCGCCCGTTCATTCGCCCCGCCGGGGCGCGACAATTCATTTCAGGCCGTCAGTCGACACGCGGGCGACAATCACCATATACGATTTGAATCTCGAACGGGTTAAGACGGTCGTCTCGGGAATACCGAGGGCGGGCGGAGTCGAATCCGACGATCTTGTCTGGGACGGTACCGATGACGACGGCGACCAGGTTGCCAACGGCGTATACTTTTACAGAGTTGAACTCGATTCCGGCGATGATCTCTGGGGAAAGGTTGTGGTTATAAAATGATAAGATCGATTCTTGCGATAATCACGATATTCTCCGCCATTGTGCCGGCGTCGGCCGGAGGAACCGCCGGTTATCCCGGCGCCTTTCTCAGGAGCGGAATCGGCTCGCGGCCCATGGGAATGGGAGGCGCCTTTACCGCTGTCGCCGAGGGCCCCGATGCTATTTATTATAATCCGGCCGGGCTGGGATCGGCGAAAAGGCTCGATTTCACGTCGAGCTACAATAGCCTCTCATTAGACCGGCATTTCGGATACGTGGCCGTTTCCTTCCCCATAAGAAACGACGCCACAATGGCCGCAAGCTGGGTGAACGCGGGAGTTGCCGACGTTATTGGGCGCGGCAATTCCCGCCAGACGTTCGGCGAGATCGGCAACAATAAAAACGCCTTCGCTTTATCGTTCGCCAAAACGCTTCATCCGGTAATCGCCATCGGAGCCAACCTGCGCTACATCCAGGAATCTCTCGATGATCTCGAGACATTCACGATCGGTTTTGACACCGGAGCGAGGCTCAGGCCGCATGATTACGCCAGCCTCGGCCTGGCGGTTCAGAATCTCGGTTCCAATTATCGTTGGGAATCGAGCAATTACTGGAGCGAGGGTTCGACTTACGACGAGAGATTCCCGGTGATCTTGAAATTCGGGGCGGCGGGGCATATCCTCTCCAACCGCCTCGTACCCGCCATCGACTTCGAAACATCGAACAAAGGCGGCCTGCTATTCCGGGCCGGGGCAGAATATTGGTTCACAAAAACCGTCATCAGACAGGTTCCCGATGAATACGAAGATGACGTTTTCGTCAATGTCGAAGAGGACGTCCGTCTTGCCGGTTTGAGAGCCGGTATCGACAGGGGAACTCCTGCCTTCGGCCTGTCCCTGTTTCACGAATTCGGCACGGTCAGATTCGGTTTCGAATACGCCTTCATGCTGGGACGATATGGAACATCGGCCGGTCATCTCTTTACCATGAACCTGGGGTACTGATTTATGGAGGGGAAAAGAGCGATATCGGCCTTGCTCGTTTTCGCTTTCAGCGCGGTCGGATACAGCGCCGTCGGGCAGAGCGGTTTCGAATTCATGCTGATCGGAACCGGATCGAGGGCGGCGGCCATGGGCGAAGCCTTCACGGCCTTGAGCGGCGACGTCGGCGCGGCCTTTTTCAACCCCGCCGCTCTGGGAGTAATGAAAGGCCGCGAGGTTTCTTTCGCCCATATAGCCTATATCGAGGACGTCACCCTGGAGCAATTCGCGTTTCGATCGTTCTCCGGGAGCGTGAGGTTCGGCGGATCGATTAATGTCGGCAGTGTCGCCGATATCGAACGGCGGGGACAGACGCCGTCCGGCGAACCCCTGGGGCTTTTCGATGAGCACAATTTCGTCGCTTCCTTATTCTGGGCCGTTCCGGCCGCCGATAAATTGAGCATCGGCAACTCGGTCAAATTCGCCTATGAGAAGATCGATCTGGAGGACGCGTCGGCGCTTGTTCTGGACGCCGGCGGCCTATACGCCCTGACTCCGCGTTTTACGTTGGGAATTTCCCTGAGGAATTTCGGCACCAGGCCCAAATTCGTCCAAACAGCATTCGATCTTCCCGGCGAATTCCGGATCGGGGCGTCGTACCGAACCGGAGATTCGTTTCCGGGTATGGTGGTCGGAGCGGATATCGTCAAGCCGCAATGGGGAGATAAAAGCGCGAAGTTGAATATCGGGGCCGAATACAAATATCAGAATCTGGCCTTTCTGAGGGCGGGGAACGGGTTCGGCTACGATTCCAGGTCGATGGCGTTTGGCGGAGGGATGGCGTATCGGAATTATCTCTTTGATTACGCCTTCGTGCCCATGAAGCACGACTTGGGCAATACCCACAGGTTTACCCTGCGCATCAGATTGTGAACGCTCGCCTGATTTCAATTTGAGCCTCTATATTTGTTCTCTTTCGCTATTTATTTCATTTTTTGTTGACGGCAGTTTATAAGCATATAGATTATGCCGAAAATTCAAAAAGCCTTTTTTGCTGAGGAGATACAGGTGGCAAAATACAAGATCGCGTGGATGCCGGGCGACGGCGTGGGAAACGATGTCCTGGATGCCGCCCGCATCGTGCTGGATAAGATCAAGCTTGATGCCGAGTATATACCGGCCGACATCGGCTGGGAATTCTGGCGCCAGGAGGCTAATCCGCTTCCCGATAGAACGATTGAGATCCTCGAAAAAACCGACTGCGCTTTGTTCGGGGCGATAACGTCGAAGCCTAAAGAGGAAGCCGAAAAAGAGCTCATTCCCGAGTTGCGGGGCAAAGGGCACGTCTACTCGTCGCCCATTGTGGGATTGAGACAGCGGTTTAACCTGAGGACGAATTTGCGTCCATGCAAAGCCTACCCGGGTAATTCGCTTAATTACC
>CAZDAH010000070.1:0-373 GCA_964503405.1 uncultured Ignavibacteria bacterium
GATTCCAGGAGGGCGCTTGATAATCCCAGGCTCGTCAACGCCTCGTTCTCGGCAAGTGTAAACGGGAATATCGGTTCGGGAGCGAGCGAAGACCCGGGAAATAAGGGCGGGAAGCGGGGTATTCCTCCAACCGGATCGCCGTTCGATAAAACTCCGAAAACTGAATTTTCCGGTGTGGGCATGAATTATAACGTTTCATACCGATATAACATTTCGCACGCGTCGCCGACAACGTCGAAGACACAATGGCTGGACTACACGATCGGGCTGCTGCCGACGGCCGCCTTCCTGGCCGGCTGCACGCGCGGCGCCATGCGCGTCGTCCGGTCGCACAGCGCACTCGATCTCCTGCTGCTCGGCCTCGTGGCCGCCA
>CAZDAH010000070.1:383-1953 GCA_964503405.1 uncultured Ignavibacteria bacterium
GCTGGACTACATGATCGGGCTGCTGCCGACAGAGCGCTGGAATATCTCCTATAATTCGCATTACGACATTAAAGAAAAAAGATCATCCTCCCAATGGCTTGGAATCGGCCGCGATATGCATTGCTGGGAGGGAAGTTTCATCTGGATACCGTCGGGGCCGATAGCCGGATATTATATCAGGATCAATATTAAGTCGTTACCGGATATAAAGCTCGAAAAATCCGAAGGCGGGGTTAGGGGATAATCGACCCCCGTTATTGATCGATGACGCTTATTTTTCCCCAAAAATCGATTGACAGAAGAGATCCATTGTATTAGAAAGTTAGCAACTTAAGAAAACAAAACCTTCAAACGATGGAGAATTGAATGACCAAAGATCAACTGATTGAGCTAATGGCGGAGGACGCGGGAATTACCAAAACCCAGGCCGGAAGAGCGATGAAATCCCTGATCGACAACATCACCAAGAGCCTGAAGAAAGGCAACCGGGTGAGTTTTGTCGGATTCGGCACGTTCGATATCAGCAAGAGAGCCGCCAGAACCGGCCGCAATCCTCAGACCGGGGCGACCATTCAGATTCCCGCCGCGACAGTTCCCAAATTCAAGGCGGGGAAAGCCCTAAAGGACGCAGTAAATTAATACCCCGAAGTCCGCGATTATTCCCGGCCCCACGGAAGGTGGGGCTTTTTTTATGGACAACCCTTATTCCATTTGAATAGATTTTCATTGTGAGCCGAGTCCTAAAAGCAGTCGGAATGACTCTTGCGCTAATTATTGTGGTCCTGGTGGTGTCGGCCGCGGGATTGCGTCTTTATTATTCTGACTATAAGATTAAACTCCTCGTGGAAAACGCCTTAAGCGGGCTTGGCGGCGGCCGGGTTTCCATAGACGATTTCAGGCTCGAAGGCTGGCTGACGATCCATATCGGCGGATTGAAAATCGAAGATACGGAATTCGAATCCGCATGGCTGGAGATAAGCAGCCTCGACATGGAGATCGATCCGGGCGAGTTGTTTTCCAGGAAGCTCTTTATCAAGAAGATAATTATCGAAGGTGGGAAATTAGACTACGAGCGATTTCCCCCCATGGACTCACCAAATGCCGTCGACGAACCCTCAAAGGGGGAAACGACGCTTCCGGTCGCCGTGTTCGTTGAACGATTTTCAGTCTCGGACCTCGTCATAAGCGGTCCGGAATTCGAATGTGCCCCGTCGATTGAATTCGGCATGATCGAATTCAATGACCTGGATGATTACTCCTTCACATACGCCATTCGGGACGATTCCGGCCGCGTTCATTATCACGGAGATTCCCTGAGGGTGGAGGGCCAGGTCGCGTTTTCAATCAAGGGCTCGGTATCGGATTCATTGCCGACAAAACAGCAAATCATGATCCGGATATTCGAAACGTCGGCCGGTTTTCCCGACGAATACGATCTTGGCCAGCTGGAGTTGACTGCACTGGCGACGTCGGAGCCCGGTTCCAGACAAATAGCGATCGATTCCCTTGGAATCTCTCTGAATGATCGATCCTTCATCAGGTTCGTGGGGAATATCGATTTATCATCAGG
>CAZDAH010000070.1:1963-4327 GCA_964503405.1 uncultured Ignavibacteria bacterium
TTGGGTGGCTTATCGCATAGCATTGCCGTTGATGTCAACGCCTCGGGCACGGTCTGGCAGGTTTCCGATTTTGCCGATCTGGCCAACCGCCTCAGAATCCCGTTGAAGATGGAGGGAAAAATGCGACTGAGCGAAGGACGGTTCATGTATTCCGGCTCGAGCATCCTCTATGATTTCACCTTGGATATCGAGGACATCGGATTGCGCTTTGGAGAACAATTGCTGGTAAGCGGCATCAACGGCCAGGTCTTTTCCGACGGCGACCTCGGGCAGATTGTATTCGGGAGTTCCCTGACGATAGACTCGGTTCTGGCGTTATCGCCTGACGGTTCCGTGGTCAGGCTCAAAGGGCTTTCCGCGGCTGTGGAATCCGAGATCAGCGAATCGGATTACAGCCTGAATATTACGTCGGGAATAGTCGATTTCCTCGGCGGGCGCCTCGATTTCTCGGCCTTCAGCGAGAATTCGAGCGTGTCCGGCGAGCTGAGGATTTCGGATATCAACCTGGCGAAGGTATCGTCCGAGGCGGCCGGGTATGCTGATACTATGGTATTCGGTCTGCTTGATCTCAGGGTCGATATCGGTGGAGCGCTCGACTCTATTTCCTCGGCCTTGCGCGCCGACGCTCGAAACGTCATCGTGATCATCGCGGGAGATACTCTTGAACTCGGAGACCAGGGCCTGGAGATCAACTCGCTTACTTCCCTGGAGCCTGGCCTGATCAAAACGTCGGTTGATTTCGTAATCGGGCCGCTGATCAAGGGAATAGGGGCTCTGGATTATCCCCTCGAAGCCGGCGCCGAAGACAGCCTTGTTGTCTCTTACGATATGGATATCGATAATTCGCTGATTCCTTCGTATTTCCCGATAGCTCTGTCGCGGGCTCTGGGAAACATAGACATTTCCGGCTCGAGCAGCCTGTCGGGTCGGCGTGCCAGCTCGGCGGACAGCATATCGCTTCAGGGCAGAACCGATCTGTCGATTTTGCCAACCGACCTGTTGGCTGAGGATTTTCGAAGCCTGCTGTTTCAACTGGTCAGCACATCCGAAATCGAAGTCTCACCTGACAGCGTCAGCGTCTCCTTCAAAGGCGATATTGACGAGCTCTACGCAGAGGATTATTCTGATTTGCCTTTTCCAGACGTCCATTTCCGTGGTGATTTGTTGTCTGTTTCCGATTCGACGTGGACGTTATCCTCGTTCGCGGCGGAAATACCGTCGCATAAGATGATTCTCAGCGCAAGCGGACAATTCGGCGCCTCCGGAGATATCGACTATTTCGATCTTGACGTTGGCCTCGAATTTTCCTCCGATGAACCTGTGCCGCTGAATAGCCTGATTTCCGCGGTCGGAAGCGTATCCGTCCGGTCCCGGATAAAGCAATTCGGTGATCTTCTCGATTTCTCCGGAAGTCTGCGGCTGGATAGCGTCACGCTGACCGGAATGGAGGATTTCTACTGCGGTGAGTTAAATGGGGAAATTCCGTTTAATGGAAAGATAAATCTCTACGACTCGTTATTCGTGGTCGAAAAGTCAGTCGGGAATTTCAACAGGTCGAGTTACAGGAGGATCAGGCGCGTCGGGTCGTCGTCAGGAAGCGGCATGATTTCGGCCGATGTGGTGGCCATGGGGAATATTGCTGCGACAAATCTGGAAATAGACATGTTGTTTCGCGACGGCGCCCTGGCGATTCCGTCGTTCACGGGAGAGATACTCGGCGGGACGTTCGGCGGCAGCTTATCCCTGGATTTTAGAGAGGTCAATCTGCTTCGAGAATATCCCGATTATGAAAAACTGATGTACAAAGTCGCTATGGAGGCGGCCCGTCTCGATTTTAATCAGCTCGTTTACGGCTTCGGGCCGCACGAGGGAAAGGCCGATCTGACCTGCGCGGCATATTTCAACGGGCGTGGAATATTGATGCCCGGAGAGGATTATGATATCGACGGCAGGTTTCATCTATCGCGGATGGGGCCGGAAGTGCTCGACAGGATATTCGATTTCATCGATCCGGAAAATCAAAATCCAGGAGTAATTCAGACGCGGGGTTTGCTTAATAAAAGATTCCTCGGCATTATAGATATGAGCTACAAGCCGAAGGAGTTTGTCGTCGAGATTAAACACGGCTCGCTTTATCCGGGGCTTTATATGAGTCAGCCATTTTACGCCAGCGTTATTCCTTTGATGAGAATTCCGATGCCTATACGATACGGGCGGATTCCTCTCGATATAGTCTTAACCGGAACGGAGGAGAGAAAATGAGATATAAGAAAATCATCGCAGCGATCTGCCTGCCGGCGGCTGCCGCCTGCACCATTAAACCGCCTCCCGTGATTGTCACGTCGGAAAAGACGGCCCTCGAGA
>CAZDAH010000070.1:4337-8559 GCA_964503405.1 uncultured Ignavibacteria bacterium
GGCCGATGACCCTCTTTCCGTGACCGCTGTCTGGTCGCGGGAATTTGAGCCGGGTGTATATTCGCCGTATGCCGACCAGGCCGGGGCGGATGTCGACAGGGATGATACCCGAACTCTGATCCTCGCCCAAATTCGACGTCAGACTCTTCAGGATCATATAAGTCAGCTCAAGCGAAACGGTCTTCTGGGAGAGAAAGCCGACGGATTTCTGACGATAATCCCCGATTCGGCCGCGCATAACGAGGAAATTACCAGGATCGTGGCGGCTGAAAATACCGACAGAGCCGTAATCTGGGAATTCTACGCCGCCCTATCCGGAGAGGAAGTGTCGGAAACGTTGGATTCCATTCGAAGGACATTTGCAGGGATAATGATAAAATCGTCGCCAACCGGCACCTGGGTAGAGGACGACAACGGCAACTGGGCAAGAAAATGAGATGATGAATTCCGCGGCTATGTTATTAACCCTGATACTCTGTTTGCTCGCCTGCCCGGTTTTCGGCCAGGAGATCTATCCTCCTAAACCGGTCGGCGGTTTGTTCGCCTCCGATTTCGACCCGGCTGTATCTCCTGACGGCCGCTATCTCGCTTTCACGTCGGATCATGGCGGCGATGAAAATATCTGGCTGGTCGATATCAGGAATAATTCCAGACGTCAACTTACAAATTTCTCGTCGTCGGAATACGCGCCCTGTTTCTCCGGCAACGGCAGGATATATTTCGTCTCCACGCGGGATAACGCTGAAGGCGAAATCTTCACGATTGACACCGACGGAGATGAATTTAAGAAAGTCGTGGGAGGGATGGGGTATTTCGATTCGCCGTCGGTTTCTCCCGATGGAAAGACGCTGGCTTACGTCCGCCGCGCCGAGGATGGCCGACCGAGAATTTATCTTTACGATATTAAATCCGGACAATCACATCCGGGCCCCCTCGGGTTCGATCCGGCCTTCTCGCCTGATGGAGATCGAATAGCGTTCATCGGATTTCCTGAATACGCGGCGGAAAGACCGACCCTTGCTATCCATGGGCTCGACAACGGCGCGACCGAGTTTTTCGAAGCCGTTGAAGGCTCGACGGCAGCGCCGGCGTTCATGTCCGACGGCAACAGGATCGTATTTGAAATTCGACTATCGGATTCGGACGGCGACGGCAAGGTGACTTTAGGCGATCGGCCCGAGTTGGCGATCATATCGCTCGCTGAAGGAGGGAAACTCGAATTGTTATATCCAGGATATCATCTTGGCCGGCCGTCGGTATCGGGCGATGGCAGAATATACTCGGCAGCGGATAACAGGAAAGTCTTTTCCATCGCGGGCGGCGGAATAGTGCCGGCGATGGAACATCCTTCAAGTCAATCATCGTTTTGCGATTCGTTATCGCGGTCAGTCTCATCGTATACCGATTCGCTGCAGGCAGCCGCTGTTTTCACCAGATCATATTCATATTATCCCGGCTCCTGCGAAGAATATCTCTGGCGCGCCATTGAGTATTACAGGGCTCTTGGGATGACGAGCCTGGCCCTTGCTTTCCTCGGACAGGCGTCTGAGAACGACAATCCCGAATCTGTAATCAAGGCCGCGGTGACCGGCGTGGAAATCAGATTTTACGAAGAAGTGTCGAATGACCCGGTTTCGGCCTGGAATAACGCGCAAGCCGAGTTGAAGTCGATTCTTTCGCGAGACAGCGAATCGTTGAAAAGCCGTCAGGAAACATATCTGGCGGCGATAGGATTGGCGCATCGAGCAGAGCGATTCGACGACAGCAATTCGTACATCGTCGAGGCGTTTCTGCTTTTTACCGGCGACGATGATTTCGCGGCAAAACTGGAACTGTGGAGGCTGCGCAACGCCGCCGCGACGTTTAAGGGGGATATCGCCGACATCGCCCCTTTGCATATAGATTATCTCGACAGGTTCGAGAATCGACAGTTTCTGGCCGACTCGGTGATCGAGGAGTTGACGGAACTGACCCGAGACCTCGAGCATAAAGTGGCCATAACCACGCTTGAAAACCTGAGATCGAATTATCGGGGATATGAGCGTTTGGCGGCCTCGCTTTCGATTGAGCAGGGAAATCGATTCGAACGGGCGGGAAAACCGGATTTCGCCTGCTGGAAATATGAGGAAGCCCTCAACGTCTGCGATCAATGCGGCGATATTAGATTTCAAGCTTTCGAGAGACTGGGTGATATCAGTTTCCACAGGAACGATCTTCCGACCGCGAGCGCGTATTATGATTCCGCCGAATCATATTTGAGCCGGAATAACTCGATTTCGGCGGCCGCGCGGTTTCGACGGAAAATGGGGATGTTGCGGACAGCCGAAGGTTACGCGACTCTGACTGACGATCCTTCCGCCGCTGCGGCGCATTTCAAGGAAGCTCTGGGCATCAATCAAAACGATCATTACGCCATTTGGGGATTGGCCGCCGCGCTGGCCGAATCCTCGGACGAAAAAGGTCGAAATGTCGATAATAAGGTTTCCCTGTCCCCAGGGAGAAGAGAATATCTCGAAGCTCTGCTCGACATTATCGGATTCGAGCGAAGCGGAAAGCAATCTTTGTTGGATGAAGCCGCAGGATTATTAGAGCGATCCTTGGAAATCGATTACAGTTATCCATTGCCCTATCTTTCTCTCGGTTTCGTGTATTGCGCGCTCGAAAAGCTGGGAAAGGGCGATTCAGAATTGTACGAAAGGGCGGTTGAAATATCGGCTTCCGGTATTACCCTTGCCGGTGATTACCCCTGCCTGGAGGCGGCCTTCCATCTGAACCTCGGCGAGGCTTATTTCGGATTGGGCCGGCATAAGTCGGCCTTCGAGAGTTTCATGCGGGCCGCGAGGGGCGATTCCTCCCTGATATCAGGTGATATATCCGAAACTTATCTGGGCAAACTCGGCGAATCGGGATTTCAAATCGACAGCATCAAAGCCTCGCTTGAAAATTATTCGATCCTCTATCGAAAATCTATCGAGTCGGGCGACGTTTCCCGCCAGGCGCAGCTGGCGGCCAGGATAGGATTGTTACTTCAGCTTTCTGGCAATTATATAGAGGCCGTGGAATATTATCGGACCGCAATCCCGTTCTATCTGGCGCAGGGCAATTATTTGAAAGCCGCTCATTTATTAAAGGCCGAGGCCGTCTGTTATCGCGGCTTCGGCGATTATCTCGCCGCGGCGGGCTCGGCGCAGAAGGCGATTGACATGCTGAAAAGGTCCGGGAGGCGAGGGCGGTTAGTCGAGGACAGGCTGAAGCTCGCCGTAACTCCTCTCGGTATCGAGATACCAATTTTCAGTTTCGGCCCGATTATCTATGGAAACTCAATCTATCCCTACGGATTTAGCGACGCCGCCGACCGTGCGCTGCTGGCCTCGTATACCTGCCCGGCGGAAGCGGCGGTGGAGAGAAACAAACAGAAGATTTCGATCCTTGACAGGAAAAACGAAGCCGGTTCAGCGATGGGTATCTACAACGATCTCGGGATCGAGTATTACAATAGGGGATATATCGATTCGGCGGCTCAGTCAATGGCCCGGGCTTTCCAGAAGGCGATGAAGGCGGAATTATACGGTCCGGCCATGAGTTACCTTTTGAATTTGACCGCAGCTGTGTTATCGGATACAGGAGCGATGGCCGACGCCGATCTGATTGAACGGATAGCCAAGTTCGCTGCCGACCTGACTGCCGAAGTCGTGCCGTCTGACTCCTTTTCAAAAGCGGAATTGCTCAATATCCTCGGTATTTGCGGGACTATTAGTGGGCTGAATTCCGCCCGCGGCGCCGATTTTAGCGGTATCCATAACCTGGAGCAATTTCTCACCCGTCTCGATGATCGGGCAATAATTACCGAAAAAGCGCTGGAGGCGGCGAGGAGCATGTTCAGAGACGGTATTTCCGAGGTGGCTTTCGCTGAGAGCCCGGCGCTCCTGGCGAGTCTCTCGTTAAACGAGGCGGCGGTATCCTTCCTTCTGGGAGATTTCGACGCTCATAATACGGCCACGGATAGAGCGTTGAGCGACGTCCCCTTTTCTAAATCAGAAGCTGTGCATTCCCGTACAAGGGGCTTCGATCTGCTTACGCGCGGCAAAGCGGAAGGAGAGGATTCTCTCGATGAATTGTTGAAATCGTTCGAAATGCTCTCGACCCGAACCTCATATAAAATAGAGAAGGGTCTTGTCGAACGCGTTTTCGAGCGCGCTGTCGCCAAGGCGTGGAATGCCGG
>CAZDAH010000070.1:8569-11810 GCA_964503405.1 uncultured Ignavibacteria bacterium
GCGTACATTCGTCAGATTAAGAAATACCAGGGCGATTTGCTCAAATCGCAGGCCGAGGAAAGAATGCTGCAGGCGCTGGGGACGACCGGCCAGGTGGAATTGAAGAGGGTCCGAGGCGAGCGCTTGTCGATAAGATCGAGGCTTCTTTCCCTCAGAGAAAAAATTTCCGAATCGAATCCGTCCCTGATTCCTCTCTTGTTCGCCGAAACCGCGTCGCTGAGCCGGCTTCTGGAGAATCCTCCCCCCGAAGAAGCCTGTCTTATTGCGCGAATGGCCGAGGGCAACAGACTAATATGGATTCTGGATTCGCGGGGCCTGCGGCCGGGCTCGATAACAAGCGGGGAAGATTCGGCAAGATTGCTCCTGGCGAATGAGTTGAGAGACGGGGAAATTGTCACGATTATCGGAGATGACCGCGCTTACGAATCGTTGGCCGGGTCGATCAGGGAGATTCATCCCCATATCGCAATTAAGCGGGCGTATTCATTGGGTGAAGCTGGAGTCAACGCGGACGACGAGCCATGCATGCTGGAAGGCCGCGCGATTGTACGTCTCGGCAATCCCGTGCTGAACACCACGGAGCCCGGGGCGTTACCCGCCGATACTCTTTCCGCCGACATGCTCCTCAGCCCCGCTAATGAGAGGCGGTACGGCTGGATCGTACTTGACGGGCAGCTGAGTTTCGATAAATACAGCCCGCTCATGTCATACTGGGCTTTCGGGGATTCGTCCTCCGGGGATGGCGAGAATACAAGAATCTATATTCGCGACTTTCCGTGGCTTTCCGCCGGGGCGTTCGGCGCCATTCTGACAGATTTTCCTGTCGGCATAGCTCCGGCTGAGAAATGGGCTATGGTCAGCTCCATCCTGTCGGGAGGATTCAAAGCGGTCATTATACTTGATGAGTCTCTGGAACGGAGAACTTGCGAAAGTTTCGTCGAGCGGTTCTTCGAATTTCTCGCTTCGCATAAACCTTCAACGGCCTTTGAAAGGGCGCGCAGTGAACTGGCTGAAGATGCTCGAGCGGCGATTAAAATCGAATATTTCGGCCAAAATGGTTTGGAGGCCGCGCAGAGACCGGGAAAGATGTTCCAATGGTATGAAAAAGCCATTGCCTCGGGCGATTCCTGCGCGGCGAAAGGAAATTGGGAGAAAGCCGGGAAATATTACCTTAAAGCCCGCGGTCTGGAGAATTCCTCGCTTATTTCGAAGGACATATCCGACGAGCTTGCCGGGAAAATGATCGAGGTATTCTTAAAGACCGGGAATTTTGGCGAAGCCCTGTCCGCGCAGGAGATACTCGTCAATAACGCCAACGACGATCTCGATTTGCGAATCTACCGCTGGCAGGAGTACAGGGATATCGCCCGGGAAGCGGGCAGAATCGAGCTTTCCCTCAAATCGTCAAGGGAAATCCTCAAACTCGCCGGTCAGCTAAATGATTCGTCGATGCAGGCCGAATGCTACCTGCATCTGGCGGAAGATTTCGCCGTCATGCGCGTTTTCGACGCGGCGGCGGACAACGCCCGCGAATCTTCAGCGCTGGCGGAATCGGCGGGAGATTCGGTCATTCTGGCGGAAGCGTATACTGTCTTGGCAGAAGCGGAAATCGCCCTTGGGGCCGATGTCAAGGCCCGAGAACACCTGGAAATAGCGCTGGAGCTGTTTGAAGGCGCCGGTTCCGAATATTGGCGTAACCAGGCCCTTAAGACGCTCGGAATTCAATATATCAGGCTGAAAAATCATTCCGAGGGCAGATCCGCGTTGAACAGGGCGATGAAATATTTCGACACGATGAACGATCGCCGATTCTCCCGGGATTGCCGTTATCATCTGGCCGAAAGTTATTTCGAAACGAATGATATCAACGAGGCTAGGAGGCTTGCCGACGAGATACTGGCAGACGATTCGGACGATCCGGAATCGTTGGTTCTTTCCAGCAGAATTAGTATCCGCCGAGGGGCTGCTGATGACTCCTACAATGACGCGGTATCGGCTGTGTCGATCGCGAGAGGAACGGGCGATTACCATCGACAATCTCTCGCCTTCGAGAATCTGGGCGATGTTTTCTACGCGATGGATCAATATGACAAGGCTGAAGAGCAGTACAGACTGGCGGTCGAGTTCGCCCGCCAGGACACCGCCGTAAGCGTCAGTTCGATTCTGAGAATAAAATCGGTGACATTGCCGCAGGCGGATCCCGGGAATGCGGACTCCGTTTTGACGCGAATAGCTGAAACGTCGGGCGATGAATTCGAGCGAAATCTCGCCGATTATCATCTGGCCATTATAAATATAAAGCGCGGTGAGTCGGAGATGAGCCGCCGCCGCCTGGAACTCGTCATGAAATCGGAAGAAGACGACTCGGCCCGGCTCCTGAAATGGCGCTGCGCTCGCGCGCTGGCCGAGATTTCGCCGGGCGATGAAAGACGGCGCCATCTTGAGACCGCCGATTCTCTATATGGCGCTTATCCTCCCGAACCGGCTTATAAAAAACAGCAGTATCATCTCGACTCGGCGATAGATGAACTTTACTCCCTTCTGGCCAAAATCGAGCTGGCCGAAGAAAACCTGCCGGGTTCCATCTATTATTTCGAGAGGATGATCCTCTCGAGAACGTCGTCCCTGCATCTATCACGCGGGAATCTCGACAGCGCAGAAATCGAATTGGCGAATTCGATCAGTATCATAGAATCTGAGCCGGGAGCGCGTCGGCGTGTAATGGGCTCTTTCCTTTCGAAAAACAGCGAATACAGGCGTTTATGGGGACAGATGGAAACGTCGGTTGACGCAATTCAAGGAGTTCTGGGGACGTCGAGATGCCTGCTACGGTATTATCAAATGCCGGAGTATTCGATCGTATTTTATATAGATACCGATTCTATCGCGTATAACATAATTGAAAAGGGCGAGGATCTATTGAGAGAAGTTTCCAGGAAGCTTGTCGATTTGCTTCGCGGTACGTCGGGCGCGGATTCGGTCCTCGAGGGATGGTATGTCGAACTGCTCGGGACGTTTGAATCCCTGATAGAGAGCAAAGAGGATATCCTCATAATTCCCGACGGTCCGCTTGTGGCGATTCCGTTTAAGGCGCTGAAGATTCCGCATGGCGACTATTTGGGGGAATCCTACAATATTTTGTTCTCTCTGTTCCTCCCTGGAGAGTTTCCGACGGATACCGCCGTCGGCCTCTCCCCATGTTTCTCCGACGTGAATGACAAGTTGCAAGTCGGGATTGTCA
>CAZDAH010000070.1:11820-15606 GCA_964503405.1 uncultured Ignavibacteria bacterium
CGGAGAGCAGGTCGAGGTTGCGGATGCGCTGTTTGACCCGCGGCAGAGTGGTCGAGGCCATGGAAGGCTGCGCGGAATCGAACGACAACGCCATACGTTTCTCTTGGGGGATCGATGGCCGGGATGTGTTGAGCGAAGGGGGATATCTGTTTTGCGATCTCAAGCCGGTCGAGGACGGCGCCGACCGGGTCAGGCTGGAGTCATTATGGGCGGCCCGGGCCGGCTACAACGGGATGATAAGTACGCTCTGGGAGATTCCAGACCAGGCGATTTCGTATTTCTATTGGACTTTCTTCAATAACCTGAACTCCCGCCGCGGAATAGCCGTATCCCGCGACGGGGCCGCGTCATACCTGTTCGGACGTTACAGGGGAGCCCCGTTTTACTGGGGTTTCAATACGCTCTATCATCTCGATTGACTTGTAATGTATTGACACTCAGGAACGTGGGTGATAAATTTTCCTTATGAGATTATTGAAGGATCTGGAAAAAAGTAAGCGGGACAAGATCCTGGGGCTTTTGCTGACAGCCCTGGCTTTGCTATTATTTATAAGCCTGATCACCTACGATTTCGACGCCGACCACCCGAAAATCAAACAGGCTTTGGGCGATGGCGAATACGGGTCGCTTTTTTCGGGTTTGAATAACCGCGGTGGCGTTGTCGGTGCGGTGATATCGTATATCCTCTTTTCGGCGCTGGGATTCTGCGCTGTCATTGTTCCGCTCCTTCTGGCCGGATGGGGAGTGAACCGCTTCTTCGGCTGGTCGACGGCGGATTTACGCAAATGGAGCCTCATCGGCGGCGGGTTTGCCGTCGGTTTAATGACCCTGGCTTCGCTGCAGCATGGGAGGGATGATTCCTCCGGTCTCGGCGTGACATTCGGGGGCGCGACCGGGCTTCACCTGGCCAGAATGATGCTGACTCTATTCGGCTCGTTCTTTTCCTATACTCTCATGATATCGTTGATAATTATGGGAGTGATTCTGATCATACCGGCGGCCTTCAAGACCCTGGCCGGCAAAACTCTCGGCCTGCTGAAAAACGGATGGGATATGGCATCCTCCGGAGTCAGGTCTCTGATCGGCGGTAAAACCAAAATAATGGAAGATTTGTCGGGCGAGGCAAAACGCGGCGGCATTCTCTCGAGTCTTGTGCTGATAAGGCGAAAAAAGAAATCGGATCCGGTGCGGTCGGAAGATCAAGGGCAGTCGGATCTGGCGGAGGGGACAGTCGAGGGCTCTGCCTCCGATTCGTATGATGACGGTATAGTAGAGGAAGAGACGGACGATTCGGGGATGCTGTCGAAGCCGAGAAGAAGAGCCAAAAAAGGGGAATACGCTCTGCCGAATCTCGATTTGCTCGATGATCCGCCGCTCGACCAGCCCGTCCTCGACGATTCCGCGTACAGACGTACCGCAGACGCTCTTCGCAAGACCTTATTGACCTTCGGAGTGGAAATAGAAGCCGACACTGTGAATATTTTCCCCGGGCCCATAATCACAAGGTTTGAATTCAAACCGGCAAGCGGCATCAAAGTCTCGCAGATTGTCAACCTCTCCGATGATCTTGCTCTGGCTATGCAGGCCGACAGAATCAGAATAGTCGCTCCCATTCCCGGAAAACCGGCCGTAGGTGTGGAGATTCCCAATAAGATCAGACGGGGAATATTCATAAAGGAGATCTTATCATCACCCGCATTCAGCGAATCTAACGACAGGTTATTAGTGGCCCTCGGCAAAACGATCAGCGGCGAACCTTATGTCGCTGATCTTTCCAGGATGCCCCATCTCTTGATCGCTGGATCCACCGGTTCCGGCAAATCCGTCTGTTTGAACGTGATTATAACAAGCCTCATATTCAGACTGCATCCCGACGAGGTCAGGTTCATTTTCATCGATCCCAAGAGACTCGAACTTTCGGTTTACAACGGCCTCCCCCACATGGAAAAGCCTGTAGTCAACGAGATGCGGGACGCCGAGAGATTCCTTGGAGACGCGGTTCTGGAAATGGAAGAACGATACAGGACTCTGGCCAGGGCGGGCGTGCGCAATATCGAAGATTACAACCGGATATCGAAAGAGCAGCTTCCCTATCTGATAATAGTGGTAGACGAGCTCGCCGACCTGATGATCAGCGGGCTGAATCGAGTGGAATCGCTTATCACCCGTCTCGCCCAAATGGCCAGGGCGGTAGGAATTCACCTGATTCTTGCGACCCAAAGACCGTCGGTGGATGTAATCACCGGCCTTATCAAGGCTAACTTCTCCACCAGGATCGCCTTTCAGACGGCGACGAAGGTCGATTCGAGGACGATTCTCGACGCCAACGGCGCCGAGAAGCTTCTGGGAAGCGGCGATATGCTGTTCTCCAGTCCGGGCATGCCCGCGCCGGTTCGTATTCATGGCGCGTTTATTTCCGGCGAAGAGACCGAGCGGGTGGTCGAGTTCATCTCGGAACAGGAATTCAGGACCAAGCCAATTGAAATATTCGATCGCAGCTCTAAAGAAGCCATCCCTGGTTTCGATCCGGCTTCCGATCCTCTTTATAAAGAGGCTGTAGAACTGGTAGTCCGTCATAAACAGGGGTCCGTTTCCCTTCTGCAAAGACGACTCGGAGTGGGTTATCAAAGAGCCGCCCGTTTGATAGACCAGCTTGAAAATTCGGGTATCGTGGGGCCGTTCGACGGCAGCAAAGCCCGCGAAGTGCTGGTCGACGAGGCTTATCTTGAATCGGAAGATTTCAGATCATGACGGCTATTTTGATCGTATTGGCATCGCTGATCGGGGTCACCGGCGAGGCGCGGTTCGAGGAAGTTCATCAAAGATACTTGTTGGCGGACGGCATTCAATGGAAGATCCGGTCCGTGGTGTATTCCGAGATTTTTGAAGAATCCGACACCACCGACATGGAATACCTGTATTCCCCTCCGGATACCTTTTCTCTGACCGGAGAGAAAGAGAAGATAGTCGGGGTAGGCGACACCATCTGGGTTCTGTCCGAGAGACATCGCCAGGTGCACAAGAAAAACGCCGTTGGCTCGACCATGCCCTCGGATTTTATACTTAACTGGAAGAGCAGCTATGATCTCGACCGTTTCTCGATGGATGGTTCCAGGACCATATACTATCTACGAGGCAGGGAGAACGTGAAGCCGACGGACCTGGCAATGGCGGTCGATGCAGATAACCGGGTCAAGTCGATATCGTATACCGATTCCTCCGGCGATCTGGTGACCTTGAGCATAACTGGCGAAAAACTAAAACGCCCCCGGAAGATAGACCTGTTTTTTCTGGATATGCCGAATGGATATGATTTTATAGATCTCACTGAATAGGAAATGTCAGCCGAGCTTTTTATATCCTTCTTGCCGGGAAGATGATTATATTATATGGCTATGTCTATTATTAGGACGTTTGACTGTGGCGGCTGAAAATTCCAGGACATATTACCTGACCACCCTCGGCTGCGCCAAAAATCAGATCGATTCCGAAGCGCTCGAGGTCGATCTCGCGGCCGCGGGCGTGAGCAGAACCGACGATATCGAATCGGCCGACCTGATTCTGCTTAACAGCTGCGGATTCATCAACGATGCGAAAATTGAGACCCTGGACGCGGTATTCGAACTTCATAAACGCCGAAAGACGGGGTCGATCCTGGTAATGTGCGGATGTTTGCCGGCCCGCTATGACCTCAGGAAATCGTTGGACGAGGTCGATATTTTCCTGCCCTCGAATTCGCATCATCGTCTGATCCCGACGCTTCGAAAGGCGGGCTGGGGGCTCCCA